>DAMCAL010000014.1:0-31999 GCA_032059585.1 Burkholderiaceae bacterium
CACCAGCGCCGCGTGGATCCAGTCGCGCAGCCAGGCATGCCGCCGGGCCAGCTCGGCCAGGCGCTGGCCGTGCAGCGCCGCGTCGCGCAGCCGCGCCTGGCGCAGGGCGTCGTCGGCTGTGTCGCGCGGCGGCAACCCTTCGAAAGCGTCGAGCAGGGACTGCACCTCAGCCAGCTCGTCGCTGCCGGGGTCGACCGCGCCCGCCAGCGGTGCGGCACGCACGATGCGGGCGGTGTGCTGCGCATCCAGCGGCCAGTGGTGGTCCCAGTAATGCAGTCGCATCTGCCCGGTTTCGGCGTGGAAGCGCACCTGCAGGTGGCCCGCTTCCAGTTCGCGGCCGAGGTGGTCGCCCAGTACCGGAAGCAGCACACGCCCGCGCATTTCCGGGGTCGAAGATTCCCAGTCGATGTCGAACGCGGGCGCATGGGGCGACGCGGGGCCATGCGCCAGCACATCGTCCCACCAGGGGTTGCAGGCGCTGCCCACGCCCATGTGGTTGGGCACGATGTCCAGGAGGTGCCCCATCCCGCGTCCGGCGAGGGCGGCGCACAGGGCCTCGTGGTCGGCATCGGTGCCCCATTCGGGGTTCAGCCGCGTGGGGTCGACCACATCGTAGCCATGGGTGCTGCCGGGTTGCGCGCACAGCACGGGCGAGCTGTACAGGTGGCTGATGCCCAGCGCGTGCAGGTACGGAATCGCCTGCGCCACCTGGGCCAGGGTCTGGCCGGCGTTCAACTGCACGCGGTAGGTGGCCAGCGGGATGTCGGCGGTCGAAAGCGCGGGCAGTGGCTGGTCGACGGCGGCAGGACCGGCCTGGCCGCGCTCGGCGCGCAGCGCGGACGTGACCTCGGCGAACACCGGGTGGGCGGTCAGGTCCTCCAGCGCCACGGTGAGGCGGCGGCGCCAATTGGGATGGGCGTCCTCGCCGGTGCCCGGGACATTGACCTGTTCCAGCTGGCCGATGGCGTCCTCCATCTGCACCGCGGCGAGCCAGCAGGGCGTGCGGGCCACGTAGCGGTGCACGGCGGCGGCCAGCGCCGCATCCACGTCGGGCAGCGACTGCGGGTCCAGCGAGGCGCCGGGCGGCAGCAGGCCTTCCTGGTCAAGGGCATACAGCAGGCGCACCCGGTCCTGGGCGCGCTCCATCCAGCCGCGCGCGACACCCTCGGCATCGAGCCATCCAAGCTGCTGGCGCACCTGGAGGTCATGGCCGGCCCAAAATCCCCGCAGGGTCGGCAGGTCGTGCGTGCCGACCACCGCCAGCGCCCGCACCGGCCACTGCGCGGGCGGGCGGAAGTCGCCGCCCTCGCTGCGCTCGAACATGAGCGGCCGGTACGACAGCAGTGCGCGGTCGGCCATCGCCCGGCGCATTTCCGGCGCGACATTGCCCAGGTCCTCGCCGATCACCGCGCAGCGGTGACGGTGGCTTTCGATCGCGACGATCGCCAGCAAGGCCTGCAGCGGGTAGTGCACGTAGGTGCCACCTTGCGGGCCGGTCCAGAACAGGCGCATCAAAGCCATGACATGGTCCAGCCGCAGCGCCCCCGCCGGTCGCATCACCGCCGCCAGCAACTGGCGCAGTGGCCGAAAGCGCGCAGCCGCCAGCGCCACCGGGTTCATGGGAGGCAGTCCCCAGTCCTGCCCGTGCGCGCTCAAGGGGTCGGGAGGCGCTCCGACGTGCATGCCCCGGGCGTACAGCGCCCGCTGGGACCAGGTTTCGGACCCGCCCTCGCTCGCGCCCACCGCCAGGTCGCAGTACAGGCCCAACGGGAGGCGTGCACATGCGCGTTCGCTCGCTGCCTGCAGCTGCTCCTGCGCGACCCACTGCAACCAGGCGTGGTAGTGCACCTCGCGGGCGTGTTCGCGCGCAAACGCCGCCACGGTGTCGCTGTCGGGATCCTGCAGGGAGGCGGGCCATGCAGGCCAGCCCCATACCTGGGGGTCGGCCGCATGCAGATGCTGCTGGATCGCCGCGTGCAGTGCATGGCGCCCGACCGTATCGGCGTGCGTCCGCAGGAAATGCGCGAAGGCGCGCCCTCGGCCTGTCCCGGGCTGCAATTCGTGCTGCTGGAAGTGGCGCCACACCAGCGCGAGCACTTCGTGCTTGGCCGCCGCCACGTCGGCGTAGCGCACCGCGTCGCTGTCGCGCAGCGCCTGCAGGCGCTGCTGGAAGGCCATGCCGGCGACCAGCGTCTGCGCCTCGGGGCAAGCGGCGAATTCCGCGAGCGCGGGCACATCGATGAACAGGGGGTTCAGCATGAGCCGGCTGCCCGGGCTGTACGGGCTGGCCAGCTCGGGCTGATGCGCATGCAGCGCATGCAGCGGGCTGAGCCCGACGAACGCCGCACCGTGGGCTGCGGCCAGATCGACCAGCGCCTGCACGTCGCCAAAATCGCCTACGCCCCAGTTGCGGGCGGAACGCAGCGCATACAGCTGGCAGGCCAGACCCCACCAGCGCTCGCCTTCCCCCCAGGCGTCGGGGAGCCAGCAACGCGGGGGCGCCACGACCACCAAGCGCTCGTGCCCGGCCTGGCGCAGCACGTAGTAGCCGACAGGCAAGTCACCGGGCAAGGCAGCGGTGTCGCCTTCACCCTGCGCGAGCGGCGCCGCGTCCACTTCGTCCGCTGGCACAAGCTCCCAGGCGCCGTGCCCCGGCAGCGCGGCGCCCCCCGGCTGGCCAGCCTCTAGCACCAGCGGCACCGGCAGCGCCTGGGCGTCGGTGTGGTCGCCCATGGCCTGCAGTGCCTGCTCGACCACGGCAGCCGGCACCTCGGCCGTGTCGCCCCAGAACGTGCTGTATTGCGTGGCAATGCCCGCGCGCTGCGCGCGCTCGCGCAGCGATGCGTTCAGTTCTGCGTTCATGGGGCCGCCTCCAGCAGCGTCCACCTGCCCGACCAAGCCGGCCACGTACGCTCTTGCCCGGCACGGCGCAACTCGAACACGGGGGCGGCCGCGACGGGCGCACTGCCGTCGTCGGGCGGGGTTACGGGCCGGTCTCCCAGGTTGATCTCCAACTGCAACTGCGCTCCGTCGCTGTACTGCCAGAGCATCCGCAGGGCAGTGTCGCCCACGGTCTCGGCGGTGTGCGGGCCGCAGAGCAGGGCGTGGCGCGGCTGGATCCACCGGGCGCGGGCGGTCAGCGCTCTGCGCACCAGCGCGAGCCGGTCGCGGCCCGCAGGGGCGTCGGCCTGTGCCGCATCCAGCCGGCTTTGCGTGCGTGTCTGCTCATGGCAGGGATCGGGCAGGACGCTTCGGCCGGGCGTGTCGGGTTCCACGGCGTGGCCGAACTCGCGCTGGCGACCGTCGCGCACGGCCTCGCGCAGCTCGCCCTCCCATCCGGCGAAATACAGGAATGGCGTACGCGCTCCGTACTCGTCCCCCATGAACACCAGCGGTATCGCCGGCGTGAGCAGCGACAGCAGCAGCGCAAGCTCCGCCGCAGGGGCGGGCACCAACTGCGCCAACCGTTCCCCGAAGGCGCGATTGCCCACCTGGTCATGGTTGCCGATGAAATGGACCATCGCCCCGAGGGGCTGGGCATCGGCAGGACGCAGTGCGGCGCGGCGGCCGTCCTTGCGCGGCGCCGGCGCGAACACGTAGCCGTGGGTCAACGCGTGCGCCAGGCCCAACAGGGGCGCGCCGCCATAGTCGTGGTAGTAGCCGTGTGTTTCGCCCGTGAGGAGCACGTGAAGGGCGTGGTGGAAGTCATCGTTCCACTGGCCGTCATACAAGCCGGGCACGGGACGGGTGGACAGCCACTCGCCTTCGTTGTGCTCGTTTTCCAGCACCAGGTGCACCTGCCGCGTGCCGGCCGCTGCACGCACGCGCTCTGACAGCTCCGCCAGGATGTGGCGTCCGCTGGTGTCGCGAATGGCGTGCACCGCGTCCAGCCGCAGGCCGTCGATGCGGAATTCCTCGATCCAGTACAGCGCGTTGTGGATGAAGAACGCGCGCACCGTCGCGCTCGCCTCGCCATCGAAGTTGAGGGCCGGGCCCCAGGGGCTCGCGTGCTGCTGGGAAAGAAACGCCGGCGCGTACAGCCCGAGGTAGTTGCCGTCGGGACCGAAGTGGTTGTAGACCACGTCCAGGAACACCTGCAGCCCGAGCCCGTGCGCGGCGTCGACCAGGCGCTTGAAGTCCTCCGGCGTGCCGTAGCCTGCATGCGGCGCGAAGGGCAGCACGCCGTCATACCCCCAGCCATGCGTGCCCCCGAATGCCGCCACCGGCATGATCTCGATCGCCGTGAAGCCCAGTGCGCGCAGCCCGGGCAGGCGCCGTTCCGCTGCGGCGAAGCTGCCTTCGGGCGTGAAGGTGCCGATGTGCAACTCGTACAGCACCACCTCGCTCCACGGCAAAGGGGGATTGGCATGGCGCCAGGCATGGCTGAGCGGGTCCACCAGCACGCTCGGGCCGTGCGGGCCGGCGGGATTGGAGCGCGAAGCCGGGTCGGGTACGGCGGTGCCGTCCACCTGCCAGCGGTAGTGGGTGCCAGCCTGTGCATGCGGCACATGGCAGCGCCACCATCCCTCGCATGTGGGCTGTGCCGGCAATTCCTGCCAGGGCCCCTCGGCGCTGTCGGCGTGGCGCAAGACCACCGCACCGGCCGCTGGCGCCCACAGCGAAAAGTTGGCGCCGCCTCCGCGGGCGAGCTGCGCGCCAAACGGCATCGTGTGCTGGTATCTCATGGTCCTGGCACAAGATCAGCGAGGGCGGGTGAGGTCAGCACCGCCATCGAATGCGGCTGCAGCGTGTATTGCGCGCCCGCCGCGATGCATGCGCCGCCCGCACCGTGCTGCACCTGCGCATGCTCGGTGTCCACGCGCACCGTCCATGCGCGCGCCGAATCCTCGCCCGGCAGGGTGAACACGGTTGCCGCTGCCGTCGCGTTGAACAACAGCATGAGCGCATCGCCGTGCCCCCGGCTTTCCATGACCGCGCAGACACAGCGCACCTGCGGGTCGTCCCATTCCTCGGGTGTCATCGGCACCCCCCAGACGCTGTACCAGGCGATCTCCGCGCAGGGCGAGCGCGCGTTGTTCGGGTCTGGCCAGCTGCCGGGCGAAGCCACCGGCAGCGAGCGGCGCAACGCCACCAGGCCCCGCACGAAAGCCTGCTGCTCCTGGCCCTCGGCGCTTTGCGCGGCCTCCCAGTCGAACCACGAAATGGCGTTGTCCTGGCAATATCCATTGTTGTTGCCCTGCTGGGTGCGGCCGAATTCGTCGCCTCCCAGCAGCAGAGGGGTGCCATGCGAAAGCATCAGGGTGGTCAGCAAGTTGCGCATCTGCCGCAGGCGCAGCGCGCGCACGGCCGGATCATCGGTCGGGCCTTCCACACCGCAATTCCAGCTGCGGTTGTGGTCCTCCCCGTCCCGCCCGTCCTCCTGGTTGTCCAGGTTGCGCTTTTCCTCGTAGCTGACTAGGTCGGCCAGCGTGAATCCGTCATGCACCGTGACCAGGTTGACGCTCGTGGAGGGCGAGCGACGGCGCGCAGCGAAGATGTCCGCCGATCCACACAGGCACGCCGCCAGTTGCGGCAGGCTGCCGTCGGCGTTGCGCCAGTAGTCGCGCACGGCGTCGCGGTAGCGACCGTTCCACTCCTGCCAGCCGGCCGGAAAGCCGCCGAGCTGGTAGCCGTCGGGGCCCAGGTCCCAGGGCTCCGCGATCAGTTTGACGCGCGAGAGCACCGGGTCCTGGTGCAGGGCGGCCAAGAACGCAGCGCGGTGCGTGAAGGTTCCCGCCGCGTCCCGTCCCAACGCCGGCGCCAGGTCGAAGCGGAAGCCGTCCACATGCATCTCGTTGACCCAGTAGCGCAGACTGTCGAGCAGCAGCCGCAGTGCCGGCGGACTGCTGCTGTCCACCGTGTTGCCGGTTCCGGTGTAGTCGACGTAGTAGCGGGGGTCTTCGGCCAGGCGGTAGTAGGCCGGGTTGTCGATGCCTTTCAGGCTGAGCGTCGGCCCCAGATGGTTGCCTTCGCCGGTATGGTTGTAGACGACGTCCAGGATGACCTCCAGGCCCGCACGGTGCAGCGCGCGCACCATGGCCTTGAACTCGTCGACGCCGCCGTCGCGGCCCACGCTGTACCGCGGCTCGGGCGCGAGGAACGCGACCGTGTTGTATCCCCAGTAGTTGGCAAGCCCCGCATCCACCAGCCGCTTGTCGTCGATGAACGCCTGCACCGGCAGCAACTCGACGCTGGTGACGCCCAGGCTTTTCAGGTGGGCGATGGCGGCGTCGCTCGCCAGGCCGGCATAGGTGCCACGCAGCGCATCGGGCACGCCGGGCAGGGTTTGCGTGAAACCCTTGACGTGCACTTCATAAAAGACCACCTCATGCGCGGGCACGCGCGGCGGCATGTCGCCCTGCCAGTCGAAGCGCGAGCGCACCACGCGGCATTTCGGCGCGTGGCGGCCGTTGTCGTCGTGGTTGGGTTGAACGTCTTCATCGTCGCGGCCCATTTCATAGGCGAACTGCCGGGCGTCGCCGCGCACGGGCCGGTCCAGCGCCAGGGCGTAGGGGTCTATCAGCAGTTTGGCCGGATTGCAGCGCAGCCCCTGGCCGGAATCGTACGGCCCGTGCACGCGCAGCCCGTACTTCTGTCCGGCGCGCAGCCCCCGGATGTGCCCGTGCCAGACATCATGCGTGCGCCCGGGCAGCGCAATGCGCTGTGTCTCCTGGTCATCGTCCGAGAACAGGCAGACCTCGACCCGCGTGGCCACGCTGGAATACACCGCGAAATTGACGCCCCCCGGCGCCACCGAGGCGCCCAGGGGCCAGGGCTGGCCGTGGGAGACAGGATGGCGTGTGCGGCGACGGCGACGGGGAAGGACGAGGGAGGCGATGTCGGGAACGCCGCCCTTCATGCCACCGCCCACCGGTTGCCGGACGACTGAGAGGCGGGCGCGCGGCGCGTGGCCAGCGGCGTGGCCGTCTGGTGCGAAAGCGGCGGGAAGTATCCGCGCGGAACCACCACGATGCCGCTGTCCGTGACATGGAAGCGCTCGCGGTCGGCCTCGAGGTCGAAACCGATGCGCTCGCCGGGCGGGATGTCGTTGTCCTGGTCGATGATGGCGCGGAAGACCTGCGCGCCGCGTCCGATGCGCGAGCGCTCCATGATGATGCAGTGCGCCAGGTGCGCGTCCCGCTCGACCATCACGCTGCGCCTCAGCATGGCATGGTCCAGACCGGCGCCGTCCACGATGGAACCCGAGCCGACCACCGAGCGGTGGATGACCCCGTTCTCGATCTGCGCCGACTCGGCCTGGTCAGGACTGGCGTAGATGGGCCAGTGCCGGTTGGTCATGCGAAAGCGCGGTGTGGCTCCGAGGGTGTCGAAGTGCGCCTGGAAGTACGCGTCGATGGTGCCCACGTCGCGCCAGTAGCCTCGCTCTTCGTAGGGCGCGGTACCGGGGATTTCGTTGGTCGCGAAGTCGTAGGCCATCAGGCGGTGCGAGCCCAGCATGGCTGGCAGGATGTGCTTGCCGAAGTCGCTCTGCCCCTGCGCGTGAGCCCGGCGCAGCGCGTCCAGCAGCACGTCCGCGTTGAACAGGTAGTTGCCCATGGAGGCCAGCGCATGGGTGCTGCTGCCGGGCATGGGGTGCGCGGTGTGGGGCTTTTCCATGAAACCGACGACGCGGTGGCGCTCGTCGGTCTCCACGATGCCGAACTGGTTGCAGTCGGCCAGGCGCACGGGCAGCGTGGCGACGCTCACGTGCGCGTCGTTCGCGGTGTGGAAATCGACCATCTGGCGCACGTCCATGCGGTAGATGTGGTCAGCGCCGAAGACGGCGACGATGTCCGGCCGGAATTCTTCGATGAGGTGGATGTTCTGGAACACCGAATCGGCGGTGCCCTGGAACCACTCGGGGCCGTTTTGCATCTGCGGCGGCACCACCGTCACGAAGTGGTGGGGGATGAACCGCGTCATGGTCCAGGACTGGCGGATGTGTTCGATGAGCGACTGCGACTTGTACTGCACCAGCAGGTAGATCGAGTAGATCTCCGAGTTCACCAGGTTGGACAGAACGAAATCGACGATGCGGTGCTTGCCGTTGAACGGCACGGCCGGTTTGCAGCGTTCCGCGGTGAGCGGATGCAGCCGCGAGCCTTCGCCGCCGGCCATGACGAAGGCAAGGACGTTTTTGGTGCGCGACATGGTGGGACTCCTGGGTAGGTGAGGGCGTGGGATCAGGACAATGCGGCGTCGTGGCGCAGCAGCACCACCGCCAGGGGGGGAACGGTGACCGTGGCGCTGGCGGGCATGTGCGACAGGGCCTGCGCATGCGCGTCGACGCCGCCGAGGTTGCCCATGCCGCAGCCGCCATAGACGGTGGCGTCGCTGTTCAGGACTTCGTCCCACCGTCCAGCGGCAGGCAACCCCACGCGCAGCGCGGCGACCGGTTCCGTGTGGAAGTTGCACACGGCCAGCAGGGTCTCGCCGGGGCCATGGCGCAGGAAGACCAGCACGTGCGGCCATTCGCCTTCGAGCGGCGCCCATTCGAAGCCGGATGCGTCGAAGTCGCGGGCGTGCAGCGCTGGCCGTTCGCGTAATGCGTAGTTGAGGTCGGCGATCCAGCGGGCGACGCCGGCGTGCAGCGGTTGCTGCCACAGGTGCCAGTCAAGCGCGCGGTCGTGGTGCCATTCCTCCACCTGGGCGAACTCGCCGCCCATGAACAGCAGCTTCTTGCCCGGGTGCGCCCACATGTAGCCGTACAGGGCGCGCAGTCCCGCAAAACGCTGCCACTCGTCGCCCGGCTGGCGGGCGATCAGGCTGCCCTTGCCGTAGACCACCTCGTCGTGAGAGAGGGCCAGCACGAAGTTCTCGTCGAAGGCGTAGACCGCCGAAAACCGGATGTCCCCTCCGTGCCAGCGCCGGTGGATGTGCGGCCGCTGCAGGTAGTGCAGCGTGTCGTTCATCCAGCCCATGTTCCATTTCATGCCGAAGCCGAGCCCGCCCAGGTGGACCGGGCGCGTCACGCCGGACCAGGCGGACGACTCCTCGGCGATCATGTGCACGTCGGGGAAAGCGGCGTAGACCGCACGGTTGAGCTCCTGCAGGAAGCGCACCGCCTCCCAGTCCTGGTGCCCGCCGTGTTCGTTGGCCAGCCACTGCCCGTCCGAGCGGGCGAAGTCCAGGTACAGCATGGACGACACCGCATCCACCCGCACCGCGTCGAAGTGGTACTGCTGCAGCCAGAACAGCACGCTCCCCACGAGGAAGTCGCGCACCTCGTGGCGTGCATAGTTGAATATCAGGCTGTTCCACTGCGGGTGGAAGCCGCGCCGCGGATCTTCGTGCTCGTACAGCGCCGTGCCGTCGAAGCGCGCGAGCGCGTGGGAATCTGCCGGAAAGTGCGAGCCCACCCAGTCCAGCACCACGCCGATGCCGTGCTGGTGCAAGGTGTCGACGAGCGCCATCAGGTCCTGGGGCGTCCCATAGCGCTGCGTGGGCGCGTAGTACCCCGTGGTCTGGTAGCCCCACGAGCCGTAGAAAGGGTGCTCCGCAATCGGCAGCAGCTCGACATGCGTGAAACCGAGCGCCTGGCAGTGGCTGGCGAGGCGACGCCCCAGTTCGGGGTACGACAGGAAGTCGCCGTTCTCGCTGCGCTGCCACGAGCCCAGGTGCACCTCGTAGATGGACATCGGCTGGCCCGCACCCTGGCGCAGGCCGCGCGCCGCCACCCAGGCGTCGTCTCCCCATGCGTAGTCCAGCGACCAGACCTGCGACGCGTTGCCAGGCGCGGCTTCGCTGCGCGTGGCGTGCGGGTCGGCCTTGTCCACCACGCTGCCGTCGGCCCCGTGAATGCGGTATTTGTACAGGTCGGCGTGGCGCGCCTCGCGTACATGCAGGCTCCAGCAGCCGCTTTGGTCGTCGTGGCGCTGCAGGGCTGCGGGTTGCCAGTCGTTGAAGGTGCCGATCACCTCCACGCGCCGGGCGTTCGGTGCCCACACGGAAAAGCGCACCCCGGTGCGGTCGAGGTGGGCGCCCAGGCGGTCGCCCTGTCCACCATGCGGCGACGCCGCGGCCAATGCAGCGTGCAGGGTGTGGGCGGGCGGAGGGTGCATGGCAGCAGGTGCGAGGGGACGCCGCCGATGTTGTGCTGCGCTGCACCATGGCGGTGCAGGAAGGGCGCACAGCCCAGTGTCAGCGCCTGCCTACGAAGCTTCGCGACCCGTCCCGGGCCCGGCCGCGTCGCTCAGGAAAGGTCGATGCAGTGCATGCCGAACCGGCCTGCGCGGCGGTCGGCGAAAAAGCGCTCGAGCGTCACGCGCACCGTGCGAAAGGCGATCTCGTCCCAGGGGATTTCGTGCTCGGCAAACAGGCGGGCCTCGATGGTCTCATGTCCCGGATGGAACCGCTCGCTCAGCAGCGTTGCAAGGTAGAACAGGTGCACCTGTCCCACCTGCGGCACGTTCACCAGCGAAAACAGCGGCCCCAGGGTGATCTCGGCGCCGGATTCCTCGTCGGTTTCCCGCACGGCGCCCTGGGCAGTGGTCTCGTCGAGCTCCATGAAGCCTGCCGGCAGCGTCCACTTGCCCCAGCGGGGCTCGATGTTGCGCTTGCACAGCAGCACCCGGTCGCCCAGCGCGGGCACGGTGCCGACCACGTTGAGCGGGTTTTCATAGTGGATGGTGGCGCAGGCCGGACACACGGCGCGCGCCCGCGTGTCGCCGTCGTCCGGCACGCGGTAGACCACCGCGGCGCCACACTCGCGGCAGTGGCGGATGGGGCGCCTCGGAACGCTCATGCCACCTGCAGGCGCAGCGTTCCCAGGCCGTCGACCCCGCCTTCCAGCACATCGCCGCGCTGCACCGCGCCCACCCCTTCTGGCGTGCCGGTGAACACCAGGTCGCCCGGCTGCAGGCACCAGGCCGCAGACAGGTGCTCGATGGTTTCTGCAATGCTCCAGATGAGCTGGTCGGTACTGCTGCGCTGGCGTTGCTGGCCGTTCACGTCGAGCCAGATCGCGGCGCGCTGCACGTCGCCTGCCTGCGCCGCGGGCGTGATGGGCCCGATCGGCGCGCTGGCATCGAAGCCCTTGGCGATGGACCAGGGGCGGCCCTGCTTCTTCATCTGGGCCTGCAGGTCGCGCCGCGTCATGTCCAGCCCGACGGCGTAGCCCCAGACATGGTCCAGCGCATCGGCGGCGGCGATGTGGCTGCCGCCCCGGCCGATGGCGACGACCAGTTCGATCTCGTGGTGCAGCTCGGCCGTGAGCGTCGGGTAGAGCAGGGTGCCGGTGGCGCCCAGGGGCACCGGCACGATGGCGTCGGCCGGCTTCATGAAGAAGAAGGGCGGCTCGCGTCCGGAAAAACCCATCTCGCGGGCGTGTTCGGCGTAATTGCGACCCACGCAATAGATGCGGCGAACCGGGAACTGCGCATCGCTGCCCAGCACCGGGACGGCCGGCTGGGCAGCGGGGGAAATCACATGGCGCATGATGCAGTCTGGATGAACAACGACGGGAAAGCCGCAGTGTGCCATGCGGCTCCCGCCCCTTTTGCGCGCCCATGCTCCCTGGATATTCGCCCCACGACTGGATCGTTCCCCAATGGCCGGTGGCCGAGCGCGTGCGGGCGCTGTGCACCACCCGCAACGGCGGCGTCAGCCGGCCGCCCTACGACAGCCTGAACCTCGGCATGGCCACCCAGGACGCGCCGCACGCCGTGGCCACGAACTGGGCGCGCGTGCAGTCAGCGCTGGACGCGCAAGGCGGGCCCGTGCGGGCGGTGCGCATGCTGCAGGTGCACGGCACGCGCGTGCTGCCGTTGGAGCGCGGTAGCGCCCCCGGCCAGCAGGCCGACGCCGCGACAACCACCGAGGCGGGCGTGGCCTGCGTCGCCATGGCCGCCGACTGCCTGCCGGTTCTGCTCGCCGACCGTGCCGGCACCCGCGTCGCGGCTGCGCACGCCGGCTGGCGCGGACTGGCGGGCGGCGTGCTGGAAGCGACTTTGGAGTGTTTTATGGCTCCAGCGCTTACTGGGCAAGCGCGAGCAGCTATCGAATCAGGAGCGGATGGAGAGGCTGCCGTGGTCGCGTGGATCGGCCCGGGGATCGGTCCCGCGGCGTTCGAGGTGGGCGCGGAAGTGCGCGCCGCGTTCACCGCGCACGATGCTGCGGCCGCGCAGCATTTCACCGCCCGCCCCGGCACAGACAAGTACTGGGCCGACCTGCCGGCGCTGGCGCGCCAGCGCTTGCAGGCATGGGGCGTGCGCAGCATCCACGGCAACGACAGTTCGCCCCCGTGGTGCACGGTGGCCAACGCATCACGGTTCTTCTCGCACCGGCGTGACAGCGCCACCCTCGGCGCCACCGGCCGCATGGCCGCCTTCGTCTGGCTGGCGCCTTGACGCCTCCCACGCCTGTTGCGCCTGCAGTTCGCGGGCGCGGCGGGCCCGCTTGCGCGCCGGCGTGGCCAGGATATAAAGCACGATGGACAGTGGCAGCACGCCATAGAGCACCAGGGTGACCATCGCACCCAGCACCGTGCCGTTGGCAGACGTGGCCTCGGCAATGGTCATCATCAGCACCACATACAACCACGCGATGGCCACCAGATACATGTTCGTCGTCCGCCAGAAAGAGTGAGAAAGCCGCGACCGCGCAGGGCCCGCGATGCAGGGATACCCCGCGCTGCGTCACAATGGGCGCAGCCGAAGGCACGGCGAGCGGCGCCGCGCCCATGCATCCATGGAGGCAGCAACATGAATTTTGACGCAGGCTGGGCCGACAGCGCCCAGCAATGGCAAAACATGGTGGCGCAGGGCTGGAGCCGGATGCTGGCCACCTTGCCGGTTCAGCAAGCGGGTGCGACCACGTCGGCGCTGCAGGCGCCGCCCCCGGTGCACTTCGACCCGGACAAGCTGACCCAACTGCAAGAGCAGTACCTGGAGGACGCTCGCGCCCTGTGGACACAGGGGCCAGGCGCGCTGGTCGGCTCCGACAAGCGCTTCGCCGCCGAAGGGTGGACGCAAAACCCGCTGGCAGCGTACGCCGCGGCGGTCTACCAGTTGCAGTCGCGCACCTTCACCGCCCTGGCCGACGCGGTGCAGGCGGACGAGAAAACCCGGGGACGCATCCGCTTCGCCGTCGAGCAGTGGCTGGCGGCCATGTCCCCCAGCAACTTTCTCGCGCTCAACCCCGAGGCCCAGCAGCGCGCGCTGGAGACCCAGGGCGAGAGCCTTGCCCAGGGCATCGCCAACCTGCTGCACGACATGCGCCAGGGGCGCATCTCGATGACCGACGAAAGCGGCTTTCAGGTCGGGCGCAACGTGGCCACCAGCGAAGGCGCGGTGGTGTTCGAAAACGAGCTGTTCCAGCTCATCGAATACAAGGCGCTGACGCCACGGGTGCACGAGCGGCCCTTCTTGATGGTGCCGCCGTGCATCAACAAGTACTACATCCTGGACCTGCAGCCGGCCAATTCGCTGATCCGTTATGCGGTGTCGCAAGGGCACCGCACTTTCGTGGTGAGCTGGCGCAACCCGGACGAGTCGCTGGCCGACAAGACCTGGGACGACTACATCGGTGACGCGGTGCTCAAGGCGATCAGCGTGGTGCGCGAGATCGGCGCCACCGAGCAGATCAACGCCCTTGGGTTCTGCGTGGGCGGCACGATGCTGGCCAACGCGCTGGCGGTTCTGGCCGCACGCGGCGAGGAACCCGTCGCGAGCGCGACCTTCCTGACCACGCTGATCGATTTTTCCGACACCGGCATGCTCGACATCTTCATTGACGAGTCGATGGTGCGTCTGCGTGAGATGCAGATGGGCGCAGGCGGGCTCATGAAGGGCCAGGACATGGCCAGCACCTTCAGCTACCTGCGGCCCAACGACCTGGTGTGGAACTACGTCGTCGGCAACTACCTGAAGGGCGAGGCACCGCCGGCGTTCGATCTGCTGTACTGGAACGGCGACAGCACCAACCTGCCGGGCCCGTTCTACGCGTGGTACCTGCGCCATTTCTACCTCGAGAACAAGCTCGTGCAGCCTGGAGCGCTCACCGTGTGCGGAGAGCGGCTGGACCTGGGGCAGGTCACGTTGCCGGTGTTCATCTACGGCTCGCGCGACGACCACATCGTGCCCATCGGCGCGGCGTACGCGTCCACCCAGGTGCTGCCGGGCGACAAACGCTTCGTGATGGGCGCATCGGGCCACATTGCCGGGGTGATCAACCCGCCCGCGGCGAAAAAGCGCAGCCACTGGGCGCGCGACGACGGCAACTTTCCCCCGTTGCTGCAGGACTGGATGGCCGGCGCCAGCCAGGTGCCCGGAAGCTGGTGGGACGACTGGGCCTCCTGGTTGAAGCCGCACGCCGGCAAGCAGGTGGCCGCGCCCAAGGCGTATGGCCGCGGCAAGGCCTACCAGGCGATCGAGCCGGCGCCCGGCCGCTACGTCCAGCAAAAATCCTGACCCTTTCTCTTCATTCTTCTTCCACTTCTCGAAAGCCTGCCATGCAAGAAGACATCGTCATCGTCTCCGCCGTGCGAACGCCCGTGGGCAAGTTCGGCGGCGGCCTCTCCAAGACGCCGGCCACCGAGCTGGGCGCCACCGTCATCCGCGAGGCCCTGGCCCGCGCCAAGGTCTCGCCCGATCAGGTGGGCGAGGTCATCATGGGCCAGGTGCTCACGGCCGGCAGTGGCCAGAACCCGGCACGCCAGGCGATGATGAAGGCCGGCGTCGCCAAGGAAACCCCGGCCCTGACCATCAACGCCGTCTGCGGGTCGGGGCTGAAGGCGGTCATGCTGGCGGCGCAGGCCGTCGCCACCGGCGACAGCGAGATCGTCGTCGCCGGCGGGCAGGAGAACATGAGCCTGGCGCCCCACGTGCTCAACGGCTCGCGCGAGGGCCAGCGCATGGGCGACTGGAAGCTGGTCGATACCATGATCGTCGATGGCCTGTGGGACGTGTACAACCAGTACCACATGGGCATCACGGCGGAAAATGTCGCCAAGGAACACGGCATCACCCGCGAGATGCAGGACGCGCTGGCGCTGGGCAGCCAGCAAAAGGCTGCCGCGGCCCAGGATGCAGGACGCTTCAAGGACGAGATCGTCGGCGTGCAGATCCCGCAAAAGAAGGGCGACCCGGTCACCGTGGACCAGGACGAGTACCTGAACCGCAAGACCGGCGCCGAGGCGCTGGCCGGCCTGCGCCCGGCGTTCGACAAGAGCGGCACGGTGACGGCAGGCAACGCCTCGGGCCTCAACGACGGCGCGGCCGCAGTGGTGGTCATGCGCGCCGCCAAGGCGCGCGAGCTGGGCCTGACGCCGCTGGCGCACATCCGGGCCTATGCCACGTCCGGGCTGGACCCGGCGACCATGGGCATGGGACCCGTGCCGGCCTCGCGCAAGGCGCTCGAGCGCGCGGGCTGGACAGCGCAGGACGTGGACCTGTTCGAGCTCAACGAGGCCTTTGCAGCGCAGGCCTGCGCCGTCAACCAGGCGCTCGGCGTGGACCCGGAAAAAGTCAATGTCAACGGCGGTGCCATCGCCCTGGGCCACCCCATCGGTGCTTCCGGCTGCCGCGTGCTGGTCACGCTGCTGCACGAGATGCAGCGCCGCGGCGCCAAGAAGGGGCTGGCGGCGCTGTGCATCGGCGGCGGCATGGGCGTCGCCATGGCCGTGGAGCGCTAGCGCGGCAGCGAAGCGTTAAGAGGTGTAAAGGCGCGGCCTGGTCAGTGTTTACCAGAGCCGGCCGCATCCTGGTCCCTGGTTAGAGTGACCGGGCCACTACAACAAGGAGAACCAATATGAGCCAGAAAGTAGCGTATGTGACCGGCGGCATGGGAGGCATCGGCACCGCCATTTGCCAGCGGCTGCACAAGGAAGGCTTCAAGGTCATCGCGGGCTGCGGCCCGACGCGCGACTACCAGAAGTGGCTGGACGAGCAAAAAGGCCAGGGCTACACGTTCTACGCATCCGTGGGCAACGTGGGCGACTGGGATTCCACCGTAGCGGCGTTCGACAAGGCCAAGGCCGAGCACGGTGGCGTTGACGTGCTGGTGAACAATGCCGGCATCACCCGCGACCGCATGTTTTTGAAGATGACGCGCGAGGATTGGGACGCGGTGATCGAGACCAACCTGAACTCCATGTTCAACGTGACCAAGCAGGTCGTCGCAGGAATGGTGGAAAAGGGCTGGGGCCGGATCATCAACATCTCCAGCGTGAACGGGGAAAAGGGCCAGGCTGGTCAGACCAACTACTCCGCGGCCAAAGCCGGCATGCACGGCTTTTCGATGGCCCTGGCGCAGGAGCTGGCGGCCAAGGGCGTCACCGTGAACACCATCGCGCCGGGCTACATCGGCACCGACATGGTGAAAGCCATCCGGCCTGACGTGCTCGAAAAGATCGTGGCCACGGTGCCGGTCAAGCGTCTGGGCGAGCCCAGCGAAATCGCCTCGATCATCGCTTGGCTGGCCAGCGACGAGGGCGGCTATGCCACCGGCGCCGAGTTCTCGGTCAACGGGGGCCTGCACATGAACTGACGCGCCGCCGCGTCCAGACACGACAAAACCCGCAGATGCGGGTTTTTCGATTGGCGCGGGGGCAGTCGAGAAAGGGCTGGCTGCTTGGCCGGCACACGGGGCCGGCACACGGCCGGCGTCAAAGGCCGGGCTTACAGGCGGACAGGAGCGCGCTTGCGATCACGTTCGTCTTCGGGCCAGGCAGCCAGGGTGGCGTTGGTCATGGGAATCCTCCTTAGATGGAGAAACAACGCCCCGCCCGGCCAGGCCGTTGACACCGGCCGCGTCTAAATTGTGTACGGGCGTGGCAAGCGTAAATACGCTATAGCTTTAATAGCTAAGCAGGCTTGACCGACAAGCGCTCAAGCCCTGTTCGACCGTTACAACGCCTCCGCCTCAAATGCTTCGATCGCCTCGCCCAGCTCGAGCCATCGTTCTTCGAGGGCTTCGATTTCGTCGTTGCAGGCCTTGAGCCGGCGTCCGCAATCCGCAATCTCGGCGGGCGCCAGACCGGACGTGCCCAGCCGCTCCTCCAACTGCGCCCGTTCGGTGGACAGCTCTGCCAGACGCGCATCGGCGCGCGCAAGCTCCTTGCGCAGCGGTCGGGTCTTTTCCGCCAGCAACTGGCGGGCCTGGGCACTGGCCTTGCGCTGGTCCCGCCCGCTGACCGGTGCGCTGCCGCCTCCTGCAAGGCCTTCCGCGGCGCTGGACGCCGAGCGCGCCGCCTCGCGCAGGCGCCGCGACTCCTCCAGCAGGTACCGCTGGTAGTCGTCCAGGTCGCCATCGAAAGGCGCAACGGCGCCGCGCCCGACCAGCCAGAAATCCTCGCACACCGAGCGCAGCAGCGCCCGGTCGTGGCTGACCAGCATCACCGTGCCGTCGAAGTCCTGCAGCGCCATGGACAGGGCTTCGCGCGTGGCCAGGTCGAGGTGGTTGGTGGGCTCGTCGAGCAGCAGCAGGTTGGGGCGCTGCCAGACGATCATCGCCAGCACCAGGCGTGCCTTTTCGCCTCCGCTCATGCTGCCGACCGCCTGCGCCACCATGTCGCCTGTAAAGTTGAAGCCGCCCAGGAAGTTGCGCAATTCCTGTTCGCGGCTGCTGGCTGCGTCCATGTCCAGATCGCGCGCCAGGCGCGTCATGTGCTGCAGCGGGTTCTCGTCGGGACGCAACACGTCGAGCTCCTGCTGTGCGAAATAGCCGATGGTCAACCCCTTGCCCTCGGTCACCTTGCCGGCCAGCGGCGCCATCTCGCGCGCAATGGTCTTGACCAGCGTGGACTTGCCCTGGCCATTGGCGCCCAGAATGCCGATGCGCTGGCCGGCCAGCACCGAGCGGCTCACGCCGCGCAGGATGACGCTCTCGCGGCCCGCTTCGTCCCGATAGCCGAACGAGGCATCGGTGATGGCCAGCATCGGGTTGGGGAGGCTGGCCGGCTCGCGGAACGTGAAGGTGAAGTCCGCGCTGGCCAGCACCGGCGCCAGCTTTTCCATGCGCTCGATCTGCTTGACGCGGCTTTGCGCCTGCTTGGCCTTGGTCGCCTTGGCCTTGAAGCGGTCGATGAAGCTTTGCAGGTGGGCGATCTTTTCCTGCTGCCGCTCAAACGCCGACTGCTGCAGCACCAGTTGTTGCGCGCGCAACTCCTCGAACCGGCTGTAGTTGCCGCCGTAGCGGGTGAGCTGGCCGCCTTCGATGTGCACCGTGACAGTGGTGACTGCGTCGAGGAATTCGCGGTCGTGGCTGATGACGATCAGCGTGCCGGGGTAGCGCTTGAGCCAGGCTTCGAGCCAGACCAGGGCGTCCAGGTCCAGGTGGTTGGTGGGCTCGTCCAGCAGCAACAGGTCGGACGGGCTCATCAGCGCCCGCGCCAGTTGCAGCCGCATGCGCCAGCCGCCGGAAAAGCTGCTCACCGGTCGGTCGAGCTGCGCAGGCTGAAAACCCAGGCCCTGGATGAGCGTCTGCGCCCGCGCCACGGCGTCGTGCGCGCCGGCGTCCTGGAGATCGGCGTGCAGCTGCGCGATGGCCATGCCGTCGCCGGACTGCTGCGCTTCGGCCAGCCGGACCTGCAACTGGCTCAGCCGCGTGTCGCCGGCAAGCACGAAGTCGGTCGCCCCCTCGTCGGTTTCGGGCATTTCCTGCGCCACCTGTGCCATCCGCCATTGCGCGGGCACGGTGAAGTCGCCGCCGTCTTCGTGCAGCAGCCCTGCCAGCAGGGCGAACAGCGACGATTTGCCTGCGCCATTGCGCCCGACCAGGCCGACGTGCTCTCCGGGATTGAGGGTGGCGCTGACGCCGTCCAGGACCACCTTGGTGCCGCGGCGCAAGGTGATGTTCTTCAGTTGGATCACGTCTCGTTCACATAAAGGGCAGAACAGGGCGCGGCGCGCACGGGGCCGCGGTCTGCGGGGAAACCCACGATTATCCGGTGGAACGCGGCAAGGGCCGTTTTCACGCGCCTGGGTTCTCTCGCGCATCACCCCACGATCACCGCGCACGTGGTCTGCGGGCGTTCGGCTATTCCTGCGCGCCGGCCCGCCAGGCGCGCAGCGCCGGCGCCGTGATCAGCAACACCTGCTGGTCGCCGGCGCTGGTGTCCATCCAGAACACCGGCAGGGCAGGAAAAGCCGCCTCGAAGAACGGTTGCTCATGGCCGATCTCCAGCACCAGCACCCCATCTTCCGCCAGGTGCGCGGGCAGCTCGCGCAGCAGCGCGCGGATGAAATCCATGCCGTCGACGCCGCCCGCCAGCGCGCGCTCCGGCTCTGCGCGGAACTCCGGCGGCAGCCCAGACACGCTGGCGCTGTTGACGTACGGCGGATTGCACAGCACCAGGTCCCAGGGGCCGGGCGCTGCGCCCAGGCCGTCGCCTTGCGCCAGCGTGATGCGGTGCCCCAGCCCATGCCGGTCGACGTTGATGCGCGCAACCGCCAGTGCGTCGGCACAGAGATCGGCCCCGGTCACCGCCACGTCCGGCCAGGCCATCGCCGCCAGCACCGCCAGGCTGCCGTTGCCGGTGCACAGATCCAGTACCCGACGCGTGTGCTCGCCCAGCCACGGGTCGATGCTGCCATCGGCAAGCAGCTCGGCGATCAGGCTGCGCGGCACGATGGCGCGCTCGTCGACGTAAAACGGTACGCCCTGCAGCCAGGCCTCGCGCGTCAGGTAGGCGGCAGGCTTGCGGCTGGTGATGCGTTCGTCAAAAAGCAGAGCTGCCCGTGCTTGCTGGTCGGGCGTAACCGCCCGATTTGCCATGGAATCCATGCTACCGTCCAGCGGAGTGTCCAGTGGAAGACCCAGGCTCCACAGCACCAGCCAAGCCGCCTCGTCGTGCGCATTGGTGGTCCCGTGGCCGAAAGCGACACCGGCGTGGATCAGGCACCGTTCGCCGCTGGCGACCAGTGCGCCCACGGTGTCGCCAGCGACCCGTTCGGGGGCGCTCATGCAGCGGCCAGCGCGTTCAGGCGCTCGAGCGTGCGTCGGTAGATCTGCGTCAATGGCTCCATGTCGTCCAGCCGGATGTGCTCGTCGATCTGGTGGATGCTGGCGTTGGGCGGCCCCACTTCCACCACCTGGGGACAGATCTGGGCCACGAAGCGGCCGTCACTGGTGCCGCCCGTCGTGGAAAGCTCCGCAGTGAGGCCGGTCACGTCGTGGATCGCGCCCCGCACGGCGTCCACCAGCGTACCGGCGGGTGTCAGGAAAGGCTGGCCGCCCAGTGTCCAGGCCAGGTCGTACTGCAGGGCATGGCGGTCGAGCACTTCGTGCACACGCTGCTGCAGGCCCTCGGCGGTCGACTCGGTGCTGAAGCGAAAGTTGAAGTCCACGGTCACCGTGCCGGGAATGACGTTGCTCGCGCCCGTGCCGCCATGGATATTGCTGACTTGCCAGCTCGTGGGAGGGAAAAATGCGTTGCCTTCGTCCCAGCACGCGCCTGCGAGCTCGGCCAGGGCGGGCAGCGCCTCGTGGATGGGGTTGCGCGCCAGGTGCGGGTAGGCGATGTGGCCCTGCACGCCGTGGACCGTGAGCCGGCCCGAGAGCGTGCCGCGCCGTCCGTTCTTGACCATGTCGCCCGTACGCTCGAGCGCGGTGGGCTCGCCGACGAGGCACCAGTCGATCTGCTCACCCCGCGCGCGCAACTCGTCCACCACGACGCGCGTCCCGTCGACGGACGGACCTTCTTCGTCGCTGGTCAGCAGCAGTGCGATGCCCAGCGCCGGCTGCACGTGTGCGGCAAGAAACTCTTCCAGCGCCACCACGAACGCGGCAATGGAGGTTTTCATGTCGCTCGCGCCGCGCCCGTACAGGCGGCCGTCGCGCTCGGTGGGGGTGAAAGGCGGGCTGCTCCAGGCCTCCAGCGGGCCTGGCGGCACCACGTCGGTGTGGCCGACGAAAACTACTGTTTTGATAGCGCGTTGCGCTGCAGGGACGGACGCTGGAGCCCTTTTTGCCCATAAATTTGCGACGCGCTCACCGTCCGGCCCGCTGTCCAGGCGTTCGCACGCGAAACCCAGGGGTGCCAACCGTGCGGCCAGCAGCTCCAGGCAACCGGCATCTGACGGCGTGACGGATGGGCGCGCGATGAGCTCGCGCGCCAGGATCAAAGTCGGGCTCATTGCAGCGGGTTCTCAGCCAGGGCGCACGTCCAGCACGATCTCGGTGAACGATGGCGTGTCGTCTTCCGACGGCTTGCCGTTCTGGCCGGCAGCCTGCGCGGCGCGGCTTGCCATGGCGAAGTCGTTCTGCAGCCGCCACATCAGGTTGGTGGGCGAATCGGCATGGGACAGGCCTTCCTTGCGGTCGATGCGGCCGTCCAGGATCAGGCGCGCGAGCGATTCCTCGAATGTCTGGGAACCCTCGGCCATGGACTTTTCCAGCGCGTCGCGCACGCCGGAAAAATCCCCCTGTTCGATCAGCTCGCCGACCAGCTTGGTGTTGAGCATTATCTCGGTGGCGGGCACGCGCTCGCCGGTGGTGGTGCGCACCAGCCGCTGCGAGATGATGGCTTGCAGGGAAGAGGACAGGTCGCCCAGCATGGTCGAGCGCACCTCGACAGGGTAGAACGACAGGATGCGGTTGAGCGCGTGGTAGCTGTTGTTGCCGTGCAGCGTGGCCAGGCACAGATGGCCCGACTGCGCATACGCGATGGCCGCGGACATGGTTTCCCGGTCGCGGATTTCGCCGATCAGGATCACGTCGGGGGCCTGGCGCAGGGCGTTCTTCAACGCCATTTGCAGCGACTGCGTGTCACTGCCCACCTCGCGCTGGTTGACGATGGATTTCTTGTTCTTGAACTGGTATTCGATCGGGTCCTCCACGGTGAGGATGTGGCCCGTGACCGATTCGTTGCGCGCGTCGAGCATGGCTGCCAGCGTGGTGCTTTTGCCCGAGCCGGTGGCACCCACGACCAGAATCAACCCGCGTTTTTGCAGGGCGAGTTCTCCCAACATGTCAGGCAGGCCGAGCGACGACAGCTGCGGGATGTGCTGGGCGATGAAGCGCACCACCACGGCGATGGTGCCGCGCTGGCGCATCGCGCTGACGCGAAAGCGTCCGACCCCGGTCAGCGGCACGCCCATGTTCAGTTCGCCCGTTTCCTGCAGCTCCTCGATGCGCTCGGGGGGCACGATCTCGGCCAGCAGGTTCAGCGGCGCCTCGACCGGCAGAATCTGGCTGTTGATGGGCACGCAGTCGCCGTTGATCTTGATCAGCGCCGGCGCATTGGCGGAGAGATAGACGTCGGAAGCCTGCTTCTCGGCCATCAGGCGCAGAATCCTCTCCATCGTGCCCATCGTGGTGCTCATGGCTGTTTCCCTTTTCGACAAGTAATCGGTCGCGTGCCGCTCAGTCGCGCAGCAGGTCGTTGAGGCTGGTGGTGGAGCGGGTCTTCGCATCCACCTTCTTCACGATGACCGCGGCGTACAGGCTGTAGCGGCCGCCGTCCTTGGGCAGGCTGCCACTGACCACCACCGAGCCCGCCGGCACACGGCCATAGTGGACCTCGCCCGTCGCACGATCGTAGATCGGCGTGCTCTGGCCGATGTAGACGCCCATGCTGATGACCGAGTTCTCCTCGACCACTACGCCCTCGACGATCTCGGAACGCGCGCCGATGAAACAGTTGTCTTCGATGATGGTGGGCCCGGCCTGCAGGGGCTCGAGCACGCCGCCCAGGCCGACGCCGCCCGACAGGTGCACGTGCTTGCCTACCTGGGCGCACGATCCCACCGTGGCCCAGGTGTCGACCATGGTGCCCTCGTCCACATAGGCGCCAATGTTGACGTAGCTGGGCATCAGGATGGCGCCGCGGGCGATGAAGCTGCCGCGGCGGGCCGTGGCGGGAGGCACGACGCGCACGCCTGTCGCTGCCAGCTGCTGCTCGCTCATGTGTCCGAACTTGGTCGGCACCTTGTCATAGAAGGCAAGATCGCCCGCCTGGACAAGCGCGTTGGGTCGCAAGCGGAAGGACAGCAGCACCGCCTTCTTGATCCACTGGTGCACAGTCCAGCGCCCCACATCCTCGCGGGTGGCCACGCGCAGGGCGCCGCAGTCCAAGGCCGCGATGACCTCTTCGACGCCGTCCAGCACCTCTGAGGGGGCGCTGTCAGGCGACAGGTTGGCCCGGTCTTCCCAGGCGTTGTCGATCAGGGTTTGCAAAGGCGTGGTCATCGAAGGAAGGAAAAAAAGATGCGCGGCAGTGTGAAGCAAGGGGTGGAGAGGCCGGTCGCGAGGAAATGGCGTGCTGTTTTCAGCACCCTTTCACGAACTGCACGATGCGGCGAGCCGCCTCGAGGCACTCGCTTTCGCCTGCCACGAGCGCCATCCGCACACGACCCGCTCCGGGGTTAACGCCCGCTACCTCACGGGCAAGAAAGCTGCCCGGCAGCACGGTCACATTGTATTGAGCGAGCAGTTCGCGGGCGAACTCGGTGTCGTCCATCCCCAGCCCGTTGGGCACTCCAGCCCACAGGTAAAAACCCGCATCTGGCAGGCGCACGTCCATGGCGCCAGCGAGCAGCGGGGTGACCTGCGAGAACTTGGCGCGATACAGATCCCGGTTCGCCTGCACGTGCTGCTCGTCGGACCACGCGGCGATGCTGGCCGCCTGCACCGCAGGGCCCATCGCACCTCCTTGGTACGTGCGGTAGAGCAAGAAGGCCTGCAAAAGGCGGGCATCGCCGGCCACGAAACCGCTTCGCAGCCCCGGGACGTTGCTGCGCTTGGAAAGGCTGGTGAACACCACCAGGTTGCGGAAGTCGAAGCGGCCAAGACGCTGGGCGGCCTCCAGCCCGCCCAGCGGCGGCTCATCGCGAAAATAGATTTCGCTGTAGCACTCATCCGAAGCGACGGCGAAACCATGGCGGTCACTCAACGCAAACAGCTTTTCCCATTCGGCCAGCGGCATGACCGCTCCGGTCGGGTTGCCGGGCGAACACACGAAGAGCAGTTGGGTGCGGCGCCAGACTGCCTCCGGCACGCTGTCCCAGTCCACCGCAAAGTTGCGCGCTGCGTCGCTCGGCGCGTAGTGCGGCCGGGCGCCGGCCAGGAGGCTGGCGCCCTCGTAGATTTGGTAGAAAGGATTCGGACACACCACCGTGGCACCCGGCCGGCGCGCATCGACCACGGTCTGGGTGAACGCGAACAGCGCTTCGCGCGACCCGTTGACGGGCAGCACCTGCTGCGCTGGATCCACCGAAACACCGTAGCGGCGGCGCAGCCATGCGGTGATCGCTTCTCTCAGGTGCGGCTCACCTGCGGTACTGGGGTATTTGGCCAATCCGTCCAGGCCTGCCACTAACGCTTCTTCGATAAATCGTGGGGTGGCGTGCCTCGGCTCCCCGATACCCAAGCTGATGGGGTCGTGCGCGGCAGACGGGGTCACCCCCTCGAAGAGCTGTCGCAGCCGTTCGAAAGGATATGGCTGCAAAAGGTCGAGCAGGGGATTCATCGGCAACGACTGGATAAAAGGCCCATGGCCCGGCGGGCTCGTCAGGCAAGGCGGCGATGGTAAGGAAAGGTCCCTTTACGGCGGAGCGAATTTCACGCAATATTGTTACTGCAGGTATCAAATCTTAAAACCCGTTTTCCCACGCGGTCGGCATGGAAGGGAGGAGGAGCGTAGATGCGCCACTATTTACTTTTGCGGCCTGGTCTGTGGGCGATGCGAGGCCTGCCCTTTGCGGGCCGGGTGGCGTTGCTCGTCATCGTGGCGGTGGCATCGCTGGTTGCCGTCGCAGCGGCGCCTTCGTCAGTGGCATGGCTGCTCTGTGCCGCGATGGCCTGCTGTATCGCCTATGTGGCTGCGGCGCTGTGGGTCGGCACAGTCCCGGCCCTTGCGCAGCTGGACAACGCGCTGGACGCCGCGGCACGTGGCGACCTGAGTGCCCGCGCGGCCCTGGCCGGCAAGGACGAAGTGGCGCGCCTCGGCACGCGCCTGGACAGCATGGTCCTCAGCCTGTCCTCCACGGTGGCAGACATCCGAAGCAACGCAGCGCTCGTTTCGCACGCTGGCCAGAGCCTGGCGCGTGACAACGCGGCATTGTCAGAACGTACCGAGCAGCAGGCGGCCAGCCTGGAGGAAACGGCGGCCAGCGTCGAGCAGCTGACCGCCGCGGTCACAAGCACCGCGCAGGCTGCAGCAGTGGCCAGCCGGCAGGCGGTGCAGGTCCGCGAGGCCGCGGAGGAGGGAATGCAGCGCATGGCACGGGCGGTGGAATCGGTCCAGTCGGTGCAAAGTGGGGCGCGCCGGATGGGCGAGATCATCGGCGTGATCGACTCCATTGCCTTTCAGACCAACATCCTGGCGCTCAACGCCGCGGTGGAAGCGGCGCGCGCCGGCGAGCAGGGGAGGGGGTTCGCCGTGGTGGCCAGCGAAGTGCGCACCCTGGCAGGGCGTTCTGCCGAGGCGGCCCGCGAAATCCGCGCGCTGATCCAGGCGTCGATCGGTCAGGTGGAAAGCAGCGCCGGGTTGATACGCGCCGCCGGTGAAGGCATCAACGCCGTTGCACAGGGCATCCGCGACGTGGCGGCCCATGTGAGCGATATCTCGCACTCGGTAGCCGAGCAGGGCGCGGGCCTGGGCGAGATCAGCACGGCGGTGCAACAGATGGACCAAATCACGCAGCGCAACGCACAGATGGTCTCCGAAGCATTGCACCAGGCACGTGCACTGGAGGACCGAGCCCGCAACCTGTCGCGCGCGGTGACTGCCTTTCGCCTGCAGCAGGGCACAGCAGAAGAGGCCATTTCGTTGGTGCAGCAGGCTGTGCAGCGCTACCGCGCGGGCGCAGAGGACCAGTTTCTGCGCTGCATCACCGATCCAACCCAACCGTTTTACGACCGCGACATGTATGTCTTTGCGCTCGACAGGCGCGGCAACTACCTGGCGTTCGGGGGCAATCCCGGCAAGGTCGGCACCTCCGTGCGGGATGTGCCGGGCGTTGACGGTGAAAGCCTGGCACGTGCCATCGTCGAGCAGGGCGACAGAGGGCCTGGCTGGGTCGAGTACGACTACACCAATCCGGCCAGCGGAAGAATCCAGACCAAGATGTCGTTCGTGCAGCGGCTGGGAGACCTCTACCTGGGCTGCGGGGTCTACAAGAGCCTGGTCATGTGAAGGTGGCTGCCTTCATCGCGCGCGCCGTGCGCGGGCCCGGGCGAGCGCCGCCTCGATTACCGAGCGCTTGTCGGGCGCAGGCGCTGAGGGCGGCGAAGCCGGCGCACCGCGGCTGAGGCGATCGTTGCGGGCCTGGTACCGGGCGCGGGCCGCATCGGCTTGCCGCGGCGACCATGCACTCCACCCGGTGGCGGCGCCGCTGGCATTTTCCATGTGGATGCAATCGACAGGGCATGCAGGCACGCACAGCTCGCATCCGGTGCAATGTTCGGGCACCACCACATGCATGCGCTTGTTCATCCCCAAAATGGCGTCCGTCGGGCAAGCCGCGAGGCAGAGCGTGCACCCGATGCACCAGTCTTCGTCGATCACCGCGACGCTGCGCGGCCCCTCAGCGCCGCATTGCACGTCCAGTGGCTGCGCCGCCTGCGCAGTGAGCAGCGCCAGGCGCTTGACGCCTTCGGCGCCTCCCGGCGGACAGCGGTTGATGGGTGCTTCGGCCTCGGCGATTGCCCGCGCGTACGACAAGCAGTCCGGGTAACCACATCGCTGGCACTGGGTCTGCGGTAGCGCCGCATCGATCCGCTCCACCAGGCCTCCAGATCCCATCGCCAGAGTACCCGCAGGTCAAGCGGCTGCTGGAACGATCCGCGCCACCTTCGCGCTCTTTGCGGCAGGAACCGGCGCATCGTGGGCGCGGATGAATTCGCGCACCTGGGGATACACCGTCTCGCGCCAGCGTCGGCCGCTGAAGATGCCGTAGTGGCCCGCGCCCTTCACCTCGAGGTGGCGCCGGTGGTCTGCCGCAATGCCGCTGCACAGGTCGTGCGCCGCTTCGGTCTGCCCCGAACCGGAAATGTCGTCCAGTTCACCTTCGACGGTGAACAGGGCGCTGTCCACGATGTCCTGCGGACGCACACGCTCCAGCGTGCCATCCCGGGCGCGCACGTCCCAAGTGCCTTTGACCAGGTCGAAATCCTGGAACACCGTGCGGATGGTTTCCAGATAGTAGTGCGCGTCCATGTCCAGCACGGCGTTGTATTCGTCGTAGAACTTGCGGTGCGCCTCCGCGCTCGCATCGTCGCCCTTGATCAGGTTCTTGAAATAGTCGTAGTGGCTGGTGGCATGCCGATCGGGGTTCATCGCGACAAACCCCGTGTGCTGCAGGAAGCCCGGGTAGACACGCCGGCCCGCGCCAGGAAAATTGTTGGGCACGCGGTAGATGACGTTGTTCTCGAACCATTCGAAACTGCGCTGTGTCGCGAGATTGTTGACCGCTGTGGGAGAGCGGCGGGCGTCGATCGGGCCCCCCATGAGGGTCATCGACAGCGGTGCCTTTTCGCCACGGCTGGCCATCAGCGACACCGCCGCCAGGACCGGCACCGTGGGCTGGCAGACGCTCATCACGTGGCAGTTGCCATACCGCGCCTGCAGATGGCGGATGAAGTCCTGAACGTCGTTCACATAGTCATCGAGGTGGAAGTCACCCTCCGACAGCGGCACGGTGCGCGCGTTCTTCCAGTCAGTGATGTAGACCTTGTGCCCGCCGAGCATGGTGCGCACGGTTTCGCGCAGCAGGGTCGCATAGTGCCCGGACAGGGGCGCGACTACCAGCACCGCGGGCTGGCTCTTCAGCGTGGTCAAGGTCGCCGGGTCGTCGGAAAATCGCTTGAATCGGCGCAATTCGCAAAACGGTTTGTCGATTTCGACGCGCTCGTGAATTGCGACTTCGACACCGTCCACCATCACCGTGCGGATCCCGAATTCGGGTTTTTCATAGTCCTTGCCGAGGCGGTACAGCAATTCGTAGCCGGCAGCCATGCGATGGCCGAGCACGGTTTCGCTCATCGGGTTGAGCGGGTTGCTGTAGAACTTGGCCGTCGCCTGCGCCAGGTCGGCAAAGGGCTCCATCAGCGTGCGCTGGGTTTCAAAGAATGTGTACAGCATGAGAGGTAAGCGAATGTTGCAATGCAATATAACGTCGAAGGCCTGGCCCTGCTGCCAGTGCTAGTACGTAGACGGCGTCTCGGAAGCGACAGACTGCCGCGTGTGCCCCATTTTTGTGTGGCCTGACAGGCCTGCGTGTCGGACGCGGGGACCAGGCTTTATAGTGATTGCGCCCGCAGCCAGCCCTCGAACGCTTCCCTGGCGCTGTTGCGCAACGCGCGACGAAAAGTCGCCCGGTCGCTGAGAAAGAGGCAGTGGCGGATAACGGTGAGCGCGTTGAAACTGCCATGCGGGTTGGCGGCCTCGTAGGCCTGCCGGTAGCGCTTGACCGTGGCCCACGTGTCGCGCATTAGCGCGTTGAATTGCGCACGGGTGAGCGAAGGGGACCAATCGTGGACCTCGTGCACGAACTGGTCGACCCGGGCGGCGTCGAAGTCGTATTCCGGGAAAAAATGCTGGGCGATGCGCAGGAACGTGAAGGCATTGAGCTGCGCGCCCGGACTGGCGCTGCGCGCGCCAGTGTTCTCCGCTTCGGCCGGCTCTTCGTCGGCACGGCGCAACTCGGCTTCAGTGGCATCGCGGATTTGCCGAAACTCCCGGTCCGCCAGCTCGAACAGCGCCGACAGCACATTGATGCGGCGCTTGAGCTCGGGCGGAATGGACTTCTTGTACTTGATGCGGTGGTCCAGCACGCTCCACGCATCCTGGATGATGGTGCGCACTTGCAGCTCGAACGGCGCTGCCGCGTGGGCGATGGCCTCATCCTGGACAGCCAGGACAGGCTTGAGCCGTAGGTCGAGGTGCAGGCCTTTGTAGCCGAAGGACGCCTCGGTCCCCTGCACGGCGCTGACCTTGTCGGTCACTTCCATCACGTCGAAATGCTTGTGCACCAGCTGCGCCACGCGGGGCAACTCGTCTTCGTACAGGCATACCACCCGCACGCCGATCAGGTCGGTGATGAAGTGCTGGATTTCGTACGGCGCACCGGCCTCTTCCAGCGCTGCGCGGTACTTGCGTGCGAACTTGCGCAGGCATTCGTCGGCGTCCTTGACGCGGCCCTCGACCTTGGCGATTTCGATATCGCTCGCCTGGGCGAGCACCGTTTGCAGGCGTGCCACGTGCAGCGCGCACGCGAGCTCCAGCGCCGTGCGCTCGCGCTCGTAATGCAGGAGAAACGCAGCCTCCTCGGGTGAGCGTTGCAACGCTTCAGTCATCGCCATGCGCAAGAGCCGCGGTATCTTCAGAAACAGAAGCGGCGCACGTGGCGCGCGCGCGACGCGCCACCTCGCGCGCCGGCAAATCCTTGAGCCGGTGGTCGCTCCAGACCTGGCGCCAGCGCCGAGCGCCTGGCATCCCGGCCCTCAGTCCGAGCATGTGCCGGGCGATGCCATACCAGGGAGTCCCATGCGATGAGGCTTCGCGCTCCATGTAGGCGACCATATGGTCCTCCACCTCTTCGCGCGTCAGTTCATTCGGACCCGCCCCGAAGAACTGCTCGTCCCAACGCGCCAACCACCATGGGTTGTGATAGGCCTCGCGACCGACCATCACGCCATCCACCACCTCCAACTGCGAATGCACTGCCTCGTCCGTAACGAAGCCGCCGTTGATGGCAATGGTGAAGCCTGAAAAGTCGCGTTTCAACTGGGCAGCGACGTCGTAGCGCAGCGGAGGAATTTCACGATTTTCCTTGGGCGATAGGCCTTTGAGCCAAGCGTTGCGCGCATGCACGATGAAAACCGAGCAACCGGCATCGCCGACGGTGCCGACAAAGTCGCGCACAAAGCCATAGTCCTCGTTCCGGTCGATGCCGATCCGATGCTTGACCGTCACGGGAAGCGCCGTTGCGTCGGCCATCGCTTTCACGCAATCGGCCACCAGTTGCGGCTCGTTCATGAGGCATGCGCCAAAAGCGCCACGCTGCACACGCTCGCTCGGGCAGCCACAATTCAGGTTGACCTCCTCGTATCCCCAGTCCTGCGCCAAGCGGGCGCAATGCGCAAGCTCGCCGGGGTCACTTCCGCCCAGCTGTAACGCGACGGGATGCTCCGCGGGATCGAATCGCAGGTGCCGGGGTACGTCGCCGTGCAGCAGCGCGCCGGTCGTCACCATCTCGGTGTAGAGGCGGGCACGCCTGGAGAGCAAGCGATGGAGGTAGCGGCAATGGCGGTCGGTCCAATCCATCATCGGGGCGACCGACAAGCGCCAGGGTGAAGTGGGGAGGGAAGTCAACGTTCGCAAAGATGGGGAGGAAAGGGAAAGCGCTTGCCAAGGGGCCGCGCTCTCGGTACAGGTGAACGCACCGTTGCGCGAAAGGCAGTTGGGGTAGCCGCTCGACATCGATCGATCCGGCGAGCGGTGTGCTGCCTGCGCCAATGCCATTTTGGCGCACTCGCGGTTCTGCTGCAGGACGCGCGCTGCAAAGGCCGGTCCAGATGCATGTCGTTGGCGAACATGGCTTTCACCAGGTTGCTTCCCGAGGCCGGCGCCGTACGTTCACCGTGGCCGCGCTCGCGCGGCCATGCGTTACACCGCAGCCTCCAGGCCGCTTGCAAAGTGCTCCTGCATGGCCCGCATCGCGGCGTCTGCATCGCCCGTGCGCAGTGCTTGCATGATCGCTTCGTGCTCTGACAGCGACTCCGCGATGCGCCCATGCCGCAGCAGCGAATGGTGGCGGTTGAGCTTCATCACTTTGCGCAAATCGGTCACCATCTGGCTGCGCCAGCGGTTGTCGGCCATCTCCAGCAGCCGCAGGTGAAAGCGCTCGTTCAAAGCGAAGAACCGTTCACGGTCATCAATGGCGTCAGACAGCTCGGCATGCAGGCGCTCGAGGTCCTGCAGCTCGGCGGCCGAGGCGTGTTGCGCCACGGCAGCCACCGCGTCACGCTCGAGCAGCGACAGCAGGTGGTACACGTCCCGCAAGTCCTTGTCGCTCATCTCCGTGACGTAGGCTCCACGGCGAACCTTCATCGTCACCAGGCCCTCGGCGGCCAGCACCTTCAACGCTTCTCGCAGCGGCGTGCGACTGATGCCGAATTCCTCGGCGATTTTCAGCTCATCGATCCAGGTGCCAGGCTCCAGTTCCCGGCGAAAGATGCGCTGGCGCAACTGCTCCGCCACCTGTTCGTAGAGCGCGCGCGGAGTTAGGGAAACGGCCGACATGGGCGCGAATGTAGCGTATTAAAACTAAGAATTAATAATTATGGATTCCGTTAGACTCAGGCATCTTTGCGTAGGGCTGTGCATGGCGCCGCCTGATCTTGTCCCATTTGCGAAAGCGCATCCGTTCCATGAGCCAGCAACCCGATCCTCTGTTCCAACCGGCCACGCTTGACGACTGGGCGAAGGCTGCCGCCAAATCCGCGCCCGGCGGGGATGTGCAGGCGCTGAACTGGGTCACGCCGGACGGCATCACCGTCAAGCCGCTGTACACCGCGGAGGACACGCAGGGTCTGCCTTATGCCAACACGCTGCCGGGCTTCGAGCCCTACGTGCGCGGCCCGCAGGCCACCATGTACGCGGTGCGGCCCTGGACCATCCGCCAGTACGCGGGGTTTTCCACCGCCGAGGAATCCAACGCCTTCTACCGCAAGGCCCTGGCCGCGGGCGGGCAGGGCGTGTCGGTGGCGTTCGACCTGGCAACGCACCGCGGCTACGACTCGGACCATCCGCGCGTGACGGGCGACGTCGGCAAGGCCGGCGTGGCGATCGACAGCGTCGAGGACATGAAGATCCTGTTTGACGGCATCCCGCTGGACAAGGTCAGCGTCAGCATGACCATGAACGGCGCCGTGCTGCCGGTGCTGGCCGGCTACGTGGTGGCGGCCGAGGAGCAAGGTGTGTCGCAGGCCCAGCTGTCCGGGACCATCCAGAACGACATCCTCAAGGAGTTCATGGTCCGCAACACGTATATCTACCCGCCCAAGCCGTCGATGCGCATCATCGGCGACATCATCGAGTACACGAGCAAGAACATGC
>DAMCAL010000015.1:0-31176 GCA_032059585.1 Burkholderiaceae bacterium
GGCCCAGCTTGATGTTGTCCAGCACCGTCATGCCGCGAAACAGCGCGATGTTCTGAAAGCTGCGCGCCAGCCCCAGGCGCGCGCGCTGCGGCGCGGGCACGCGGGTGATGTCCTGACCCTTGAACCGGATGCTGCCCGCCGTGGGGCGATAGAAGCCCGAAATGGTGTTGAACAGCGAGGTCTTGCCCGCGCCGTTGGGCCCGATCACGGCGGTGATGGAGCCGCGCTGCACGCCAAAGCCCACGCCGGAGAGCGCGCGCACGCCGCCAAAGGCCAGCGTCACACCATCGACTTGCAGCAGGGGCGGCGCGCTGGTGGCAGGGGCCCCGGGCGCAGGCGTTGTGTCCATCGGTCTCCTCTACGGGTTTTTCGCAACCCGGCTTTTTTCTACTCGTACGTAGACTGGTTACTTTGAAGTAGATTCTTGGAGCGTCCCGCCACCCCAGGCATCCGGACTTTCCCGGTAACGCAACCGTCCGACCGCTGCATGGCCACCCAACTTCGCCGTACTCCCCGCCCCGATGCGGCCGCTGCCGCACATGCCGCAGATGCCGCCGCGCCCCCGGCCTCGCCCTGGGCCGGCGCGCGCGAGGCGCGCGAGCGCCAGCGCGAGGCCAAGCGCAACGCGGTGCTGACCACCGCCGCGCAGCTGTTCAACGAGCGCGGCTTTCATGCCACTTCGCTGGACGACATCGCCGCGCGGCTGCACGTGAGCAAGCCGACGCTGTACTACTACGTGAAGAACAAGGACGAGATCCTGCTGGCCTGCGTGAAGAAGGGCCTGGACATGACGCTGGCCGGCATTGCCGCCTCGCGGGCGGCGGGCGGCAACGCGGTGGACCAGCTGCGCGCATGCATGCAGGTGTATGCCGGCATCGTCATGCAGCCGTTCGGCATGTGCTTGATCCGCGTGGGCGACGTGGAGGTGCCCGAGCCCAGCCGCACCGAGTTGCGGCGGCTCAAGTCCGAGATCGACCTGGCGTTTCGCCGCCTGGTGGCGCAAGGGGTGGAGGAAGGGACGCTGGCGCCGTGCGATCCGAAGATGACGGCGTTTGTCATTGCCGGCGCACTGAGCTGGATCGGCCGGTGGTACCAGCCGCAGGGGGCGTATGCGCCCGAGGACGTCGCGCGGCAGTGCATCGAGACGCTGCTGGACGGCGTGGTGGCGCGCGCCACGCTACCCCCCGCCGCGCGCGGCCAGGGGGCGGCGAAAGCTACAAAAAAGAGAGCTGCCAGCGCTTGATGGACGGGCGCTGGAGCCGTTTTTTCTCTACCACCAAGCCGCATCGGCGATGCGGTGGCCGCCACCGACGCGGGTCGCAACTCAGTCTCCGTCGCGCCGGGAGACGCCGCGCAGGCCGGGCAGGTCCTTGATATTCACGCTGCCATAGCCGACTTCGATTAGCCCCTGCTGCTGCATCTTCAGTAACACACGGTTGACTGACTGCCGCGAGACCCCGACCATCGATGCGAGGTCGGACTGCGACAGGCGCGCCTGCGGGTGGCCGTCGGGAGACTGGTTCGGCGCATCGGCGTGTGTCTGCAGAATCATACGGGCCATGCGCACCGGAAGCCCGTCCAGGCTGGCGCCTTCGTAGCTGTGCGCGACCACGCGCAGTTGCGCGGACAGCAGCCGGGTGATGGCTTGGTGGAAGGCGGGGTGCCGGTCACCCAGGGCGCGAAAGTCGGCGCGGGTCAGCACCCCGACCTCGATCGGGGTGGCTGCTTCCGTGGACTGCGGGCGGGGCTCGCCGTCCACCAGGCTTGTCTGCCCGAAGCAGTCGCCCGATTCGAACAGGGTGTAGGTGATCTGCCGGCCGTCGGGGCGCAGCACTGAGATCTTCACGGTGCCCGAAACCAGGCGGTACATCTCGGTGCCGGGCGAGCCCTGCACGTAGACGAACTGGCCCGGGCTGTAGGTGCGGCGCTGCAGTCGGGCAAGAAACTCGTGCTGGAGCGGCGGCTCCATCCACTGCAACAGATCGAATCGCGTGTACGCCATGGGGGAGGTGCGCTAGCCGGAAAAAGCGGGGCCGCAGGCCGGCCGGGCGTTTCATCATAGGACAACGCCTCGTGCGGGCCCGGCCCCGGGCCCGGTGCGCGGGCCGCGTAGCGGCACACTTTCGCTCACCCGGCGGGTGGGGACGCGGTGGCGCCGGCCCCGTGCATCTGGCGGGCCAGCGCGGGGAAGTCGTCGGCGTGCCAGTCCCAGGCCTGCCGCAAGGCCAGATCGGGCGCGGGCGCGCCGCCGTACTCCTGTGGACGGGAGACGTAGGCCGTCGCCAGGCCGCAGGCCCGGGCCGCGGCCAGGTCGCTGTGGTGACAAGCCACCAGACATAGCTCGTGCGGCGCCACGCCCAGCGACTGGGCCGTGCGCAGGTAGGCGGCGGGCTCAGGCTTGTAAGCCTGGGCCAGCTCCGCGCCCATGATGGCGTCCCACTGCAGACCGTTGAAGCGGTTCATGGCCACCATCAGGGCCACGTTCGCGTTCGACAGCGTGACCACGGGCGCGATCTGGCGCAACGCGGCCAGGCCCGCCGGCACGTCGGGCCAGGGGCTGAGCCGCCGCCAGGCGTGCGCGAGGTGCCGCAGCTCGGCATCGGGGCAGCGCGCGACATCAACGCCCAGGGAGTGCAACAGCTGCAGCAGCATCTCGTGGTGCAGTACGTCCAGGGGCACGAAGGGCCGGCGTCCCTCGCGGCAGGCCTGCATGGCCGGCTGATAGAACGCGCGCCACTGCAGCGCGAAGGCGCCTGGCTCCATCGCGGGTAGGTGGGCTGCCAGGAACGCGCGCACCTCGCGCGCGATGCTGCTGTGCCAGTCGACCACGGTGCCAAAGACATCGAAGGCCAGCGCCTTGGGTAAAGCCATGAAAAATTTCCAATCCAGATGCGGGACGAAAGATCGAAAGCCGGCGCCGGGCCCCGGCGGGCCCTGTACCGGCACGGGTCAGGCCAAAGGCGAGAAGAAGTCGCGCAGTTCCTGCGTGACCCGGGCGGCCGCTTCTTCGGGCAGGAAGTGCCCGCCGGGCAGTTCCCGACCCTGCACCGAGCGCGCCCAGCGGCCCCATATCTCCAGCGGCTGCGCCCGCGCCACATTGCCTTCGCGGCCCCACAGCGCCAGCAGCGGGGCCTCGATGAAGCGCTGGCCGCGGTCTTGCGCGTCCAGCAGCCGGTCGACGTGCCAGCCAGCACGGTAATCCTCGCACATGCCGTGGATATTGCCCGGGTCGCGCAGCGAGAGCCGGTAGTCCTGCAGGCTGTCTTCGCAAAACACGAAGCCCGGCGCCGATTGGTGTCCGTGACCCCAGTCCACGAAGTAGTCGGGATTGCCGGCCAACAGGGCCTCGGGCAGGCCGTCCCCCTGCGCGAACAGGGGCCAGTGCCACATGCGCATGGCGACATGGGCGTCCACCGCTTCCCACACGTCCAGCGTGGGCACGATGTCCAGCACGGCGATGGCCGCCACCGCCTGCGGATGGTCCAGGGCCAGGCGGTAGGCGACCCGCCCGCCCCGGTCGTGCCCGGCCACGAAGAAGCGCTGGTGCCCCAGCGCCTGCATCACCAGCAGCTGGTCCAGCGCCATGGTGCGCTTGGAGTACGTGGTGTGGTCCGGCGCGCCCGCCGGCTTGCCGGAGCGGCCATAGCCGCGCAGGTCGGGCAGCACCACACTGAACTGCCGCGCCAGGGCGGGGGCCACTCCGCGCCAGCACAGCCGCGTCTGCGGGCAGCCGTGCAGCAGCAACAGAGCCGGGCCGCTGCCCGCGGTCAGGACGTCGATGGGCACCCCATCGGCACCGGCGATCACTTGGCGGCGAAAGCCGGCGATGTCGCCCGTGTGTTCATTCAAGGCGGTCATGGGTGGTGCTCCTCGGGAATGGGGTGGCCGTCTTGCTCGCGCAGCCAGTGGAGAAGTAGGCGGTTGACGGCGACGGGGTCTTCGCGGTGCAGAAAGTGCCCCGTCGCGGGAATCTCGCAGTAGCGGTAGGGTCCGGCGAAGAAATGCGCCTGCCGGGCCATGACCTGGGCGCGGACGTCCTCGCTGCCGCACATCGCCAGGGTGGGCACGTGGATGGAGCCGTCCAGCCGCTCCCAGGCCTCGGCCTGGGCCGGGTCGCGGTAGTCGTTGCGCAGCAGCGCCCGGTAGTAGCCCAGGGTGGCCGGCAAAGTGCCCGGCTGCGCCAGCATGCGTTTGATTTGCGCCAGGTGGGCTTGCTCCGCATGGTTTGGGGACCATTCGCGCCACAAAAAGTCGATGAAAGCGTAGTCGTCCGCCGGCACGACCTGCTCGGGCACGTCGTCGAGCTGGAAGAACCACCAGTGGAAGGCGCGCTTGATCTGCTCGGGCGTGAGCGCCTCGTGCAGCGCCGCCTTCGTGTGGGGTATGGCCATCACGACGGCGCTGCGCACGCTTTGCGGATACAGCGCTAGCACCCCATAGGTGATGGCGGCGCCCCAGTCCTGGGCGACGATGTGCGCGGGCTGTCCGTCGTTGAGCACGTCGATCAGGCAGCGCACGTCCTGCGCAAGCGTGGCGCGGTCGTAGTAGGGCCGCGCCGGCACCGCGGTGGGAAAGTAGCCGCGCAGCCAGGGCGCGACGACGCGGTAGCCGTGGCTGGCCAGGTGCTCGATCTGATGCTCCCACGACAGGGCGTTGTCGGGAAAGCCGTGCAGCAGCAGCACCAGCGGACCGGAGCCCTTTTCAAGGTAATGGAATTCCAGTCCGTTGGCCACCACACGGTGGGCGTGCAGGCCGCTCACCGGGCGTACCCCGGCGCCGCGTAGGCCGCGCGCCGCGCCTTGCGCGTGCCCAGCATCAGCGCCACGCCGCCCAGCACCACGATGGCCGCCATCAGGTAGAGGCCGTTGGCCATGCTGCCGGTGGCAGCGCGCACGTGCCCGATGATGAAGGGACTGACGAAGCCGGCCAGGTTACCCAGGCTGGCGATCATGGCGATGCCCGCCGCCGCCTCGGCGCGCGAGAGCGACAGCGTGGCCACCGTCCAGAAGGGCGACAGCGAGGCGTACAGGCCGGCGGTGGCCACACCCAGCAGGGCCAGCGACCAGCCCAGGCTGTGGCTGGTCTGCGGCAGCAGCACGAGCGCCAGCGCGCCCAGGCAGGCGGGCACGGCCACATGCAGGTGCCGCTCGTTGAAGTGGTCGGAGCTCTTGCCCAGCGCGATCATTGCCACGCCGGCGACGGTGTAGGGAATGGCCGAGTACAGGCCGATGTGCAGGAAGTTGGAGACGCCGAGTTCGCGGATCGTCATGGGCAGCCAGAAGGCGATGATGTAGCCGCCCGCCAGGATGGCGAAGTACACGAACGCAAAGAGGTAGACCAGGGGCTGCGCGAACGCGCTGCGCAGGCTGGGCGCGTTGCCCTGGGCACGCGCCGCGACGCTGCGCTCGGCCTCCAAGGCTTGCATCAGCACGTGCTTTTCCTGCGCCGAGAGCCAGCGCGCGTCCTGCGGCTTGTCGTCCAGGTACAGGTACACCAGCACGCCCAGCAGGCAGCTCGGCAGGCCTTCGATGACGAACATCCACTGCCAGCCGCGCAGCCCCGCGAAGCCGTCCAGATGCTGCAAGATCAGGCCTGACACGGGGCCTGCGATCATGCCCGTGACCACCAACGCCGACATGAACAGCGCCGTCACCCGGGCGCGGTAGACCGTCGGCACCCAGAACGTCAGGTACAGGATGATGCCGGGGAAGAAGCCGGCCTCGAACAGACCCAGCAGGAAGCGCACGATGTAGAAGTGCGTGGGCGTCTGCACAAACATGGTGGCGGCCGAGGTCAGCCCCCACAGCGCCATGATGCGCAGGATCGTCTTGCGCGCGCCGATCTTCTCCAGCAGCATATTGCTGGGCACCTCGAAGAAGAAATACCCGATGAAGAACAGGCCGGCGCCCAGCCCATAGACCGTGTCGGCAAAGCCCAGGTGCTCCTTCATCTGCAGCTGCGCGAAGCCGACGTTGATGCGATCCAGGAAGTTCAGGATGTAGCAGACGAACAAGATGGGGACGATGCGCCAGATGATCTTGCGCATCGTCGCGGCCAGGGTCAGGTCGCCGGGGCTGGTGGCCGGGAACGGGGGATTGCTCATGGTTGTCTCTCGTGGGGTGGAGGGTGTCGGTGGCGCGCGAGCGGCGCGCGGTGGCCAGGTCGTCTGGGCCTGTTCTGGTGGTGCGGTGCGGGCCTGCTCTGCTCCTAACCTCCGGAATGCGTGACCGCGCCCTGGTGCGCCGAGCCCACCAAGCGGGCGTACTTCTCGTCGATCCCGCTCAGACGCGCCGGGCGGGGTAGGGGCTGCCACTGGCGCTGGCGCTGGTCGATCTCGGCCTCGTCGAGCAGCCAGTCGATGGTGCCGGCATTGGCATCGATGCGAATGCGGTCGCCATTGCGCACCAGCGCGATCGGCCCGCCTTGCGCGGCTTCGGGCGAAACGTGTCCGATGCACAGGCCGCGCGTGCCGCCGGAAAAGCGGCCGTCCGTCACCAGCGCCACGCTCTGGCCACGCCCATGGCCCACGATGGCCGAGGTCACGGACAGCATCTCGCGCATGCCGGGGCCGCCTTGCGGACCTTCATTGCGGATGACGATCACGTCGCCTTCGTCATAGGCGCGCGATTCGATGGCCTGCACGGCCTGCGCCTCGCTCTCGAATACCCGCGCGGGACCCTCGTGCACCAAGGTGGCGAGCCCTGCGATCTTGATGACCGCGCCATCGGGCGCCAGGTTGCCGCGCAGCACGACCAGGCCGCCGGTGGCGCGAAAGGGCTCTTCGTGCGAGCGCACGATGGTGCCGTCGGGCTCGGCCACGCCGGCCAGCGCGTCATGCAGTGATTCGCCGCTGAACGTGGGCACGTCGCCGTGCAGGAAGCCGCCGCGCAGCAGCGCCTTGAGCACCACGGGAATGCCGCCGATGCGATGCAGTTCGTAGGGTACGTGCGGGCCGCCGGGCATCAGGCTGGCCAGGGTGGGCGTGCGGCGCAGGATCTCCTGCATGTCTTGCAGCGTGAAGCGGATGCCGGCCTCGTGCGCCAGCGCGGGCAGGTGCAGCGTGGCGTTGGTGGAGCCACCGGTGGCGGCGACCACCGCCACGGCGTTCTCCAGCCCCTTGCGGGTGACCAGCTCGCGCGGCAGCGGCCTGGCGCCCGTGTGCAGATTGCGCATCAGCTGGCGGGCCGCTTGGCGGGCCACCGCCTGGCGCACCGAGAACGCGGCCGGGATGCCGCTGGAGCCCAACGGGCTGAAGCCCAGCACCTCGGCGATGCTGCCCGCGGTGCCGGAGGAGAACTGCCCCGGGCAGGCGCCGGCGGTGGTGACGATGTCGCGCCCCATCTCTTCCAGCTCCTCGGCCGTCATCTGGCCGGCCTGCACCTGGCCCACGCCCTCGAACAGGCGCAAGGGATTTACCTGCTGGCCTTTGTGCCAGCCGATCAGCATCTGCCCGCCGTGCAGGAACAGGCTGGGCAGGTTCAGCCGCACCATGGCCATGAGCAGCCCGGGAATGGTCTTGTCGCAGGCGCCGATGCCCACCAGAGCGTCGTAGCGCTGCGCGCGCATGACCAGTTCGACCGAGTCGGCGATGACCTCGCGTGACATCAGGCTGTAGCGCATGCCGTCGTGCTGCTGCGACAGCACGTCCGAGACCGAGATGGTGGAGAACTCGCGGGCCGTGCCGCCCCCCACCTCGATGCCCAGCTTGGCCGCCTGCACCTGCGGCATCAGGGATTGCGAGCAGGGGCTGACCTCGCCGAAGGTGTGCGCCACGCCGACAAAGGGCTGGGCCATGCCCTCCTCGTCCAGGCCCGTGGCGCGCAGCTGCCAGCGGTGCGGCGTACGCGCCAGTCCCTGCGTGACTTCCCGGGAGCGCCAGGCCGGGTCAAAGGAGTGCGGTTCATCCGCGGATGGGAGTTCATCGTGGTGCATAGGTGTCCTGTTCGTGCCGGTCGCTTCGAGCAGTGTCTCGACGTGTCATGGGGGACTCTAGGACGGGGGGTCAAGCCAAGAATGTCAAAGCTTTGACAATTGGGCCGGCCAAACCCTGCTGGTTTTCCCGAGGCTGGCCGTCGGTGCTGCCGATGGCCCTCAGGCGGCGTCGTCGGAGTGCTGCAGCAGCCGCGCCACCTCGTGCAGGCGTGGCCCAGCCTCCCGGCGCACCAGGTCCATCAGCATCCGCATCGCCGATGTCGGGGTGCGGTCGGCCAGCCACACCATCCCCAAGTCCACGCGCATGGGGTTGCGCTCCACCGGGCTCCATTGGCGCACCGCCAGCTGCGTCAGCAGCCCGGTGGCCAGTTCGTGCTGGAACAGGGCCGGCGGCGCGATGACCACGGCATCCGAATGCAGCACGAAATCGCGCAGTGCGGCCACGCTCTCGCACTCGAAGACGATCGGGAGCGGCTGCGACTGTCCGCCGCCCCAGGCCTGTGCGAGGCGCTGGCGCAGGGGCAGGGGAATGTGGACGCTGGCGAGCTCCAGTTGCGGCAGCTGCGCGATGTCGAGCGTGCCGCATGCGGCCAGCGCGTGGCCGGCGCGGCAGAGCACGGTGCTGTGGTAGCTGCCCAGCCGTTCGATCGCCCACGGACCGCTGGCCGGGATCTCGTGAACATCCGAGAGGAACACGTGGATCTCTTCGTCCTCCAGGCGCTTGAGCAGGGCGGCGCTGTGGTCGACGTCCAGCCAGAACTGCACGTTGCGGAAGCTGCGCCGCGCCGCGCTGATGATGGGCGCCGTCAGCATGGAGCTGGTGTACGGCCCCGAGCCGATGGCCAGATGGCCGACCTCGCCGTCGCGCAGCAGTTGCGCCTCGCGCGCCAGGTCGGTGGCCGAGGCAAGCGTGCGCCGCGCCAGCTTCAGGATGCGCTCGCCGTCCGCCGTGATGTAGACGCGGCGCGAGTCGCGGTCGAACAGGCGCAGGCCCAGGGTGGTTTCCAGCGCGCCGATGCTGCGGCTGAAGGCGGACTGCGACAGGAAGGCGCGCTGCGCGGCGCGCGCGAAGTGGCACTCCTCGGCCAGGATGACCAGGTGCTGCAATTCTTTGAAGGTGGGTTGCATGAACGGGGTTTGTGGGGCCATGGAGAAGGCGGTACCGCCCGAGCGTTGCGTTTAACGCAATGGTAGCAGCCGACTAATTCATTGGACACAACGGACGCGGTCCCCAAGAATCGGTGGCTTCGAACAAGCGCACGCGGCACGGGCACGCCTGCCGCGCACCAAGGAGACGGACATGGCGAACATCGAGCCCCGCCCAGACACCACGCTGCAGGACCGTTACGCCCTGCAGCAGGGCTGGGTATACCTGACGGGCATGCAGGCCCTGGTGCGCCTGCCTTTGCAGCAGCGGGCACGCGACAAGGCGCAAGGGTGGAACACCGGCGGCTACATCTCCGGCTACCGCGGCTCGCCCATGGGACGCTACGACATGGAACTGTGGGCCGCCGAGGCGCTGCTCAAGGACAGCAACATCGTCTTTCGCGCCGGCCTCAACGAGGACCTGGCGGCTACGGCCCTGTGGGGCAGCCAGCAGGTCGGCAACTTCGAGGGCGCGCAGGTCGAGGGCGTGTTCGGCATCTGGTATGGCAAGGGCCCGGGCGTCGACCGATCGGGCGATGCGCTGCGGCACGCCAACCTGGCCGGGACCTCGCCGCTGGGCGGCGTGGTCTGCCTGGCGGGCGATGACCATGGCGCCAAGAGCTCCACGGTAGCCAACTTCTCCGACACGGTCTTCATCGCCGTGGGCATCCCTGTGCTGTACCCGTCGAACACGCAGGAGCTGCTTGACTATGGCCTGCACGGCATCGCCATGAGCCGCTACAGCGGCTGCTGGGTGGCCCTGAAGGTGGTCACGGACGTGGTCGAGGGTGGCGGCTCGGTGCAGGTCGGCATTGACCAGCCGGCCATTCGCCTGCCCGAGCGCGAGGCCATGCCGCCGGACGCGCAGGGCCGCGGCGTGCACATCCGCGCGGTCGACATGGCCATCCCGCAGGAGCAGCGCCTGTACACCTACAAGATCCGTGCGGCGCTGCAGTACGCGCGCACGAACGAACTCAACCGGATCGTCGTGAACCCGCCCGGTGCGCGGGCGGCCATCGTGGCCGCGGGGAAGGCTTGGCAGGACGTGCTGCAGGCGCTGCAGCACCTGGGCTGGGGCGAGGATCGCCTGATGCGCCAGGGCATCCGGCTGCTCAAGGTGGCCCTGGTCTGGCCGCTCGACCCGGAGGTGGTGCGCGAAGTGGCGCGAGGGGTCGACACCGTGGTGGTGGTCGAGGAAAAGCGGCCCCTGCTGGAGGACCAGATCCGCACCATCCTGTACGGACAGGAACGCCCGCCGCGCATCGTTGGCAAGCACATGCACGGCCTCGTGTTCGACGCCGAGCCTGGCGCCGTGGCCTTCGCGGACCATGGCGAGATCACGCCGCCGCTGGTTGCCGGCGTTCTGCAGGCGACGCTGGGCGCGCTGGTCCCCGCCGAACCGGCGCCCGCGCCGCATGCGACGACCACCCCTTTGGAGATGGCCCCATGACCGCACCCCCACGCGCGCCCAGCTTCTGCTCCGGCTGCCCGCACAACCGCTCCACCAAGGTGCCCGCCGGCAGCCGCGCGCTGGCCGGCATCGGCTGCCACACCATGGCCATGCTGGCTGACCCGCTGACCACCACCACGGTCTCGCACATGGGCGCCGAGGGCGTGATGTGGCTGGGCATGCAGCCCTTCACCAGCGAGAAGCACGTGTTTGCCAACCTGGGCGACGGCACCTTCTCCCACTCGGGCATCCTGGCGGTGCGCCAGGCGATTGCGGCCGGCGTGCCCATGACCTACAAGCTGCTGTACAACGGTTTCGTCTCCATGACCGGCGGGCAGGCGGTCGAGACGGGTTTGAGCCCGCAGCAGATCCTGGGCGTGCTGGCGGCCGAGGGCTTGCAGAAGATGGCGGTGGTGACCGATGAGCCGCACAAGTACCGGGGCATCCAGCTGCCTCCCGGCGTGGCGGTGCACCACCGCACCGACCTGGAGGCCGTGCAGCAGGAGTTCCGCGACTACGCCGGCGTCTCGCTGATCCTGTACGACCAGCCCTGCGCCACCGAACGCCGGCGCCTGCGCAAACGCGGCAAGTGGCACGATCCGGACCGGCGCAGCTTCATCCACGCGGCCGTGTGCGAGGGGTGCGGCGACTGCGGCAAGGCCTCCAACTGCATGTCCATCGAGCCTCTGGAGACCGAGCTGGGCCGCAAGCGGCGCATCAACCAGGGCAGCTGCAACAAGGATTTCTCCTGCGTGGAGGGGTTCTGCCCGAGCTTCGTCACCGTGGAGGGCGGCACGCTGCGCCGGGCTCAGGGCGCCCCGTCCGGCGCGCCACTGCAGGCCCCGCCTGCCGCGCCGGCGTGGCAGGGCGAGCTGCCCCTGCCGGCGCAGTTGCCGCTGCAGCGGGCGCACAGCGTGCTGATCGCCGGCATCGGTGGCACCGGCGTGGTCACCATCGGCCAGACCCTGGCCATGGCGGCGCACATCGAGGGCTATTTCAGCTCCAACCTGGACGTCACCGGCCTGGCGCAGAAGTACGGCGCGGTGCACTCGCACGTGCGCTGGGCGCCGCGGCCGGAAATGCTGCACGCCACGCGCATCGCCGAGGGTGAAGCGCAGGCCCTGATCGGTTGCGACCTGCTCGTCGCAGCTTCCGACGAGTCGATGCGCGCGATGGACTCGGTGCACGGCGCGGCCGTCATCTGTACCGACCTGGTCCCCACGGCGGAGTTCGCGCGCAATCCGGACTGGCGCCTGGATGCGCAGCCGCTGGTGGACGGGTTGCGCGCGCGCTTCGGCAAACGGGCGCTGCTGCTGGACGGGCAGCGGCTGGCGCAGGCGCTGATGGGCGAGCCCATCGCGGCCAACATGTTCACGCTGGGCGCGGCCTGGCAGCTGGGGCAGATCCCGCTCAAGCTCGCCTCCATCGAGCGGGCGATCGAACTCAACGGCGTCGCGGTCGCCATGAACCACGAAGCCTTCACCTGGGGCCGCCGCGCGGCGGTGGACCTGGCGCAGGTCGAGCGCATCCTGGCCGCCCGCGCGCCGGGCAAGGTGGTGCAGTTCATCCCGCGTCGCAAGAACACGGTGGAGGAAATCGTCGCGCACCGCAGCGCGCACCTGCAGGACTACGGCGCGCCCACGCTGGTGGCGCGCTACCAGGCCCTGGTGGCCCGGGTGAGCGCGGCCGAAGCGCAGGTGGCTACGGGCACGGCCCTGGCGGCGGCGGTGGCGCACGCTTACCACCGGCTGCTGGCGGTCAAGGACGAGTGGGAGGTCGCTCGCCTGTACAGCCACCCGGATTTCCGCCAGGCGTTGCAGGAGCAGTTCGAGGGGGACTTCCGGTTGAAGCTGCACCTGGGGGCCGGCCCGTTCGCCCGGCGCAACCGGGCGAACGGCGCCCTGGGCAAGAGCGAGGTCGGCAGCTGGGTGCTGAGCGTGTTCAAGGTGCTGTCGGCCCTGCGCGGCCTGCGGGGGACCTGGTTGGACGTCTTCCGCTGGAGCCCGGAGCGACCCCTGGAGCGCCAGCTCTTGCAGCAGTACGAACAAGACCTGGAGCGCATCATGCGTGAACTTCGCTCGGACAACCTCGCCATCGCGGTGCAGCTGGCGCAGCTGCCGGACAGCGTCCGCGGCTACGGCCATGTCAAGGAGCAGCAGGCGCAGCAGAGCCAGGCCCGTCGCGCGTCGCTATGGTCGCAATGGGAGGCTGCGGCCGCTGCAGAGCCGGTCGAACGCAAGACCGCGTGAGCGGGGCGTGCAGGCGTGCTTCCAGGGCAGACAGCGCCAGCGGCCGGGCCGGGCGGGCCCGCGCGCTACAGCGCCATCGACGGGCGCTCGGCCATCGCTGCGCGCCAGCGCAGCAGGTTCGCGTGCCGCTCCTGCGGCTTGTGCCGCACGATGCGCGCGAAGTCCACCGCCACCACCGCGGTGATGTCGGCCACGCTGAAGCGCCCGGCGGCGATGAACTCGCGCCCCGCCAGGTGGGTGTCCAGCAGGTCGAAAAAATGCCCCACCCGGGCCAGGCCGCGCTCGGCAAGTTGCGGGATCTGCGCGTAGCCCACCGGGCCGGGCAGCGCCCGCCCGGCCATGGCCGGTGCGCTGTTGCGCAGGGCCTCGGCGATCGCCATCAGGCCGTCGAACTCCATGCGCCAGTTCCAGCTGGCGATCTCGGCCTTTTCCTCGGGCGTGTGGCCCAGCAGGGGCGGCTCGGGAAAGCGCGCCTCCAGGTAGGCGGCGATGCCGGCGTTGTCGGTCAGCAGCAGGCCGTCCTCGGTGCGCAGCGCCGGGACGGTGCATTGCGGGTTGACGCTGCGGTAGGCCTCGGCGAGCTGCTCGCCGGTTTTCAGGTCCACCTGTACGGTCTCGTGCGCGATGCCTTTTTCCGCGAGGAAGATGCGCGCCCGGCGCGGGCTGGGGGCGGTGGCGCAGTCGTACAGGGTCAGCATGCGAGGTCTCCTGAAAAGGGCCGCGGAAAGAAAGGGAAGCGGCTTCAGGCCTCGGGTGCGAGCTTGTCCTGCGTGCGCGTGTCGAAGTCGCTGGCGTCGTGGCGCTCGTGCAGCTGGTTGGCCGGCTCGCCGAAGGTGCGGTTGACGCGGCGCCCGCGCTGCACGGCCGGGCGTTGGGCGATCTGGTCGGCCCAGCGCAGCACGTGCGTGTACTCGTGCACCTGCAGGAATTCGCCCGCCTCGTACAACTGGCCCTTGGCCAGCGCGCCGTACCACGACCAGGCGGCGATGTCGGCCACGGTGTAGTCGGCGCCGCCCAGGTATTCGTGCTCGGCCAGGCGCCGGTTCAGCACGTCCATCTGGCGCTTGACCTCCATGGCGTAGCGGTCGATGGCGTACTCGATCTTCAGCGGCGCGTAGGCATAGAAATGCCCGAAGCCGCCGCCCAGGAACGGCGCGCTGCCCATCTGCCAGAACAGCCACGACAGGCACTCGGCGCGGCGCGCGGGCTGCGTGGGCAGCAGGGCGCCGAATTTCTCGGCCAGGTACATCAGGATGGCGCCGGACTCGAACACGCGCACCGGCCGGTCGGGGTCGGTGCGGTCCAGCAGCGCGGGGATCTTGGAGTTGGGATTCACCGCCACGAAGCCGCTGCCGAACTGCGCGCCCTCGTGGATGCGGATGAGCCAGGCGTCGTACTCGGCGCCGGCGTGGCCCAGCGCCAGCAGCTCTTCCAGCATCACCGTGACCTTCACGCCGTTGGGCGTGCCCAGCGAGTACAGCTGCAGCGGGTGGCGCCCGACGGGCAGCTCCTGGTCGTGCGTGGCGCCGGCGATGGGGCGGTTGATGCTGGCGAAGCGGCCGCCACTCTCCTTGTTCCATTGCCAGACGGCGGGGGGGGTGTAGGCGGTGGGGTCGGTCATGGCAACTCCATAAAGGTGGACGGAGGCCGGAAGCGTTCATTCCGGCGCTGGGCAAAAAATCATGGCCTGAAAGGCCTGCAGCGCTTGTCCAGCAAGCGACAGCAGCTATCGAAAAAATAGCGGCTATGAAGTGGCGGCCAGATCGTCCAGGATCGGGCAGTCCGGCCGCCCGTCGCCGTGGCAGCAGGCGACCAGTGCCTGGAGGCTGCGCTGCATGGCCTGCATGGCGGCGATGCGCTCGGCTAGGCTGTCGACGTGCTGCTGCGCGATCTGCCGCACCTGGCTGCTGGCGCGCGCCTTGTCCTGCCACAGGCCCAGCAGCTGGGTGATCTCGTCGATGGAAAACCCCAGGTCGCGCGCGCGGCGGATGAAGCGCAGGGTGTGCACGTCGGCTTCGCCGTACTGGCGGTAGCCGCTGTCGGTGCGCGCCACCGCGCCCAGCAGGCCCAGGCCTTCGTAGTGCCGCACCATGCGTGCCGACACGCCAGCGCGCTGCGCGGCCTCGCCGATGGCGACCGGCCAGCGTTCGTTCGCCCGGTCGGCGGTCGTCGGCCGTGCGGCTGGCGACACGGTCTTGGACGGGGGCGCGGTACGGGCCATGCGGTGCCTGCCTTTCCTGGTGGGTGGTTCCCTACTTGCCGCCGCTCTTGATGGTGGCCTTGAGGGCGTCAAAGTCCTTGCGCACGCCGCTTTGCAGCAGCAGGCCGGAGCGGGGCTGGTGCGGCACGCCTTCCACCTCGAGCACGTCGGCGACGATCTGGTAGCTGGCGGCGCCGTTGAACTCGCTGCCGTCGGCGACGATGCGCTGGTGGCCGTAGAACACGGCCGGGGCGGGCAGGTGCGGCGCCAGGCTGGCGGGGAGCATCTGGATCGGCACCAGGTAGGTGTTGGCGATCTCGGCGGCGACCTGCAGGTTTCCGTTGCAGCGCTGGCCGGGCGGGTCCTTGGCGATGAACGTGAGCACCTTGCGGCCATCGGCCATGCTCGCGCCGGGAACGGCAAGCGACACGTCCGCGGCCAGGGCGGACGCGCCGATCAGGCTGGCCGCGGCCAGCACCAGGGCATATAGAGGTTTCATGGAAGCCGCTGCGGGAGCAAGGGATAGTGGGACAAACGTCCGTGTCTGGACGATTATGGCTGTGTCATATTCACGGGCGCCCGGCGCGGCCGGTGCCCTTGGTTGTTGTTCTTGCTGGGAAAACATGGGTTCCTCCACGGATGCCACGCTGTTGTCGGACGAAGTTCTGGAGCGCGCGGCCGAGCTGTTTCGCCTGCTGTCCGCACCGCTGCGGCTGAAGATCATCGGGGCGCTGTGCCACGGCGAGAAGAACGTCACGCAGCTGCTGGCGTCGGTGGCCACCACCCAGCCGAACATGAGCCAGCACCTGAACACGCTGTTTCGCGCTGGCGTGCTGGGCAAGCGGCGTGACGGCGTGCAGATCTACTACCACATCGCCAACCCGCACGTGATCGCGCTGTGCCGCGCGGTGTGCACGCAGGTCGCGGCCGAGGTGGCGGCAAGCGTCGCCACCCGATGACCGCCCGCGCCGCCGCGCCCCGGGGTTAACCCCGGCTGCCGCGCGTGCAGGCGCGGCCCTATGATCAATTCAAATATAAGCAAATGCCGAATTAACGGCACGAGACGCTTCGTCGGGCCTTCGACCGGCCACCCAATCCGTGCTCTTGGCGGACCGGACAGGACGAAGCACCACCACAGGAGGAGCCACGCATGAACCATCCCCTTCTCGCCGCCGTGTGCGCGGCGCTGCTGGCCGCGGCGGGCCCTGCCGCCGCGCAGACCGACCCGCTGCAGGTGCGCAGCTGGGCCGCGGCGTGTGCCAACTGCCACGGCACCAACGGCCGCGCGCAGCCGGGCAATGAATCCCTGGCCGGGGCCAACAAGGACGAGATGCTCAAGAAGCTCAAGGATTTCAAGAGCGGCGCCAAGCCGGCGACCATCATGCACCAGCTCAGCAAGGGCTATACCGACGAGCAGCTCGACGCCATCGCCACGTGGTTCGCGGCGCAAAAGAACTGACCGACCGGCACACAGACACAGGAGCAACACCATGATGGATCGTCGTCAGTTCATTCGCACCGCAGGGGCGACCTCGGCCGTGGGCGCGCTGGCCTTCGGCGCCGGCTGCGCCTCGACCGGCAGCGGTGGCGCCGGGGGCAAGGTCGTCGTCGTCGGAGGCGGCTATGGGGGCGCCACGGCAGCCAAGTACATCCGCATGTGGTCGGAAGGCCGCGTCGAGGTCACGCTGGTCGAGCCGGGCGAGAGTTTCATCTCGTGCCCCATCTCCAACCTGGTGCTGGGCGGCAGCAAGCAGATCGCCGACGTGACCGTGCCCTATGACAACCTCACCCGGCGCCACGGCGTGAAGATGGTGCGCGACCGCGCGGTGGCCATCGACGTGGACAAGCGGCAGGTGCGCCTGGCTGGCGGGGCCGTGCTGCCCTACGACCGTCTGGTGCTCTCGCCCGGCGTGGATTTCATGTGGGACAAGCTGCCCGGCATGCAGAAGGCGGGCGCGCAGGACAAGGTGCTGCATTCGTGGAAAGCCGGCACGCAGACGGTGGCCCTGCGCAAGCAGCTCGAAGCCATGCCCGACGGCGGCACCTTCGTGATGGCGATCCCGCTGGCGCCCTACCGCTGCCCGCCCGGCCCCTACGAGCGCGCCAGCCAGGTCGCGCACTACTTCAAGACCGCCAAGCCGCGCGCCAAGGTGCTGGTGCTGGACGCCAATGACGACGTCACCTCCAAGGGGGCGCTGTTCAAGAAGGCCTGGGCCGACCGCTACAAGGGCATCCTCGAGTACCGCCCCAAGCACAGCCTGATCGACGTGGACGCCACAACCAGCACGCTCAAGTTCGACTTCAACGACGACGTGAAGGCGGCCGTGCTGAACGTGGTGCCGCCCCAGCGCGCCGGCGACATCGCGCACCAGGCGGGCCTGACCACGGCCAACGGGCGCTGGTGCGAGGTGGACTGGCTGACCATGGAATCGGTGGCCGCCAAGAACGTGCACATCCTGGGCGACGCGGTGCAGGTCGCGCCGCAGATGCCCAAGTCGGGCCACATGGCCAACCAGCATGGCAAGGTGGCCGCCGCAGCCATCGTCGCGCTGCTGGCCGGCCGCGAGCCCAATACGCTGCCCATCTACAACAACACCTGCTACAGCTTCGTCAGCGACACCGACGTGGTGCACGTGGCCAGCGTGCACCGCTACGACGCCGAGAAGAAGACCATGCTGCCGGTGGCAGGCTCGGGGGGCGTGTCGGTGGCGGCCAGCGAGCTCGAAGGGCGCTACGCCATGGCGTGGGCGCGCAACATCTGGGCCGACACGCTGATGTGATCGCGCCCGCGGCGGGGCAGCCCTTTTGGGCGCTCCCGCCGCGCCACCGTTGCGGGGCCTGTGGGCCCCGCTTTTGCAGGTCGATCGAACGAGAATGGCAGGGCTATGGGTGCAAGGATGCGAAGCGCCGTGCTGGCGCTGGGCGTGGGTCTGGCGGGCGTGGCGGGCGGGGCCGGGGCACAGGCCCAAGAGGAGGCAGAGGCGCGCGCGCGCAAGATAATCGGCGGCTCGTGTTTCCTGTGCCACGGCAGCGATGGCGAGTCGGCCAGCGAGGTGTTTCCGCGCCTGGCTGCGCAGAACGCCGACTACATCGCCAAGCAACTGGACAACTTCAAGAGCGGGCGGCGCCAGAGCACGGCGATGGCCAGCATGGTGGCCAATTTGTCCCCCGAGGACATGGCGGCGCTGGGGCGCTTCTACGCCAGCCGCCCGGCGCACCACGAGCCGCCCCGCGACGCGGCGCTGGCTGCCGTCGGCCAGTACGTGTACCACCAGGGAAACCGCTTCAGTGGCGTGCCGGCCTGCGCCAGTTGCCACGGCAAGGAGGGCGCGGGCAGCGACAGCCTGCCGCGCTTGGCCGGCCAGTACGCGGCCTACCTGGACAACCAGCTCAAGCTGTTCCACAAGCGCGAGCGCACCAACGACAACGCGGTGATGCACACGGTGGTGGAGAAGATGACGTCGCTGGAGATGGCGGCCGTGTCCGAGTACCTGAGCGGCAAGTGACGCGCCGCTGCTGCCGGACGCCGGCCACGCGGCACGTGGCCCGGGCAGGCGCTCAGCAGGCGAGCGTCGCCGGTTGCGGCGCGGCGCCGGGCAGTGCGGTGGCATCGGATGGCGGCTCGTCGGCCGTCGCGGCCGGCGACGGCTCGGGCAGCCAGCGGTCCATCAGCCCGCCCCCCAGCCACATGCCCAGCAGCGCCAGCCATGCGGTGAGCGAGAAGATCGCGCCACCCGTCATGCCGGCGCCGACGGCGCAGCCGCCGGCCAGCACGCTGCCGAAGCCCATGGCCATGGCGCCGGTGATGTAGCGCGCCATGGACTGGCCGTTGCGAAACCCCTCGATGCGCCATTCGCGCTGGAGCAGCGCCGCCAGGGCCGAACCGGCGAACACGGCCGGCAGCATGGCGGCGTCGAAATCCAGCGGCGGGGCGTTGCTGCTGAGCACGCGCATCAGCCATTGCGCCGACGGGCCGCTGAAGGTCAGCCCGGTGACGGCCACCGGGTCGAAGCTCGCCTGCGCCACCGCCGAGGTGAACCACCAGGCCAGCGCCACGGCCAGGCCGGTGCCGATGCCGCCCACCCACATCCACAGCCGGTTGCCCGCGCGCAGCGAAAACCACACCGCCGCGCCCAGCCACACCAGCCCGAACACCAGACCCGCCTGCGGTCCCACGCCCAGCCTGCCCAGCACGCTGCGCGCGCTGCCGCCGTCGACCATCCACCAACCTGCCACCGCCATGCGCCAGGGCTCCAGCGCGCCGGCCAGCGCCGCCTGCGCCGTCACCGCGAACACCAGCCCGGACAGCAGGGCGCGCAGGTTGCCGGTGGCCGACAGGATCAGCAGCCGGCTGGCGCAGCCGCGCGTCATGACCATGCCCATGCCGAACAGCGCGCCGCCCACCAGCGCGCCCGACAGGCTGCCGCGGTTGGCCACCTGGCGCGAGGTGCTGACGTCCAGCAGGCCGGTCAGCAGCAGCACCTGCACCAGCACCACGGCGGTGGCGAAGGCCAGCAGCCACACCGACAGGCGTTCACCGAAGCGGCCGCGCCAGACGTCGATGACCGCGGCGCGCAGGCAAAAGCGCGAGCGCTGGGCGAAGAAGCCGAACAGCAGCCCGGCCACCACGCCACCGATCGCCAGCACCGGGACGGTGCCGTGCTGCTCCACCAAGGTTGTCAGGTCAGGGGTCATTCTTGATAATTACTTTAGCGCGCACTTATAAATAAGGGGATGGGAATGCGGCATTTGCTTGATCGGCGTCAATTCATGGGCTGGGGCGCGGCCCTGGTGGGAGGGACCGGCACGGTGTTGGGCATGCCCACGGGCGCGCTCGCCGCGCCAGCAAGCAGCGCGGTGCCGATGGAGGCCGTCGAGGCAGCGCCCGGGTGCTGGTACGTGCAGGGGCGCTCGGAACTGGGGTCGCCGGCGAACCAGAACTTCATCTCCAACGCCGGGTTCATCGTCACCTCCACCTCCGTGGTGGTGATCGATGCGCTCGGCTCGCCGGTGCTGGCCGAGCGGCTGCTGGCCGAGATCGCCAGGGTCACGCCCAAGAAGGTCTCGCACGTGGTGTTGACGCACTACCACGCCGACCACATCTATGGCCTGCAGGTGTTTGCACAGGCCGGCGCGCAGATCATCGCCCACCAGGCCGGGCGCGAGTACCTGTACTCGGACAACGCCCGGCTGCGGCTGCAGGCCTCGCGCGACGATCTGGCGCCCTGGATCGACCAGAAGACGCAGCTGGTGCCGGCCACCCAGTGGATCGACAGCCGGCGCGAGCTGGTGGTGGGGGACACCACGCTGGTGGTGCAGCCGGTCGGGCCGGCGCACACGCCCGAGGACCTGGCCATCTACGTGCCGCGTGCGCGGCTGCTGTACGCGGGCGACCTGGTGTTTCGCAGCCGCATCCCGTTCGTCGGACAGGCCGACAGCCGCAACTGGATCCGCTCGCTGGACCGGCTGCTGGAATTCGACGCCCAGGTCATCGTCCCCGGCCACGGCCCGGTGTCCACCGAAGCGCGCAAGGACATCCAGCTCACGCGCGACTACCTGGTGTACCTGCGCAAGGCCATGGGTGAGGCCGCGCGCGACATGACGCCGTTCGACGAGGCCTACAGCGCCACCGACTGGAGTCGCTTCGAGCACCTGCCGCTGTTTGCTGCCGCCAACCGCATGAATGCCTACAACACCTACCTGCTGATGGAGCACGAGCAGCCATGACGGCGCGAGGCCCTCTCCCCGCGTGGCCGCGGCGGCGCGTGCTCGCGATGCTGGGCACGAAGGCCGTGCTGGCGGCGGCAGGCGGCGCGCAGGCCAAGGCGGCGGCGCTGCCGCTGTCCGTGTCGCTGCAGGATGAACTCGCGCGCGCGCTCGCGCAGCGCCAGCCCTTGGTGGTGCTGGTCAGCCTGCACGGCTGCCCCTGGTGCGAGGAAGTGCGGGCGAACTACCTGGGGCCGATGCATGCCGCAGAGGGACTGCCCGCGGTGCAGGTGGACATGCGCAGCGCGCACGCCACGCGCACGGCGCAGGGCCTGGCGACGACGCATGACGCGCTGGTGCGCGCCTGGGACGTGCGGGTAGCGCCTACCGTGCTGTTTTTGGGCCGGCAGGGCGTGGAGTTGGCCGACCGGCTGGTCGGCGGCTCGCGCGACTTCTACCACGGCTATCTGGAGCAGCGCCTGGAGCAGGCGCGCAAGGCGGTCGCCGCCTGACGGCGGCGGACATTTCGTCGCCTGCCCGCGCACGACGCGGCGGCGACGCAGGCTTGGTGGGCGACAAGGAGGTGGAGCATGGTGTCGTTTCCCTTTTCCCGCGCGCTGGTGGCATGCGGCTTCGGCGTGGTGGCCAGCTTGGCAGGGGCGCAGTCCACGCCGGCGATCTTCCGCGGCGCCGACCTGGCGCTGGGCGAGAAGCTGATCGCCGAGCACAAGTGCAACCAGTGCCACGCCACCAAGTGGGCGGACGATGGCAAGGCGGTCTACCGGCCACAAGGCCGCATCCAGACGCCGGGTGCGCTGCGCGGCATGGTCGAGCAGTGCAACACCCAGATGAACCTGGCGCTCTTCCCCGACGAGGTCACGGCCATCGCGGCGGTGCTCAACCGTGACCATTACCGTTTCGGGCCTTGAAGGCGTCTTGGGCAGCGCCGTGGGCGCGCGCTGAAGCAAACGCAAACGCCGTGGCCGGGGCGTGTCGCCGGCATGTCGTGCTGGCGGCACAAGCGTGCGTATTTACCCCGACCCTGACGCGGATCAAACGCGTTTAACATAAGTCATTGTGCATATAACCAATAGAGCATGATGACGGACATACAGGCCCAACCGGCACCGGCGAGCATGGAGCGCGGGCGCCTGCGCAAGGCGCCGGAGAATTTTCTGGATGCCGCGGGCATCCGTACCGTGTTCTCGGAAGGCAAGCAGGGCCGGCGCGACTTCATCCGCAAGGCCTTCGCCTCGGCCGTGGCCGGGGGTGCTGCCGCGCATGCGGTGGCGCAGACTGCGCCTGCGGCGGGAGAGGGCGATCCGGCCATCCTGCACCTGCCGGCGCACAGCACCGGCCTGGGCCAGCCCGTGGTCACCGACGGTTATGGCTCGCCGTCGAAGTTCGAGGCCAACGTGCAGCGCCGTCCGAGCCCGGGCCTGACGCAGACCAGCCAGGCGTCGGTGTCGTTCGCACCGCTGCAGTCGCTGTTCGGCATCGTCACGCCCAGCGGCCTGCATTTCGAGCGCCACCACCAGGGCTGGTGGGATGTGGACCCGGCCGGGCACCGGCTGATGGTCAATGGCATGGTCAAGACGCCCAAGGTCTTCACCATGGACGACCTGATGCGCCTGCCCAGCGTGTCGCGTTTTCATTTCATCGAGTGCGGCGCCAACACCGGCATGGAATGGGGCAACGTCGCGGTGCCGACCTGCCAGTATTCGCACGGCATGCTGTCGTGCAGCGAATTCACCGGCGTGCCGCTGATCACGCTGCTGGAGATGGCCGGCGCCGACCTCAAGGGCGGCAAGTTCGTGTTGGCCGAAGGTGCGGACGGCTCGTCCATGACGCGCACCATCCCGATGTCGCTGGTGACCAGCGGACAGGTGCTGGTCGCCTACGGCCAGAACGGCGAGATGCTGCGCCCCGAAAACGGCTACCCGCTGCGCCTGGTGGTGCCGGGCGTGCAGGGCGTGAGCTGGGTCAAGTACCTGCGGCGCATCGAGTTGGGCGACCAGCCCTGGGGCGCCAAGGACGAGGCGGTGCACTACGTGGACCTGATGCCCGACGGCACGCACCGCCAGTACACCAGCATCCAGGAGTGCAAGAGCGTCATCACCACTCCCTCGGGCGGGCAGGTGCTGCTGGACAAGGGTTTCTACAGCATCAGCGGCCTGGCCTGGTCCGGCCGCGGCAAGGTCCGGCAGGTGGACGTGTCGGTGGACGGCGGGCGCAACTGGCGTGCCGCCCGGCTGGAGACGCCGGTGCTCGACCGGTGCCTGTCGCGCTTCAACCTGGACTGGGTCTGGGACGGCAAGCCCACCATCCTCATGAGCCGCGCCACCGACGACACCGGCTACGTGCAGCCCAGCAGCCGCCAGTTGCGCGCGGTGCGCGGCACGCGCTCGATCTACCACAACAACGCCATCCAGTCGTGGCTGGTCCAGGAAAACGGTGAGGTGAAGAATGTCCAGGTTTCGTGATCCGCTGGCGGCAGCGCTGATCGCTGCCTGCCTCGCCGCGCCGGTGCTGGCGCAGGACAAGTTCCCGGGTGTCGGCCGCGCCGCCACGCCCAAGGAAGTGGCGGCCTGGGACATTGACGTGCGTCCGGATTTCAAAGGCCTGCCGCCCGGCAGCGGCAGCGTCTCGGCCGGCCAGGACGTCTGGGAGGCGCGCTGTGCGTCCTGCCACGGTTACTTCGGCGAGTCCAACTCGGTCTTCAACCCGCTGATCGGCGGCACCACCGCCGAGGACATCAAGACCGGCCGCGTGGCCACGCTCCAGCGCACCGACTACCCCGGCCGCACCACCCTGATGAAGGTGCCCACGGTCTCGACGCTGTGGGACTACATCAACCGCGCCATGCCCTGGGACAAGCCCAAGTCGCTCAAGACCGACGAGGTCTATGCCGTCACCGCCTTTTTGCTGAACCTGGCGCATGTCGTGCCCGACGACTTCACGCTCTCGGACCAGAACATCGCCCAGGTGCAGCAGAAGATGCCCAACCGCAACGGCATGACCACCGCACACGCGCTGTGGCCGGGCAAGGACTTCAAGGGCTCGCAACCCACGCCCGACGTGCAGGCCAAGGCCTGCATGCGCGACTGCGGCCCCGAGCCGACCATCACCTCGCGCCTTCCCGACCATGCGCGCAACAACCACGGCAACCTGCGCGAGCAAAACCGCACCGTGGGCGCGCAGCGCGGCTCGGACACCACCCGCCCCGAGGGCAAGCTGGGCGACGCCGCCGGCCCGGTGAAGGTGGTCGGCAGCGGCCGCCAGGACAACCCGCATGCGGCCGCCATCGCCCTCGTCCAGCAACACGCCTGCACCGCCTGCCACAACATGAGCGGCAAGCTGGTCGGTCCGGGCTTTGCCGAGATCGCCCAGAAGCACCCGGGCAAGGCCGACTACCTGGCCGGCAAGATCAAGTCCGGCGGATCGGGCGTGTGGGGCGAAACCCCCATGCCGCCGCAGAGCCTGCCGGAGCAAGATACGCGGGCCATGGCCGAGTGGCTGGCGGCCGGCGCGCCCAAGTGATCCCGCCACGAGCGAACGTGCACTGAATCGAAGCTTCCTTGAGCCGGCCGGGCGCCCCACAAGCGCCATGCCGGCATCTCCCGTCCACCCCTGCATGCTTTCATCTCAAAGGAGAAACCACCCCATGCAAACTCGTCGACACACCCTGCAGCAGGGCGCCGTGGTCGCCGGCCTGCTGGCCGCCTCCGGCCTGTTCCCGCAGTACGCACTGGCCTTCAACAAGGGCGCCTTCGAGGCCAAGAACCTCAATGACGCCCTGAAGGCACTGGGCGCCAGCGGCGCGCCGCAGGCCAGCGACGCGGTGAACCTCACCGCGCCCGACATCGCAGAAAACGGCGCGGTGGTGCCCCTGGCCATCTCCAGCACGCTGCCCGACGTCAAGCAGCTGGTGCTGCTGGTCGAGAAGAACCCCAACGCCCTGGTGGCGACCTTCAACGTGACGCCCGAGGTGGACGCCAGCTTCGCCACGCGCACCAAGATGGGCGAGTCCTCCGACGTGTACGCGGTGGCCATCACCGGCGACGGCAAGGCGCACTACGCCAAGAAGGAAGTCAAGGTCACCCTGGGTGGCTGCGGCGGCTGAACCCCGGGCGATACGAAACCAGATCCAGAACAGGAGAAAAGACATGGCAGATCCGATGCGCATTCGCGCCCAGGCGCAGGGCGACAAGGCCACCGTGCGCGTGCTCATGAGCCACGAGATGGAGTCGGGACAGCGCAAGGACGCGTCCGGCAAGCTGGTGCCTGCCTGGCACATCCAGGAAGTCACCGCCAGCCTGAACGGCAAGGAAGTGTTCGCCTGCGAATGGGGCCCGGCGGTCTCCAAGAACCCGTTCCTGCAGTTCGTGGTCAAGGGCGCCAAGGCCGGCGACAAGATCAGCGTGACGTGGAAGGACAACAAGGGCGAGACACGCACCGACGAGGCCACGGTGTCCTGAGCACCCTGCGCGACCTTCGCATGTGGCAGCACCCGCTCCGCACAGGGGTGCTGCCTTTTGTTCTTGATGCCCACCACAAGGAGACAACCACGATGAATGGCAGGAACACCACCCTGGCGCTGGCCGCCGCCGCAGGCCTGCTGGCCTTTGCCGGCGCGGCGACGGCCCAGAAGACATCCACCCAGGCGATCGAGGAATACCGCGAGATGCTGCAGGACGGCAACCCTGCCGAACTGTTCGAAGCCAAGGGCGAAGACCTGTGGACGAAAAAGCGCGGCCCGAAGAACGCCTCGCTCGAGCGCTGCGACCTGGGGCTGGGCGCCGGCGTCGTCAAGGGCGCCTTCGTGCAGCTGCCGCGCTACTTTGCCGACACCGGCCGCGTGCAGGACCTGGAGTCACGCCTGATCACCTGCATGAGCACGCTGCAGGGCATCGACCCGAAGGAGATCGTGAACGGCCAGTGGGGCAAGGGCGAGCGCGCCAACACCACCGCGCTGGCCACCTGGATCGGCTCGCAGTCCAAGGACATGCCCTTCAACCTGCCGCAGTCGCACCCGCAGGAGCGCACCATGTACGAGGTGGGCAAGCAGCTGTTTTTCATGCGCGGCGGCGCGCATGATTTCGCCTGCGCCTCGTGCCACGGCGAGGAGGGCAAGCGCATCCGCCTGCAGGACCTGCCGCTGCTGACCAAGAACCCGGGCGACGGCGTGGGCTTCGCGGCTTGGCCGGCCTACCGCGTCTCCAACGGGCAGATGTGGACCATGCAGCACCGGCTGAACGACTGCTATCGCCAGCAGCGCTTCCCCGAGCCGGACTTCGCCAGCGACGTCACCGTCGCGCTGGGCGTGTACCTGGGCGTGAACGCGCAGGGCGACAAGTCGGCCGTGCCGACCATCAAGCGTTGAGCCCCATGAAACAAGGAGAGCCGAACATGCCTTTCTCCCGCTCCACCCGTGTGGTCCTGCCCCTCGTCGCCGCGGCGGCGCTCCTGGCCAGTTGCGCTGGCGGGTCCGGCGGTGGCGCTGCCACGCCGTCGGCCGCCGAGGTCGATGCGCTGACGCGCAAGATGGTCGCCGAGTCGTTCCACGACAAGGGCATCGTCAAGGTCAAGGAAGCCTTCGCCGAGGACGAGACGCTGCGTGCCTGCAACGCCGCCGACGTGGCCGGCAAGCCGCTGGACGCCGAGACCGCCAAGCGCATCGAGGCGCTGAACATGCAGACCATCAAGTGGCCTGCCGACGGCAAGTACCTCGGCGACTGGCAGTCCGGCGAGCGGATCGCGCAAAGCGGCCGCGGCATGACCTGGACCGACAAGGCGGGCGCGGCCAACGGCGGCAATTGCTACAACTGCCACCAGATCGACAAGAAGGAGATCTCCTTCGGCACCATCGGCCCCAGCCTGTACAACTACGGCAAGATCCGCGGCGTGAAGGACCCGAACTCCGCCGAGTCGCGCGAGATCGTCAAATACACCTGGGGCAAGATCTGGAACAGCAAGGCGTACTCGGCCTGCTCCAACATGCCGCGCGCCGGCCACAAGGGCATCCTGACCGAAAAGCAGGTGGCCGACGTGGTGGCGCTGCTGCTCGACCCCGCATCGCCCGTCAACAAGTAACGCGGCGCCACCCCCGCACGGGCCTGGCGCCCGGGCGGGGCCTGCGGCCCGCGCACCCCACATGAACCTCAGCAAACGCGAATTCCTCCAGGTCCTGGGCGCGGCCAGCGTCGCCGGCATGGGCCTGGGCATCTACGCCCAGGCCAGCGCCCAGACCGCCGCGCAGGGCCTCTACGACATCCCCGCCTTCGGCAACGTGTCGTTTCTGCACATGACCGACTGCCACGCGCAGTTGAAGCCGCTGCACTTTCGCGAGCCCAGCGTCAACCTGGGCATCGGCGACATGCGCGGGCGCCTGCCGCACCTGGTGGGCGAGCACCTGCTCAAGGCCGTGGGCGTCAAGCCCGGCACGCCGATGGCGCACGCGCTGACCTACCTCGACTTCGAGCAGGCGGCGCAGCGCTACGGCAAGGTCGGCGGCTTCGCCCACCTGGCCACCCTGGTCAAGCGCCTGCGCGCCAACCGCCCCGGCGCGCTGCTGGTCGACGGTGGCGACACCTGGCAGGGCAGCGGCCTGGCCCTGTGGACCCACGGCCAGGACATGGTCGACGCCTGCAAGCTGCTGGGCGTGCAGGTCATGACCGGGCACTTCGAATTCACGCTCGGCATGGACCGCGTCAAGGAGATCGTCGAGAAGGACTTCGCCGGCAAGATCGACTTCGTCGCGCAGAACGTCAAGACCACCGACTTCGGCGACCCGGTGTTCAAGCACTATTCGATGCGCGACATCAACGGCGTGCCCTGCGCCGTGATCGGCCAGGCGTTCCCCTACACGCCGATCGCCAACCCGCGCTGGATGGTGGCCGACTGGGAGTTCGGCATCCAGGACGAGCACATGCAGCAGGTGGTCGACGAGGCCCGCGCCAAGGGTGCCAAGGTGGTCGTCGTGCTCAGCCACAACGGCATGGACGTGGACCTGAAGATGGCCAGCCGCGTGCGCGGCATCGACGCCATCCTGGGCGGGCACACGCACGACGGCATGCCGGTGGCCAGCGTGGTGAAGAACGCCGGCGGCCAGACGCTGGTGACCAACGCCGGCAGCAACGGCAAGTTCCTGGGCGTGCTGGACCTGGAGGTGAAGGACGGCAAGGTGGCGGACTACCGCTACAAGCTGCTGCCGGTGTTCTCCAACATGCTGCCGGCCGACCCCGAGATGGACGCGCTCATCACCCGCATGCGCGCCCCCTACGAGGCCAAGCTGTCGGAGCAGCTCGCCATCACCGAAGGCCTGCTGTACCGCCGCGGCAACTTCAACGGCACGGGCGACCAGCTCATCGTGGACGCGCTGATGGACGTGCAGGGCGCCGACCTGGCGTTCTCGCCGGGCTTTCGCTGGGGCACGACGCTGCTGCCCGGCCAGGCCATCACGCGCGAGTGGGTCATGGACATGACGGCCACCACCTACAGCTACGCCACGCTCACCGACATGAAGGGCGAGATGGTCAAGACCATCATGGAGGACGTGGGCGACAACCTGTTCAACCCCGACCCGTACTACCAGCAGGGCGGCGACATGGTGCGTGTGGGCGGCATGACCTACGACTTCAACCCGCTGGAGAGCATGGGCCGGCGGGTGTCGAACATGCGCCTGAAGGGCGAGCTGCTCGACCCCAACAAGACCTACAAGGTCGCCGGCTGGGCGCCGGTGTCCGAAGAGGCGGCCAAGGCCGGCAACCCCATGGTGTGGGACCTGGTGGAGCAGTGGCTCAAAGCCCGTGGCGGCAAGGTGAGCACGCGCCAGGCCAACATGCCGCGCCTGACCGGCGCCGTGCCGAACCCGGGACTGGCCGGCTGAAAGCAGAGCAAAAAATGGCTCCAGCGCTTTACCATCCAGCGCGAGTAGCTATAAAAAGAGTAGCAAACTGAGCCGACAAGGCCCGCACCGCGCACCCTGCGCCGTGCGGGCCTTGTGCCATGGGGGGACCTCAGGCAGCGACCTGGTAGCCCTCGTCGCGGATCGCCTGGGCGATGGCGTCGCGCGACTTCTCGCTGTCCACGGTGACCTGGCCGGCGGCCAGGTCCACGCGCACGATGGCGTCGGTGTCCACCTCGCGCACGGCGTGCACCACGGCGCGTTCGCAGTGGCCACAGGTCATGCCCTGGACGGAAAATTGGTGTTGCATGGCGGCTCCTTTGCTGTGAAGACCGAAAAACGAAACGGTCGGTGTGGCCATGATGAAGCCTGACACGGTGGCAAAGTCAAGCGCGCGTCCCGCCCTTGACTTTGCCATGCTGTCAAGGTTTAAGGTGGCACCATGACTACCTCGCCTGCCCCTTCCACCGCTGCCGGCCCGTTCGCGCCGGCCGCGGCCGCCGCGCTCGACCTAGGCGTGGGCGGGATGACCTGCGCCAGCTGCGTGAGCCGCGTGGAGCGTGCCCTGCGTAAGGTGCCCGGCGTGCAGGACGCAGCCGTGAACCTGGCCACCGAGTCGGTGCACGTGACCTACGACGCGCAGCAAGCGCCCGACATGCCGGCACTGGCACGCCGGGCGATCCGCAATGCCGGCTACGAGCCACGCAGCCTGCAAGACGCGCAGGCCGGGGCGGACAAACACGACTCGCCCTGGGCCGGCTTCGGCCCGGTGGCGCTGGGCCTGTTGCTGTCTGCGCCGCTGGTGCTGCCCATGTTCGGCGACCTGGCTGGCCACGACTGGATGCTGCCCGCCTGGGTGCAGTTTTTGCTGGCCACGCCGGTGCAGTTCGTGCTGGGCGCGCGTTTCTACCGCGCCGGCTGGCACGCGGCGCGCGCGCTGACGGGCAACATGGACCTGCTGGTGGCCCTGGGCACCAGCGCCGGCTACGGGCTGTCGCTGTGGCTGTGGGCCACCGCGCCGGCGGGCGAAGCACCGCACCTGTACTTCGAAGCCTCGGCCGTGGTCATCACGCTGGTGCTGCTGGGCAAGTGGCTGGAGGCACGGGCCAAGCGCCAGACCACGGCGGCCATCCGCGCGCTGCACGCGCTGCGCCCGGACGTGGCGCACCTGCTGGGGCAGGGTGGCGAAGTGGACGTGCCGGTGGCCGAGATCCTGGCTGGCGACCGCGTGGTGGTGCGCCCGGGCGAGCGCATTCCGCTGGACGGCACAGTGCTCGAAGGCCACACCCAGGTGGACGAGTCCATGCTGACCGGCGAGCCACTGCCGGTGTCGCGCGGGACGGGCGACCGGCTCACGGGCGGCGCCATCAATGGCGAAGGCCGCATCGTCATGCAGGTGACGGCGGTGGGGACGGAGACGGTGCTCGCGCGCATCATCCGCCTGGTGGAGGACGCGCAGGCGGCCAAGGCGCCCATTCAACGCCTGGTGGACCAGGTCGCGGCGGTGTTCGTGCCGGTGGTGCTGCTGATCGCGTTGCTGACGCTGGGCGGCTGGCTGTGGGCTGGCGCGGGCGTCGAGGCCGCGCTGATCCACGCCGTGGCCGTGCTGGTCATCGCCTGCCCGTGCGCACTGGGGCTAGCGACGCCGGCGGCCATCATGGCCGGCACCGGGGTGGCGGCGCGCCATGGTGTGCTGATCAAGGACGCCGAGGCGCTGGAAACCGCGCACCGCGTGGACACCGTCGCCTTCGACAAGACCGGCACGCTGACGCTGGGCCGACCACAGTTGACCGCGTTCCACGTGGAACAGGGGCAGGACGAGGCGGCGCTGCTGGCCACAGTGGCGGCGGTGCAAAGCGGCAGCGAACATCCGCTGGCACGCGCCGTGGTGCAGGCCGCGCAGGCGCGGGCCCTGGTGCTGGCCGAAGCGGGCGCGGTGCGCGCCGTGCCCGGGCGCGGCACCGAAGGCCAGGTGCAGGGCCAGCGCTGGCTGGTGGGCAGCCTGCGCTGGATGCACGAGCTGGACGCACCGCTGGGCGCGCTGCAGGCGCAGGCCGAGCAGTTGCAGCAGGGCGGGGCCACCGTCTCCGCGCTGGCCCAGGCGCGCGAGGGCGCGGCGCCGGTGGTGCGGGCGCTGCTGGCGTTCGGCGACGAGCCCAAGCCCGGCGCGCGCGAGGCCCTGGCGCAGCTGAAGGAACGCGGCCTGCGCTGCGTCATGATCTCCGGCGACAACCGGGGCGCGGCCGAGGCCATGGCGCGCCGCCTGGGGCTCGACCCGGAAGCGGGCGAAGTCATGGCCGAGGTGCTTCCCGAGGGCAAATCCGACGCGGTGCGCCGGTTGCAGCAGGGCGGCCATGTGGTGACGATGGTGGGCGACGGCGTGAACGACGCCCCGGCCCTGGCCGCCGCCGACGTCGGCATGGCCATGGGCAACGGCACCGACGTGGCCATGCACGCGGCCGGCATCACGCTGATGCGCGGTGAGCCACGCCTGGTGGCGGCGGCGCTGGACATCTCGCACCGCACGGTGGCCAAGATCCGCCAGAACCTGTTCTGGGCCTTCATCTACAACGTCGCCGGCATTCCG
>DAMCAL010000016.1:0-30686 GCA_032059585.1 Burkholderiaceae bacterium
CCAATTCCGCCACCTGGGCATTTCAGGAAAGAACGAGATTGTACAACCAAAAAAATCGCGCTGGCACGACGGCGGCGCAAAACGCGGCTGCCGACGAAATCGAAGGCACGGTGCAGGGGCACCGCGACGGGCACGGCTTCGTGGTGCCCGATGCCGGTGGGCCGGACCTGTTCCTGCCGCCCAATGAAATGCGCGCGGTCCTGCACAAGGACCGGGTGCGCGCGCGTGCGGTGCGCCAGGACCGGCGCGGCCGGCCCGAGGGCCGTGTGCTGGAGATCGTCGAGCGGCCGCCGCAGCCCATCATCGGCCGGTTGCTGCAGGAGAGCGGAGTGTGGCTTGTGGCGCCCGAGGACAAGCGCTACGGCCAGGACGTGCTGATTCCCAAGGGCGCGACAGGCACCGCCAGCACCGGGCAGGTGGTGGTGGTGGAACTGACCGAGCCGCCTGCGCTCTACGGCCAGCCAGTGGGCCGCGTGGTCGAGGTGCTGGGCGAGGTCGACGACCCGGGCATGGAGGTCGAGATCGCGGTGCGCAAGTACGGCGTGCCGCACGAATTCTCCGAAGCTGCGTTGGCGCAGGCCAAGGCCCTGCCCGACACCGTGCGCGCCCAGGACAAGCGCCAGCGCATCGACCTGACCGACGTCCCGCTGGTCACCATCGACGGTGAAGACGCGCGTGACTTTGATGACGCCGTCTACTGCGAGCCGGCCAAGGTCGGCCGCACCAAGGGCTGGCGCCTGCTGGTGGCCATTGCCGACGTCAGCCACTACGTGGAGACGGGTGGTCCGATCGATGTGGATGCCTACGACCGCGCGACCAGCGTTTACTTTCCGCGGCGGGTCATTCCGATGCTGCCGGAGAAGTTGTCCAACGGCCTGTGCTCGCTCAACCCGCATGTGGAGCGCCTGTGCATGGTGTGCGACATGCTGATCTCGGCCAAGGGCGAGATCCACGCCTACCAGTTCTATCCGGCCGTGATGCGAAGCCATGCGCGCTTCACGTACACCGAGGTGGCGGCGATCCTGGGCAACACGCGGGGTCCCGAGGCCGCGCGCTACCACGAGCGCGTGGGCGAGCTGCTGAACCTGCACGACGTATACCGTGCGCTGCTGGCCGCGCGCCACAGGCGCGGGGCGGTGGATTTCGAGACCACCGAGACGCAGATCGTGTGCGACGACAACGGCCGCATCGACAGGATCGTCCCTCGCGTGCGCAACGAGGCACACCGCGTGATCGAAGAGGCCATGCTGGCCGCCAACGTGTGCAGCGCCGATTTCATCGGCGAGGGCAAGCGTGCCGGCCTGTTCCGTGTGCACGAGGGACCGACGCCCGAAAAGCTGGAAATCCTGCGGGGCTACCTGAAGGCCATGGGCGTCGGCATCACGCTGGGCGACGAGCCGCGCCCGGGCGAGTTCCAGGCGATCGCAGAGGCCACCAAGGACCGGCCCGACGCGCAGCAGATCCACACCATGCTGCTGCGTTCCATGCAGCAGGCCATCTACACGCCCATCAACAGTGGCCACTTCGGCCTGGCATTCGAGGCCTATACACACTTCACCAGCCCGATCCGGCGCTATCCCGACCTGCTGGTGCACCGGGTCATCAAGTCCATCCTGGGTGAATCCAAATACGTTCTGCCGGCCCTTCCCACACCGGGCGAGGCGCAGTTCAAGCTGGCGAAACGGCTTGCCGCCAAGGCGGCGGCGCCGACCCAGCGTCCGCGCCAGCCCCAAAACGCAGCCGGTACGCGCGAGACCCTGGCCTGGGAGGCCGCGGGGCTGCACTGCAGCGCCAACGAGCGGCGCGCCGACGAGGCCAGCCGCGACGTTGAGGCGTGGCTCAAGTGCCAGTACATGCGTGAGCACCTGGGCGAGGAGTACAACGGCCTGGTCACGGCGGTGACCAGCTTCGGCGTGTTCGTCACGCTCGACTCGCTCTATGTCGAAGGCCTCGTGCACATCACCGAGCTGGGCGGCGAATACTTCCGGTTCGACGAGGCGCGGCAGGAGTTGCGCGGCGAGCGCACGGGCATTCGCTACGGCATCGGCGCGCGCGTTCGGGTGCAGGTCAGCCGGGTGGATCTCGATGGGCGTCGTATCGATTTCCGCCTGGTGCGTGACGAACTGGATGCCCTACAGGCGGGCGAATCCCGGGTGCGCGAGTCGGCGCGGCGTCGGGATGACGCGAAGAAGGATCCGGCCCAAAGTGCCCGTGAGGACAAGCCACACGGCAAGAAGACCGCGGCGGCCGGCAAGACCGGGCGTGCGCCACGCGGCGGGGTCAAGAACGGCAGCAAGGCCGGCGGCGGCCGTACCCGCAACTGATCGAACATACGCACGCATGCATCGCCTGCGTTGCCGGGCGTGGCGTGCCCCATCACACACCAAGGAGAAGACATGTCCAGATCGGACACCCTGCCGGGCGTCGCCCTCGTCACCGGGGCGGGCACCGGCATTGGCCGGGCCGCTGCGTTGGCACTGCTGGCTGATGGCTGGAGCGTTGCGCTCGTGGGCCGGAGGGAGGCGCCGCTGCTGGAAGTGGCGAAGTCATCCGGCGCAGGGGCGCGGGCAATGCCCGTGCCAGCGGACGTGACCGACCCCGCCGCTGTGCGCCAGGCGTTCGACGCGGCGGTGCAGCGCTTTGGCCGCCTGGACCTGCTGTTCAACAACGCCGGTACTGGCGCTCCTGCAGTGCCGCTGGAAGAGCTCAGCGTCGAGCAATGGAAAGGCGTGGTGGACGTGAACCTCACCGGCATGTTCTACGCCATCCAGAATGCCTTTCGCGTCATGAAGGCGCAGTCTCCCCGGGGCGGACGGATCATCAACAACGGCTCGATTTCCGCGCACGCGCCTCGTCCGCAATCGATTGCCTACACGGCAACCAAGCACGCCGTGATGGGACTGACCAAGGCAGCGTCGCTGGACGGGCGCAAGTGGGACATCGCTGTCGGTCAGATCGACGTGGGCAACGCGCGCACAGAACTGGCCGAGCGCATGACGCAAGGGGTGGCGCAGGCCAACGGCGAAATCGCTTCCGAGCCGCTGATGGACGTGGACATCGTGGGGCAGTCCGTCCTGTACATGGCCAAGCTGCCTCTCGCTGCCAACGTGCTGTTCCACACGGTGATGGCGACCAAGATGCCTTTTGTCGGACGTGGTTGAAGGCGGACGGCCGCGCGGTGGGCGCGGATGGAGCGCCGCATGGGCGCTCGCCGCCGCGCTCTGCAGCGGTGCCCTCGCGCAGGCTGCGCCGCAGGCAACCGCGGACCGCGATGGCATGCGGGCAAGGGTGCTGGCCTGTACGGCGTGCCATGGTGAGCAGGGACGGGCGACACCGACCGGCTACTTTCCGTGCATTGCGGGCAAGCCGGGGGGCTACCTCTACAACCAGTTGCTCAACTTTCGGGAAGGGCGGCGCAGTTATCCACCCATGGCCTACCTGCTGGAGCACCTGACCGACGAGTATCTGCAGGAGATTGCCGACCACTTCGCCGCGTTGCAGCTACCGTATGCACCCGCACCGGCGCCCCGTGCGCCCGCGGCGGTCCTCGAGCGCGGGCGCCAACTGGTGCGCGACGGAGACGCCAGCCGGAGCGTGCCGGCCTGCGTGGCCTGCCATGGGCAGGCGCTGATGGGAGTCTCGCCGTGGTTGCCCGGCCTGCTGGGCCTTTCGCCGGACTATGTGGCAAGCCAGCTGGGCGCCTGGCAAACGGGGCAGCGCGCAGCGCAGGCGCCCGACTGCATGGCCACCATTGCAGGCAGGCTGGCTCCACAGGATGTGAGCGCCATCGCTGCGTGGCTCGGCGCGCAGCAACCGGCTGGGTCAGGCGCGCCCGCACGGCACCTGCCCGCCGATCTGCCGATGCGCTGCGGCGGCGTGGAAACGCCCGCCACAGCGACGGAGAGCGGGGCGCGGCCATGACGCGGCGACAGGTGAAGTTGGCCTGGGCATGGAGCGCCCTGTGTCTTGTGGGCGGTGCCTTAGTGGTGCTGGTCGCGGTGCTCAACCGCCTCGACGAGGCCCCGCTGCCCACGCATGAGATTGCGGTGCCGGCGACCCCGGACGTGGTCACGCGCGGGCGCTACCTTGCGCGCGTCGGCAATTGCATGGGCTGCCACACGGTCCAGGGCGGACCGGATTACGCTGGCGGCAGGGGTGTGAATACGCCGTTTGGCGTTGTCCAGGCGCCCAATCTGACACCCCATGCAGCCAACGGCCTGGGGGGCTGGACGGCTGCGGAGTTCTGGCGCGCCTTGCACAACGGCCGCTCGCGTGACGGGCGGCTGTTGTACCCGGCGTTTCCCTACCCCAATTACTCGCACGTCACGCGCGAAGACTCGGATGCGATCTTCGCCTTTCTGCAGAGCCTGGAGCCAGTGGACAGTCCTCGGGCGGACCATGCGTTGCGTTTTCCGTTCAACACCCAGGTGGCGCTGGCTGTGTGGCGGGCGCTGTTCTTTCGCCCGCAACCGTCACGAACGCAGACGTCCGCGCCGGACGCGAGCCCGCAGCTTTTGCGCGGCGCCTATTTGGTCCAGGGGCTCGGGCATTGCACTGCATGCCATACCCCGCGCAATGCCTGGGGTGCTTCGCGGTCGGATGCCTCGCTGCAGGGTGGTGCCATCCCAGGGCAGGGCTGGTACGCGCCGGCGCTCGACGTGGCCGAAGAGGCGGGCGTCGCGGACTGGCGCGAAGACGAGGTGGTGTCGTTGCTCAAGGCGGGCGTGTCGGATCGTGCCAGTGTCTCCGGGCCGATGGCCGAGGTGGTGTTCCACAGTCTGCAGCACTGGAGCGACGCCGATGTGCGCGCCGCCGTGGCGTACCTGCAAGCGCTGCCGCAGCGCACGGCGCCTGCTGTGGCCCGGCACCGGCCACCCGAAGCGGTGAGGGAACGGGGCGAGCAGCTCTACGAGCGACACTGCATGGACTGCCATGGCGGGCAGGGCGAAGGCAAGCCTGGAGCGTTCCCCGCGTTGGCGGGCAACCGCGCGGTCTTGATGCGCGAGCCGGGTAACCTGGTGCGCATGGTGCTCCATGGAGGTTATCCACCTGCCACCGCGGGCAACCCTCGCCCACACGGCATGCCGCCCTTCATGCAAACCCTAAGTGACGCAGACATCGCGCACGTGCTGTCCTTTGTCCGCAATGCCTGGGGCAACGAGGCGGCCGAAGTGGATACGATCACCGTCCATCGCGTCAGGGAGCGGCGCGGCTTCTGACCGAACCGGTCATCAGGCACGAAAGGAGTCGAGCGCATGGGAAGCCAAGCCGCAATGGCGGCCACGGCAGCAGGGGGCCCTGCCACCTGGTGGGTGGTGTGCCTGTGCGCCCAGTGGTGCGGAGTGTGCCGCGAGTTCCGCCCTTCCTTCGAGGCATGGGGACGGGGCCATCCGCAGGTTCGCATCTTGTGGGTGGACGTCGAGGATGAAGAAGACGTGGTGGGCGACCTGGACGTGGAAACGTTTCCCACGGTGCTGGTCGCAGGCGGAGCGCGGGTGCGCTTTTTCGGGCCGGTGCTGCCCCAGGTGCCGGTGCTGGCGCGGCTGCTCGACAGTCTTCAAGAAGGCGGCGCGCTGTCAGCGCCCGGCGATCCGGTGGCGCAGGCACTGCTGGAGAGGGTCTTGTCGCGCGGCTGACACCATGCAAGATGCATGCCGCAAACCTTTACAGCGGACCTGTTTCGCGGCTACAATGCCGCCTTCACGACCAAACGGGCGGGTATACACCGCCCTTTTTTTTTGGCGTTTTGATTTTGGCAGTAGCCGCGAATGCCGGCTGCGCCTGCTGGACTGGAACCGAACTGGGCAGAGCATATACACGTGGCATTGCAGCAAATCGTTGAGCAGACCGTGACCGGTCTGGGGTATGACTTGGTGGAGATCGAGCGCTCCGCCGGAGGCTTGCTGCGCATTACCATCGACATGCCCTGGGTTTCCCCGGTCGACGGCACGCCGCCTGAGCCCGAGCAGTTCGTCACCGTGGAAGACTGTGAGAAGGTCACGCGCCAGTTGCAGTTCGCGCTGGAAGTCGACGGTGTGGACTACACCCGGCTCGAAGTGTCTTCGCCCGGCATCGACCGTCCCCTGCGCCATGAGCAGGATTTTGTCCGTTTCGAGGGCGAAATGGTCGACCTGATCCTCAAACAGCCGATCGGCGACGCGGCCGGGGGTGCCGTGGCGGCCAACCGCAAGAAATTTCGCGGCACGCTGGAGCGTGCCGACGGTGGAGGCTGGCAGATCGTGTGGAGCGACGAGCCGCCAGTGAAGCCGGGCCAGCGTGTCAGCAAGAAGCGCCCGCCGGCGCCGCTGCATGCCATGGGCTTTGCGCTGGATGAGCTGCGGGAGGCGCGGCTGGCCCCGATCGTGAACTTCAAGGGCCGGGGTGCCAAACGCGGACCGGCCGAGGGCTGAGCAGGTCGCACACATGGTTTCGGGTCGCCGCCGCACACATGCAAGCGCGCGCGCATCCGCAGGGAACAAAAACAGGAGAGTCGTCGAATGAACCGCGAATTGTTGATGTTGGTGGATGCCATTTCGCGTGAGAAGAACGTCGAGCGCGACGTGGTACTGGGGGCGGTGGAGTCCGCCCTGGCCCAGGCCACGAAGAAACTCTACGAGGGCGAGGCGGACATCCGCGTGTCCATCGACCGCGACAGCGGCGAGTACGAGACGTTCCGCCGCTGGCTCGTGGTGCCCGATGATGCCGGGCTGCAGAACCCCGATGCGGAAGAGCTCCTCATGGACGCCCGCGAGCGCGTTCAGGACATTGAAGTCGGCGAGTACCTCGAAGAGCCGGTGGAATCGGTGCCGATCGGGCGCATCGGCGCGATGGCGGCCAAGCAGGTCATCCTGCAGAAGATCCGTGACGCCGAGCGCGAGATGCTGCTGTCGGACTTCATGAGCCGGGGCGAGAAAATCTTCACCGGCACGGTCAAGCGCATGGACAAGGGCGACATCATCGTCGAGAGCGGTCGCGTCGAAGGACGCTTGCGCCGCAGCGACATGATCCCCAAGGAAAACCTGCGCAACGGCGACCGCGTGCGTGCCATGATCATGGACGTCGACCTGACGCTGCGTGGCGCGCCGATCATCCTGTCGCGTTCGGCGCCCGAGTTCATGATGGAGCTGTTCCGCAACGAGGTGCCGGAGATCGAGCAAGGCTTGCTCGAAATCAAGAGCTGCGCGCGCGACGCCGGCAGCCGCGCCAAGATCGCGGTGCTGAGCCACGACAAGCGCGTGGACCCCATCGGCACTTGCGTCGGCGTGCGCGGCACACGGGTGAACGCCGTGACCAACGAGCTGGCCGGCGAGCGCGTGGACATCGTGCTGTGGTCCGATGATCCCGCACAGTTCGTCATCGGTGCGCTCGCGCCGGCCAACGTCTCGTCCATTGTGGTGGATGAAGAAAAGCACGCCATGGACGTGGTGGTCGACGAAGAGAACCTTGCGATCGCCATTGGCCGCGGCGGGCAGAACGTGCGCTTGGCCTCCGACCTGACGGGTTGGAAAATCAACATCATGGACGCAGCCGAGAGCGCGCAGAAGCAGGCCGAGGAAACCGGCGTGCTGCGCCAGCTGTTCATGGAAAAGCTGGACGTGGACGAGGAAATCGCCGAGATCCTCATCGCCGAGGGCTTCGAGAGCCTGGAAGAGGTGGCCTACGTGCCGCTGTCGGAGATGCTGGAAATCGAAAGCTTCGACGAAGACACCGTGGGCGAGCTGCGCTCGCGTGCCAAGGGTGCGCTGCTGACGATGGAGATCGCGCGCGAAGAAAGCGTCGGCGCCGTCTCGCAGGATCTGCGCGAACTCGACGGCATCACACCCGAACTGGTCACCAAGCTGGCCGCTGGGGGCGTGAACACGCGTGACGACCTGGCCGATCTGGCCATCGACGAGCTGACCGAACTGACCGGGCAGTCCGAGGATGAGGCGAAAGCGCTGATCATGAAAGCGCGCGAGCACTGGTTTGCGTCGGGACAGGAATAAAGGTCAGGGGAGATCGAAACGTATATGTCGAGTAACACTGTCGCCGAGTTCGCCACCGAACTCAAAAAGTCGCCCGAAACCCTCTTGGCCCAGCTCCAGTCTGCCGGTGTGTCCAAGTCGTCGGCCACCGATGTGCTGACCGAGGGCGACAAGCAGGCCCTGCTGACCCATCTGCAGGCCAGCCACGGTACTGCCGGCGCCGATCGCAAGAAGATCACGTTGACCAAGAAGTCGACCAGTGAGATCAAGCAGGCTGACGCCTCCGGCCGCGCGCGCACCATCCAGGTGGAAGTGCGCAAAAAGCGCACCTTCATCCGGCGCGACGATCCGGCAGATGCCGTGCCGGCGCCCGCGCCCGCACCGTCTGCCGAGGACCAGGAGTTGGCGCGCCGCGCCGACGAGGCCCATCGCCAGGCCGAACTGATCGGCCGCCAGGAGGCGGCGCTGGCCGAGGAGCGTGCCGAGCGCGAGCAGCGTGAACAGCGCGAGCGCGAAGCGGAGGAGCGTGCCGCGGCCTATGCCGCGCAGCAGGCCGACAAGAAGGCGCAGGAGTCGGCCGAGCGGGCCGAGGCGCGCCGCGAGGCCGAGGCCGAATCGCAGGCCCGCGCTGCCGCGCAGGCCGAAGCGCGTGCCAAGGCCGAGGCCGAGTCGCAGGCCCGGGCTGCCGAAGAGGCTGCACGCGCCGCCGACCTGGAGGACCGCCGCCGCAAGGCGCTGGCCGAGGCCGAGGCCATCCGCGCCATGATGGCCGCACCGCGCAAGGTGCTGGTCGCCAAGAAGCCGGAAGAGGCCAAGCCTGCCGCGGCCAAGACGGCCACCGGGGCAGACGCCAAGAAGGGCACGCTGCACAAGCCGGCAGCCGGCGCGGGCGGTGCCCGCACGGGCGCTGCGCCTGCCGGTGGCAACAAGGAAGTGAAGTCGGCCAAGCTTTCGTCGAGCTGGGCAGGCGACGCGGCCAAGAAGAAGGAAATCAAGACCCGCGGCGACAGCAGCGGGGGCGTGGGACGCAGCAACTGGCGCGGAGGCCCGCGTGGGCGCCGTGGCGACCGGGGCGACGAGCGCCAGCAGGCGGCGGCGCCGGCCGAGTTCCGTGCGCTGGAAGTGCACGTGCCCGAGACCATCACGGTGGCCGAGCTGGCGCACAAGATGGCCGTCAAGGCGTCCGAGCTGATCAAGGTGCTGATGAAGATGGGCCAGATGGTCACCATCAACCAGCCCCTGGACCAGGACACGGCCATGATCGTGGTCGAGGAAATGGGCCACACCGCCAAGGTGGCGGCGCTGGACGATCCGGAAGCCTTCACCGCCGAGGAAGTCTCCGGCCATCAGGCCGAGGCCGTGTCGCGCGCACCAGTGGTCACCGTCATGGGCCACGTGGACCACGGCAAGACCTCGCTGCTGGACTACATCCGCCGCTCCAAGGTCGCTGTGGGCGAGGCCGGTGGCATCACCCAGCACATCGGCGCCTACCACGTCGAAACGCCTCGGGGCATCGTCACCTTTCTGGACACCCCCGGCCACGAGGCCTTCACGGCCATGCGTGCCCGTGGTGCGCAGGCTACCGACATCGTGATCCTGGTGTGCGCTGCCGATGACGGCGTGATGCCGCAGACGCGCGAAGCCATCAAGCACGCCAAGGCGGCGGGGGTGCCCATCGTCGTGGCCATCACCAAGTCCGACAAGCACGAGGCCAACCCCGAGCGCGTCAAGCAGGAGCTGGTGGTCGAGGAAGTGGTGCCCGAGGAGTACGGCGGCGACTCTCCCTTCGTGGCGGTGTCGTCCAAGACCGGCATGGGCATCGACGACTTGCTCGAGCAGGTGCTGCTCCAGGCCGAGGTCCTTGAATTGAAGGCGCCGGCGGATGCCATGGCCAAGGGCCTGGTCATCGAAGCGCAGCTCGACAAGGGTCGCGGTCCGGTGGCCACGGTGCTGGTGCAGTCGGGTACTTTGAAGGTGGGCGACATCGTCCTGGCGGGCCAGACCTATGGCCGCGTGCGGGCGATGAACGACGAGAACGGCCAGTCGACCAAGGAAGCCGGCCCGTCGATTCCGGTGGAAATCCAGGGCCTGACGGAGGTGCCGCAGGCGGGCGACGATTTCATGGTGCTGCAGGACGAGCGCCGTGCGCGCGAGATCGCCACCTACCGCGCCGGCAAGTTCCGCAACACCAAGCTGGCCAGGCAGCAGGCGGCAAAGCTGGAGAACATGTTCGCCGACATGGCGGCCGGCGAGGTGCAGAACCTGCCGATCATCATCAAGGCCGACGTGCAGGGTTCGCAGGAGGCGCTGGCGCAGTCGCTGCTCAAGCTCTCGACCGACGAGGTCAAGGTGCAGCTGGTGTACGCCGGCGTGGGCGGCATCAGCGAGTCCGACGTGAACCTGGCGCTGGCCTCCAAGGCCATCGTCATCGGCTTCAACGTGCGCGCCGACGCCGGCGCGCGCAAGCTGGCCGAGTCCCAAGGCGTGGACATCCGCTACTACGGCATCATCTACGACGCCGTGGACGAGCTGAAGGTGGCCATGTCCGGCATGCTGGCGCCCGAGCAGCGCGAAGAGGTCATCGGCACGGCCGAGATCCGCACCGTGTTCGTCGCCTCCAAGATCGGCACGGTGGCGGGCTCGTACATCACCTCGGGCATGGTGCACCGCAACGCACGCTTCCGCCTGCTGCGCGACAACGTGGTCATCTACACGGGCGAGGTCGAGTCGCTGCGCCGCATGAAGGACGACGTCAAGGAAGTGCGCGAAGGCTTCGAGTGCGGTATCAAGCTCAAGAACTACAACGACATCCGCGAGGGTGATCAGCTCGAGTTCTTCGACATCAAGGAGATCGCGCGCACGCTGTGAGGCGTGGCGCGAACGGGAAGCGACGATGGCAGCACGCAAGTCCGCCAGCTCCGGCCAGCACCGCGGCTTCAAGGTCGCGGACCAGATCCAGCGCGACCTCACTGAGCTCATCCGTGAGCTCAAGGACCCGCGCATCGGCATGGTGACGCTGCAGGGCGTCGAGGTGACGCCCGACTACGCGCACGCCAAGGTCTTCTTCAGCGTGCTGGTGGGCGACCCCGAGGCCAGCCGCGAGGCCCTGACCCAGGCGGCGGGCTTCCTGCGCAACGGCCTGTTCAAGCGCCTGCACATCCACACCGTGCCCACGCTGCACTTCGTGTATGACCGCACGCCCGAGCGGGCGGCCGACATGAACGCGCTGATCGCGCGCGCCGTGGCCTCGCGTTCCAAGGACGACGACGGGCAATGACGGCACGCGCTCCCCGCATCCGGGTGCAGCGGCGCCCGGTGCACGGAGTGCTGCTGCTGGACAAGCCCCTGGGCCTGTCCTCCAACGACGCCCTGCAGAAGGCCAAGTGGCTGCTGCGCGCCGAGAAGGCCGGCCACACCGGCACGCTCGACCCGTTGGCCACCGGCGTGCTGCCGCTGTGCTTCGGCGCGGCAACCAAGTTCAGTGCGCTGCAGCTCGATGCCCCCAAGACCTACGAGGCCATCGCCCTGCTGGGCACGACGACCAGCACTGGCGACGCCGAGGGCGTGGTGCTGCAGGAGCGCGCGGTCGACCCCGCGCAGCTCGCGCCCGAGCGCCTGGAAGCGGCGCGCCGGCAGTTCCTGGGGCGCATCCGCCAGGTGCCGCCCATGCACAGCGCCCTGAAGAAGGACGGGCGTGCGCTTTATGAATACGCCCGCGCCGGCATCGAGGTCGAGCGGCCCGCACGCGAGGTCGAGATTTTTGAGCTGAATCTGGCCTCAACCGTTGTGGGGAAAGGGCATGCAGCTATCAAAATGGTAGTCCGCTGCAGCAAAGGCACCTACATCCGCACCCTGGCCGAAGACCTGGGCGAGGCGCTGGGCTGCGGCGCGCACCTGATTGGCCTGCGGCGCACCGAAACCGGCGGCCTGCAGGTGACCGGGTGCATCACCCTGCAGGAGCTCGAAGCCCTCGACGAGCAGGGGCGCCTGGCCCGGGTGCAGCCCGTCGAGACGCTGCTGGCAGGGCATGTCGGCATCACCCTGGACGAGCAGGAGGCCGGGCGCTTCCTGTCGGGCCTGCGCCGGCGCGGGCCCTGGCCCGACGCGCCGGCCGTGGCGGTGTACGCCGAGCAGCCGCACGCACTGCTGGGCGTGGCCCATGTGCGCGGCGGCGAGTTGATCCCCGACCGGCTGCTCAGCCCGCTGGAGATCCAGCAAATCCTTCAAGGCGCGCCGCGCGCCGATCACAACACCCCCTTGAGCGCGGCACATTGAACACAGACAGCACCAACGTTATGAGCAAACAAATCCGTAACATCGCCATCATTGCCCACGTCGACCATGGCAAGACCACCATGGTGGACCAGCTGCTGCGCCAGTCGGGCACCTTCGCCGCGCACGAGAAAGTCGTCGACACCGTGATGGACAACAACGCCATCGAACGCGAGCGCGGCATCACCATCCTGGCCAAGAACTGCGCCGCGTCCTGGAAGGGCACGCACATCAACATCCTGGACACGCCCGGCCACGCCGACTTCGGCGGCGAGGTGGAGCGCGCCCTGTCCATGGTCGACGGCGTGGTGCTGCTGATCGACGCGCAGGAAGGCCCCATGCCGCAGACGCGCTTCGTGACCAAGAAGGCGCTGGCGCTGGGCCTCAAGCCCATCGTCGTGGTCAACAAGGTGGACAAGCCTGGCGCCAACCCCGACAAGGTGGTGAACGCCGCCTTCGACCTGTTCGACAAACTGGGGGCGACGGACGAGCAGCTGGACTTTCCCGTGGTGTATGCCTCGGGCATCAACGGCTGGAGTTCGCTGGAGCAGGGCCAGGCCGGCGAGCAGTGGGGCGAGGACATGTCGGCGCTGTTCGACACCGTGCTGCAACACGTTCCGGTGGCGGGCGGCGACGCCGGCGCGCCGCTGCAGCTGCAGATCTCGGCGCTGGACTATTCCACGTTCGTCGGACGCATCGGCGTGGGCCGCATCAACGCCGGCGTGCTCAAGGCCGGCCAGGACGTGCTGGTCATGCACGGGCCCGACGGCAATACCTACAAGGGCCGCATCAACCAGATCCACCAGTTCCAGGGCCTGGACCGCGTGCAGGTGGCCGAGGCCGGGCCGGGGGAGATCGTGCTGATCAACGGCATCGAGAACGTGGGCATCGGCGAGACCATCACCGACCCGGCGAACCCCAACCCGCTGCCCATGCTCAAGATCGACGAGCCGACGCTGACGATGAATTTCAGCGTCAACACCTCGCCCCTGGCCGGGCGCGAGGGCAAGTTCGTCACCAGCCGCCAGATCTGGGACCGGCTGCAAAAGGAGCTGCGCTCCAACGTGGCGCTGCGCGTGAGCGAGACCGACGAGGACGGCGTGTTCGAGGTGGCAGGCCGCGGTGAGCTGCACCTGACCATCTTGCTGGAAGAGATGCGCCGCGAGGGCTACGAGCTGGCCGTCTCCAAGCCGCGCGTGGTGTTCAAGGACATCGACGGCGAGCGCTGCGAGCCCATCGAGCTGGTCACCGCCGACATCGAGGAAGGCCACCAGGGTGGCGTGATGCAGGCGTTGGGCGAGCGCAAGGGCGAGCTGGTGAACATGGAAAGTGACGGGCGCGGCCGCGTGCGGCTGGAGTACCGCATCCCGGCGCGCGGGCTGATCGGCTTCACCAATGAGTTCCTCAACCTGACGCGCGGCTCTGGCCTGATCTCCAACATCTTCGACGGCTACGAGCCGCACAAGGGCGAGATCGGCGGGCGCAAGAACGGCGTGCTGATCAGCATGGACGACGGCGAGATCTTCACCTACGCCCTGGGCAAGCTGGACGACCGGGGCCGCATGTTCGTGCGCGCGGGCGACCCGGTGTACGAGGGCATGATCGTCGGCGTGCACAACCGCGACAACGACCTGGTGGTGAATGCCACACGCACCAAGCAGCTGACCAACTTCCGCGTATCCGGCAAGGAAGACGCCATCAAGGTCACCCCGCCCATTGACCTGACGCTGGAGTACGGCGTGGAGTTCATCGAGGACGACGAGCTGGTGGAGATCACGCCCAAGAGCATCCGCCTGCGCAAGCGCTACCTGAAGGAACACGAGCGCAAGCGCGCCAGCCGCGAAAGCGCCTGATGCCGTGGACGGCACGCTGACCGTTCCTCCTGCCGCCACGCCCGCCGGCCTCACGCATGGCCGCGCGGTCTGGCTGATGGCTGCCGCCGCGCTCATGTGGTCGATTGCCGGCGTGGTCACGCGCCATCTGGAGCAGGCGCGCAGCTTCGAGATCACCTTCTGGCGCAGCTTCTTCATGCTGCTGTCGCTGATGGTGATCCTGCCCGCGCTGCGCGGGCGTACCGCCCTCGCACCGGTGCTGCGCGCCAGCGCCCCGCTGTGGCTGTCGGGTGTGTGCTGGAGCGTGATGTTCACCGCCTTCATGGTCGGCATCACCCTCATGCCCGTGGCCAACGTGCTGGTCACCATGGCCGCCGGGCCACTGCTCACCGCCCTGTTGGCGCGGGTGTTCATCGGGCACCGCATTGCGCCGCGCACCTGGTGCGCCATTGCCATGGCGGGCGCCGGCATCGTCTGGATGTACGGAGCCGAGGTTGGCAACCTGTCACCCCTGGGCTTGGCGGTGGCGCTGTGCATTCCGGTGGCCGCCGCCGTCAACTGGACGGTGGTGCAGCGCGCCCAGACGCAGGGCCACGCGGTGGACCTGGTGCCGGCGGTGTTCATCGGCGCGGCGCTGTCGGCGCTGGCCACGCTGCCCTGGGCGCTGCCGTTTGCCGCTTCGGGGCGCGACTTGGCGCTGCTGGCCCTGCTGGGCCTGGTGCAGCTGGCCATCCCCTGCGTGCTGGTGGTTTATTGCGGGCGCGTGCTCAAGGCGCCCGAGATTGCCCTGCTGGGCCTGCTGGAGGTCATTTTCGGCATCCTGCTGACCTGGGTGGGCGCGGGCGAGAAGCCGGCGGCCGCCGTTTTGATGGGCGGCACGCTGGTCATCGCCGCACTGGTTTTCAACGAACTGCTTGGATGGAAGGAGCAACAACAATGACGATGGAGATGAAGAGCGGCGAGATCGTGGCAGAGGTGCGAGGGCAGGTCGGCTGCATCACGCTGAACCGGCCCAAGGCGCTGAACGCGCTGTCGCTGGCCATGGTGCGCGATCTGATGGCTGCGCTGCTGGCCTGGCAGCATGACGACAAGGTGCTGGCCGTGGCCATCCGCGGCAATGGGCGCGAGGGCGCCTTCGGAGCCTTCTGTGCGGGCGGCGACATCCGCTTCCTGCACGCCGCGGGCAGCACGGGCAACCCCGAGCTGGAGGACTTCTTCACCGAGGAATACGCCCTCAACCACCTGATCCACACCTTCGGCAAACCCTACATCGCCTTCATGGACGGCATCGTCATGGGCGGCGGCATGGGCATCAGCGAGGGCGGCAGCCTGCGCATCGTCACCGAGCGCACCAAGATGGCCATGCCCGAGACCATCATCGGCCTGTTCCCCGACGTGGGCGGCGGCTACTTCCTGTCGCGCTGCCCGGGCCGCGTGGGCGAGTGGCTGGCGCTCACGGGCGAGACCATCGGTGCGGCCGACGCGATCTCCTTCCAGCTGGCCGATGGGTTCCTGCCGTCCGACCAGCAGGAAGCCGTCTGGGAGCACCTGCGCAGCCAGCAGTTCGCCAGTGGCCAAGCGGTGCAGGACTTCGTTGCTTCAAAATTTGTAGCTGTTGACGCAAGCCAGGCAAGCGCGAGAGGCCAAATTGACCCATATTTCGGCTTGGCGGACGCCACCGCCATCGTGCAGGCGCTCGAAGCGGCCCCGGGCGAATGGGAGCGTGCGACGGCGCAACTGCTGCGCAAGCGCTCTCCGCTGATGCTGCACGTCGTGCTGGAGCAGATTCGCCGGGCCCGCGACATGACGCTCGCCGACGACCTGCGCATGGAACGCGACATGGTGCGGCACTGTTTTTACCTGCGCCCCGGCCAGAGCGAGACGGTGGAGGGCATCCGCGCCCTGGCAGTGGACAAGGACCACGCGCCCAAGTGGAACCCGGCGCGGGTCGAGGACGTGCCCGCCGCGCTGGTGCAGGCGTTCTTCCAGAGCCCCTGGCCGGCGCACGCGCACCCGCTGGCCGCGCTGCGCTGACGCTGTTGCAGCCCACGAAAAACGGCGCCCCGCGGGGCGCCGTTTTGCTTGTGGAACCATAGGCGGGCGCCCGGCGGCGCCTGGGCGTCAGGGCCGCACGACCTTCCACTGGCCGCCCACGCCGTCGCCTGCCATGTCGCCGCTCTTGGCGTCGCGCACGAAGTAGTACAGCGGCTGGCCCCGGTAGGCCCACTGGCGCGTGCCGTCCGTGCGGGTGACGATGGTGTAGTCGCCCATCGCCTTCGCGTTGGGCGCCACGGCCAGCGGCGGCCAGTTGGTGGCGCACTGGTCGTAGCAGGCCGAGGTGCCGCCGCTGTCCTTGCCATAGACGTAGAGCGTGTTGCCGTTCGGGCCGATCAGCCGGCCGTCGGCAGCGCGGGTGGGCATGTCGGTGCTGCTGTTGGCGCTGGCTGGGGCACTGGTGCTGGCGTTGCGCTTGGGCCAGAACCCGCCGTCGGCGCAGCCTGCGAGCAGCGCCGTGGTCATCAAGAGGGTGGCAAGGGTTTTCATGGGATGCTCCTGGTTGTGACGCAGCAGTCTAGGAGCCCCTGTCGGGCGCGCCGTGTCAGCGAAAAGGCCGTCCAGCACGCGTCCTTTCCTACCCCGCCGCCGTTCAGCGGTGGCGGCTCTTCATCACCCGCTCCACCTCGCGCTTGCCTTCGCGCTCGCGGATGGTGTCGCGCTTGTCGTGTTCGGCCTTGCCCTTGGCCAGTGCGATTTCGCACTTGGCGCGCCCGTCCTTCCAGTACAGCTTCAGGGGCACCAGGGTGTGGCCCTTTTGCTCCACCTTGCCGATCAGGCGGCGGATCTCGTCCTTGTGCATAAGCAGCTTCTTGGAACGCACGGCGTCCGGGCTCACGTGCGTGGACGCAGTCCGCAAGGGGTTGATCTGGCAGCCGATCAGGAACAGCTCGCCGTTCTTGATGACCACATAACCGTCGGTGAGCTGGGCCTTGCCTTCGCGCAACGCTTTCACTTCCCAGCCCTGCAGCACCATGCCCGCCTCGTGGCGCTCCTCGAAGAAGTAATTGAATTGCGCCTTCTTGTTTTCGGCGATGCGCGGGTTCGGATCGGGTTTTTTGGCCATGGATGTCGTAGATGAGGCGCAGACCGGAAGTTTCAAACGCCTTCCCTACAATGGTTGTCGTCTCGCGCCGTCGATTCTAGGGGGCGTGCCCCCGCACACTGCGTTTGCAATGAAAACCGTCAACAAGTCCGTCCTGATCTGGTACAGCCCCGAAGAAATGTTTGCCCTCGTCACCGACGTGGCGCGCTACCCGCAATTTTTGCCCTGGTGCGACCACGCGCGGGTGATGAGCGAAGAAGGCCAGACCATGACGGCCGAGGTGGGCATCGCCTTCGGCGGCATTTCCAAATCCTTTGTCACGCGCAACACCCATGTGCGGGGCCGGCGCGTGCAGATGGAACTGGTGGAAGGGCCGTTTTCCCAACTCGACGGCGACTGGCAGTTCCACCCCGTGGGAGATGGCTCGCAGCGCGCGTGCAAGGTCGAGCTGGAGCTGCGCTATGGCTTCGACAGCCGCGCCCTGGCCGCGCTGGTCGGTCCCGTGTTCGACCGCATCGCCGCCACGTTGGTCGACGCCTTCATCAAGCGCGCCGAGCAGGTCTATGGTTGACGCGCGTTCGGCTCCGCTGGCCGTGACGGTCTGCGCTTCGCTCGCGCCGGGCCAGGTGCAGGAATGGGCCCTGGCCTTGCCCCCCGGCGCCACGGTGCAAAGTGCGGTGATGGCCGCTGGCCTGGACGTCGCAGCGCTGGCGGCGCTGGCGTTCGGCATCTGGGGACGCGCCGCGGCGCTGGACGAACGGCTGCGTGACGGCGACCGGGTGGAATGCTGCCGGCCGTTGACGGTGGATCCCAAGGTCGCACGGCGCGAACGCTTCGCCCGCCAGGGCGCCCGCACGGCCGGCCTGTTCGCGCGCCAGCGCCCGGGCGGCAAGTCCGGCTACTGAATCCTGCGGGGCCGGCGGCGGCGCGTCACTGGCAGTCGCGTGCAGCGATCTCCTGCGCCCGGCGCAACTCGGCCGCGCGGGTGGCCTCGTCCATGTAGCCGCGCTCTCCCTGCGCGTTCGTGTGGGCCATCGGAACCCCCGAGGACAGGCTGGCCGCGGCCTGGCGGGCGCGGGCGCAGTTTTCCTTGCGGGCCTTGGCCTGGCGCTGCGCTTCGGCCTGTTGCTCGGCCTGCTTGCGCGCGGCTTCTGCGGCCTCGGCCTTGGCCTTCTTCTCCTGCAGCTGGGTGTCGTCGCGGCTGATCGCAAGCGCCGGCGCAGCGGCGGGTGTCGGAGCCGCATCTGCGGCGGGTGGCTCGTCGCCCGCAGCGGCAGTGGCAGCGGCAGCGGCAGTGGCAGGAGGCGCGGCGCGCAACGTCGGCTGCTTGAGGATGTTGCGCTCGGGCACGTCCTGCGGCGGTGGGCGGTCGCTGAACACCTTGCGCCCGTCCTTGTCCACCCACTGCCACTGCGCCGATACGCCAAAGGCCCAGGTGCAGGCCAGCGCGAGCAGAAAAAGCTGTTTGCGTTGCATGCGAGGCAGTGTATCCGGCCCCCCTGGCGGCCACCAGACGGGCCGGCCGCAGCGCCCGGCTGCCTGTCGCGCCGCGGGTACAATCGTTTTTTTGGAGCTCTCACTCATGCGCCTACTTGGAAAAGCGCTCACCTTCGACGACGTGTTGCTGGTGCCGGCGTACTCCCAGGTCCTGCCCAAGGACACCTCGCTCGCGACGCGGTTCACCCGCGACATCTCCCTGAATCTTCCGCTGGTTTCGGCCGCCATGGACACGGTGACCGAGGCGCGCCTGGCGATCGCCATCGCGCAGGAGGGCGGCATCGGCGTGGTGCACAAGAACATGACCGCCGAGCAGCAGGCGGCCGAGGTCTCCAAGGTCAAGCGGCACGAATCTGGGGTGGTGCACGACCCGGTGGTCATCACCCCCGAGCACACGGTGCTGCAGGTGCTGGAGTTGTCGGAAAACCTGGGCATTTCCGGCTTTCCGGTGTGCGATGGCGGCAAGGTGATCGGCATCGTGACCAGCCGCGACGTGCGCTTCGAGACGCGCTACGACGTCAAGGTGCGCGAGATCATGACCCCGCGCGAGAAGCTGATCACCGTCAACGAAAAAGACGGCACCACGCCCCAGCAGGCCAAAGCGCTGCTCAACCGCCACAAGCTCGAGCGCCTGCTGGTGGTGAACGACGCCTTCGAACTGAAGGGCCTGATCACCGTCAAGGACATCAACAAGCAGACCATCTTCCCCAACGCCGCGCGCGACGCCGCCGGCAGCCTGCGTGTGGCCGCCGCCGTGGGCGTGGGCCCGGGCACCGAGGAGCGCGTGGACCTGCTGGTCAAGGCCGGTGTCGATGCGCTGGTGGTGGACACCGCGCACGGCCACTCCAAGGGCGTGATCGATCGTGTGCGCTGGGTCAAGCAGAACTACCCCCAGGTCGAGGTGATCGGCGGCAACATCGCCACCGGTGCCGCCGCGCTGGCGCTGGCCGAAGCCGGCGCCGACGCCGTGAAGGTCGGCATCGGCCCGGGCTCCATCTGCACCACGCGCATCGTCGCGGGCGTGGGGGTGCCGCAGATCATGGCCATCGACAGCGTGGCCACGGCTCTCAGGGGCACGGGCGTGCCGCTGATCGCCGATGGCGGCATCCGCTTCTCGGGCGACATCGCCAAGGCCATCGCGGCGGGCGCATCCACAGTGATGATGGGCGGCATGTTCGCCGGCACCGAAGAGGCGCCCGGCGAGGTCATCCTGTACCAGGGTCGCAGCTACAAGAGCTACCGCGGCATGGGCTCCATCGGCGCCATGCAGCAGGGCAGCGCCGACCGCTACTTCCAGGAAGCCACCACCGGCAACCCCAACGCCGACAAGCTGGTGCCCGAGGGCATCGAAGGCCGCGTGCCCTACAAGGGCTCCATGGTCTCCATCGTGTTCCAGATGGCCGGCGGGGTACGCGCGGCCATGGGCTACTGCGGCTGCGCCACCATCGCCGAGATGAACGACAAGGCCGAGTTTGTCGAGATCACCGCCGCCGGCATCCGCGAGTCGCACGTCCACGACGTGCAGATCGTCAAGGAAGCGCCCAACTATCGCGCCGACTGAGCGCACTTCAGTATTGATAGCGCCCGGCCCTTGATACATAAGGGCCGGGCGCTGATTTGTTTCAAAACCGCCATGCAGCACGACAAGATCCTCATCCTCGACTTCGGCTCCCAGGTCACCCAGCTCATCGCGCGGCGCGTGCGCGAGGCGCAGGTGTACTGCGAAGTGCACCCGTGCGACGTGAGCAGCGACTGGGTGCGCCAGTTCGCCGCCGATGGGCGCCTGAAGGGCGTGGTCCTGTCGGGCAGCCACGCCAGCGTGTACGAGGTCGACGACCGCGCGCCCGATGCGGTGTTCGAGCTGGGCGTGCCGGTGCTCGGCATCTGCTACGGCATGCAGACCATGGCCATGCAGCTGGGCGGCAGGGTCGAGGGCTCGACCAGCCGCGAGTTCGGCTATGCCGAGGTGCGGGCACGCGGCCACACGGCCCTGCTCGAGGGCATCCAGGATGTCGCCACGCCCGAGGGCCACGGCATGCTGAAGGTGTGGATGAGCCACGGCGACAAGGTCACCGAGCTGCCGCCGGGCTTCAAGGTCATGGCCTCCACGCCCTCGTGCCCCATCGCCGGCATGGCGGATGAGGCCCGGCGCTACTACGCGGTGCAGTTTCACCCCGAGGTGACCCACACGCCCCAGGGAGCGGCGCTGCTCTCGCGCTTCGTGCTGGAGATCTGCGGCGCCCGTGCCGACTGGATCATGGGCCATTACGTGGACGAGGCGGTGCAGCGCATCCGCGAGCAGGTGGGCGACGAGGAAGTGCTGCTGGGCCTGTCCGGCGGCGTCGATTCCTCGGTGGCCGCGGCGCTGATCCACCGCGCGATCGGCGACCGCCTGACCTGTGTGTTCGTGGACCACGGTCTGCTGCGCCTGAACGAGGGCGACATGGTCATGGAGATGATCGCCGGCAAGCTGCACGCGCGGGTGATCCGCGTGGACGCCAGCGACCTGTTCCTGGACCGGCTCGCGGGTGTCCAGGACCCGGAGCAAAAGCGCAAGACCATCGGCAACCTGTTCGTCGATGTGTTCAAGGCCGAGGCTGCCAAGCTCAAGGAAGCAGGCGGCGGCCACCAGGGCGTGACCTTCCTGGCCCAGGGCACCATCTACCCGGACGTGATCGAGTCCGGCGGCGCCAAGAGCAAGAAGGCCGTCACCATCAAAAGCCACCACAACGTGGGCGGCCTGCCCGAGCAGCTGGGCCTGAAGCTGCTCGAGCCGCTGCGCGACCTGTTCAAGGACGAGGTGCGCGAGCTCGGTCTGGCCCTGGGCCTGCCGCGCGAGATGGTCTACCGCCACCCGTTCCCGGGGCCGGGGCTGGGCGTGCGCATCCTGGGGGAGGTCAAGCGCGAGTACGCCGACTTGGCCAGGCGCGCCGACGCCATCTTCATCGAGGAGCTGCGCGCCACCATCGACCCCGCCACCGGCAAGAGCTGGTACGAGTTGACCAGCCAGGCGTTCACGGTGTTCTTGCCGGTCAAGAGCGTGGGCGTGATGGGCGACGGCCGCACCTACGACTACGTGGTGGCGCTGCGCGCCGTGCAGACCACGGACTTCATGACCGCCGACTGGGCCGAGCTGCCGTACGCGCTGCTCAAGCGGGTTTCGAGCCGCATCATCAACGAGGTGCGGGGCATCAACCGGGTGACATACGACGTGTCGAGCAAGCCGCCGGCGACCATCGAGTGGGAGTGAAACGCACGCGGCCTGCGGTCCCCGGCCGCTGAAGCCATCCCGAAGAGCCCGCACCACGCGGGCTTTTTCTTGGGCGCGACCTTGTTGTTCGTGACGCCGCTCCCACCACGCGTGAGGAAAGCCGCCAGTACCCGAACCGGGCATGAACGGGACTTTTCTTACGCCGAGTGAGCGTTGCAGCGCTGATCATGGCGCAAGGACACGCATGCAGCTCTTATAGGTAATGAGAATCATTCCGGTATAATCGCGTCATGATGGCACGACCCCACAACCTCTTGCGCAGTGCTGCGTTGCCTCCCATGGCGCGCACGAGGCCATGCACGCGCTGCAGGCCGTCACAAGAGGCGAGAGCATGAACACGCCCGCGCTGACGCTTGCCGGCTGGCGCATGTGGCGCCTGCGCACCTGGGCAGGGCTGACGGCCTGCCTGCTCGGCGCCATCGTGCTCGTGGCCACCGGCTGGGATGCCCTGAGCGGCGAACGGGCGGTGCGCCAGGCGCTGCTGGGCGGCTCGGTGGCGGCGCTGGCGACAGCCCTCGGTACCTTGCCCATCCTGCTGTGCCACCGCCTGTCCGAGGCGGTGCAGGACATGCTGTTCGGTTTCGGGGCCGGCGTCATGTTGGCGGCCACCGCCTTTTCGCTGGTGATTCCGGGCCTGGAAGCCGCGCGCGCTGCCGGAAGTTTCGGCGGCGGGCCCTGGGCTGCGGGTGGCGTGGTGGGTGCGGCGATCCTGCTCGGGGCGGCGGCCTTGCTCGGCCTGGACCGGGTGTTGCCGCACGAACACTTCATCAAGGGCCGCGAGGGCACCACGGCGCGCACGCTGCGCCGGACGTGGCTGTTCGTCATCGCCATCACCCTGCACAACCTGCCCGAAGGGCTGGCCATCGGCGTCGGCTATGCCGGCAACGAGGGCGTGCGGGCCAACGCCCTGGCCATGGGCATCGCCATCCAGGACGTGCCCGAAGGCCTCGTCGTTGCCGCAGCGCTTCTGGCGGCAGGCTACCGCCGCGCACTGGCGGTGGGCCTGGGCATCGCCTCCGGGCTGATCGAGCCGGTGGGCGCCGTGGCGGGCGCCGCCATCATCGGTTACTCGTCGGCGCTGCTGCCCTGGGGCCTGGGCTTTGCCGCCGGCGCGATGCTGTTCGTCATCAGCCACGAGATCATCCCCGAGTCCCACCGCAAGGGGCACGAGGCCCTCGCGACCGGCGGGCTGATTGTCGGCTTCGTGCTGATGATGATGCTCGACACCGCGCTGGGCTGAGCCGGCCGCTTGCGGGGCTCCGGGCCGTGCCATCCACCATTGCTGGGAGCTGGCGACCATGCAGGTTCTTGACCATGCGTTCTCCGACCTTGTGCGCGAGCACCGCGCGCTGCTTGCTGACTATGGCCAGGCGCAGGTGCGTTGCTCCGCACAGTTGCGCGCGCAGGCCCATGTCGTCGAACGGTTGCAGGCCCAGGTGGTGCGGCTGCGCGCCGAGGTGATCGTGCGCGACTCGCTCCTGGCCTGGACGCGCGAACGACCGCCGGAGGCGCCGGCGCTGTTGGAAGACGACGGGGCCCCTGGAAGGAGCCTGGGCCGCGAACCGCAGCGGACGCCGCAGGACCGTGAAGGGCGGGCCTTGCACGAGGGCCCGCGCGGGTTCCCCGGCACTCAAGCGGACGGCTTGTCCGAGCCCCAGGCAGCGGATGCGCAGGCGTGGGAAGCCAGCCTGCACGCCGCCGACCTGGTGATCTGCCAGACCGGCTGCCTCGGCCACGATGGGTTTTGGCGGGTCCACGACCATTGCACACGCACGGGCAAGGCATGCGTGCTGGTGGGGCAGCCAGAGGCGCTGCGCATCATGCGCCTGCAGGCGCCGCGGGAGGAAGGCGGCGATGGCGTGAAGGCGGTCTCGCCACCGCAGTCGGCACCACCGTGAATCGCGGCCTGCAGAAGGCGGGGCGGCCGCGCTGGCCCGGGCACGCGCACCTGTGCAGGCCATGCACCGCTGGCGCGGCGCCCGCACGCCGCGGATCGACCGGACGATGCGCACTACCATTGCCGCTGCGGCGCCGTGGGCGCACATGAACCGGAACCCTCACATGCAAAGACTTCTCTCGAGCGCTGCGCTCGCCGCGGCGCTGGTGCTGGCCGGCTGCGCGAGCCAGAAAACCGCCGAGCCCCAGATCGTGCGCGGCACGGCTGCGGACGGCGCGACCACCGTGCAGGTCGCGCCCGAGCGGCTGGAATGCCAGGGCGGCCCGCGCTGCCCGGTGCTGGCCGCGTCGTGGACCAGCGCCAAGGCCGGCCAGGCGCAACTGTCCATCGGGCTGCCAGGTGCGCGCTCCGACGTGACCGGCGCGGACGTGCACATCGGCGGCTCGGAGACGGTGCGCCTGCGCCTGCGCGTGGCCGACGCTGGGGCCGGCGCGGGCCAGCCGGGGGCAGCCATGAGCACGTTCGATGTGCCGCTGCGCCTGGTGGACCGCATGGCCTACGGCTCGCGTACCTGGGTGCGGGTCTACACGGCCGATGGCAGCAGCGTGGACGAGTCCCTTTTCAGCGGCGAGCAGCGCAGCCGCGCCTCGCAGGCGCTGGCCCATTTCATGGCGGCGGTGCAGTCCTCGGGCGGCAAGGGCGCCGGGGTCGAAGGGGCCCGAGGGGGGCTGTTCGACCGGCTGGGCGTGGGGTCGGACAAATAGCCGCCGTGCGCCTGGCGGCTATGGATGGCCAGGCTGCCCAAGGCGTCGGTGGTCGTACGCGCGCGCCGGCCGTTGCGTGGCGCTCCCAGGGTCCCGCAAAGGGCGGCGCCCACCGCCGTCTTTTCTCGGTACGGCACATCTGTGGCCGGTGTCGCTGCGGCGTGCACCTTCGTCCGTTCGACACGCCCCGCGTGCGCCAACCCGAGGGCCGGTGATCGCCAGGAAGCTACCAAAGATCGACCCGCAGGGATATGGCGTGCAAACGCTCTGGGGCCAGGCAGCCGCTGCATGGCCACACCCGGTTGGCGGTTCTGGACGATCGGGGCGGCGCCGGGGCTAGTGCGCCAGCTTGGCGATCACCTTGATTTCGAAGTCGAATCCGGCCAGCCATGTCACGCCGACGGCTGTCACCGTGGGGTAGGGTGCTGCACCCCAGTACTCGGCCACTGCTGCCCAGACGGTCTCGAAATTCGATTCCGGATCGACCATGAAGATGGTCGTGTCGATGACATCATCGAAACTGCTGCCAGCCTCCGCCAGGATCGCGTGGAGGTTGGCGAAGGCCAGGCGAACCTGGGCCGCGAGGTCCGGCTCGGCCGAGCCGTCCTTGCGGCTGCCGACCTGGCCCGATACGAACAGAAATCCGTTGGAGCGAATGGCCGGCGAGTACCGGTGAAGCTCGTACAGGGCATGGCGGTCTGGCGGGAAAACGGCATCACGTTTGCGGGTCATCAGTGGATCTCCATCGTGGGCACTGCGGCCCGTTGCTTGCGAAAGGGCCACTGTAGGAGGACGATCGATCTGGATAAACCGGCAATCCGGGCCAGGATTGTTTATAAAATCCAAACTATCCAGGCCCGGCAAGGTGCGAGATGGACCGTTTTGATGCAATGCAGGCCTTTGCGCGGGTTGTGGAAACCGGCAGCTTCACCAAGGCGGCAGCGACACTGCACCTGAGCAGGGCCACGGTGACGCAGCTCGTCCAGCAGTTGGAGGCGCGGCTGCGGGTGCGCCTGCTCAATCGCACCACGCGCAAGGTGAATGTCACCGCCGATGGGGCGGCCTATTACGAGCGTGTCGTTCGCCTGCTGGCCGACATGGAAGATGCCGAAACGAGCCTGTCCGGCGCGTCGATGACGCCGCGGGGGCGCCTGCGCGTCGACGTGCCCAGCCCGCTCGCGCGTATGTTGTTGATCCCCGCCTTGCCGGCGTTCTATGCGCGCTACCCGGAGATCCAGTTGACCATGGGCGTGAGCGACCGCATCGTCGACATCATCGGCGAGACTGTCGACTGCGTGATACGGGGCGGCGAGATCCTCGACCAGTCGCTGGTGGCGCGGCACGTGGCCGACCTGTTGCTGGGCATTTATGCAGCGCCGGGTTACCTGCAGCGCGCCGGCATGCCGGCGCACCCGCGTGAACTGGGGGAAGGCCGGCACAGTACCGTCGGCTTCCTCTGGAGTCGCACCGGCAAGGCCTTGCCGTACGCGTTGCAGCGGGGCGAGGAACGCATCGAAACCCGGGGCCACTCGTTGCTGACGGTGGACGACGGCAATGCCTACCTCGCCGCAGGTCTGGCGGGTCTGGGCCTGCTCTGGCTACCGCAGTACATGGCCAAACCGCACGTGGCCAGCGGAGAGTTGGTGCCGCTGTTCGAGGATTGGCACATGGCGCCGATGCCGATGTACCTGGCCTTCCCGCCGAATCGCCATGTCAGCGCCAAGCTGCGCGTCTTTATCGACTGGATAGTGGAGCTGATGGCTGAGCACGCGCCGGTGGTGGGGCGGGGTTGAGGGGGCGGCGGCTTTCGGCCCCAAGCAGGCTTGCGCCCGTTTCCGTTTCCCTGGTCCGGACCAGCCGGGAACGCCGGCGCGGACGAGCACACCGGCGGGTTGCAGACGGCGCCTGAGCGCAGGGCTCGCGCACCGGGATGTGCATCTACACCGCCGATGGCAGGAGTGTGGACGAGGATATGTTCCGCAGCGGGCAGCGGGCAGCGGGCAGCGGGCAGCGGACAGCGGACAGCGGGCAGCGGGCAGCGCAGTGGCGCCGTGCAAGCGCTGGCCCGCTGCATGGCGGCGGTGCAGTCCTCGGGCGGCACGGGCGACAGGATCGAAGGAGCGTGAAGCGGGCTGTTCGACCGGGTGGGCGTGGCGTCAGACAGGGAGCCGCCCTGCGCCTTGTTTGCTATGCATAAAGTAGCTGCTGGCGCTTGTCCTGTAAGGAGTTGGAGCTCCCAGGGGATTGCATCCCTTTGCTGGCAAGCGCGAGCAGCTATTTTTTCGATAGCGGCGGGGTGATCCGGGCCAGGTGGTCGGCCAGCGTGGCGGCCGACAGTTCGCCGCTGCGCACGGCGGCCAGTCGCCCGTCGGCGCCATAGAACAGGGTTGTCGGCAGCGCCCGGTGGCCCAGCAGCGTGCCCAGCACGGACGGCACGTCCAGCACCACGTCGGCGGGCGGCAGCCCCTGGCTGCGGGCGAACGCCGCGACCACCTCCGGCGCCTCGCCCTGGTTCACCCACAGAAAACGCACCTCGGGCCGCGCCGCGCGCGCCTGCAAGAGCGCCGGCATCTCGCGGCGGCACGGCGGGCACCAGCTTGCCCACAGGTTCACCACCACCGGCTGGCCCTGCAGGTCGGGCAGGCGCACGGTGCGTGCGTCCAGCGCCACACCCTGCCAGTCAGGCAGTTCGGGCTGGGTGCGCGGCTGGGTGAGCGCAAGCGCCAGATGGCCGGCCAGCCACAGGCCCGCGCCGGCCGCCAGGCCTGCAGCCACGGCGCGGCGGGCGGGGTGGCGGCGCAGCCACAGGGCGCCCGCGTACAGCGCGCCGGCTGCCCAGCCCCAGGCAGGCGCCCAGCCGCCGTCACGGATGTCCAGCGCCGTCCAGGGCGCGGTGGCGTAGTCGCCGGCGTAGCGCAGCACGAAGGCCAGGCGCGCGGCGGCCAGCACGGCCAGCGCCAGCGCCCAGGCGTGCGGCCCCGGCGGCAGGCCGGCGCGCCGGCCCAGCCGGTCGTGCAGCGTGCTGCCGCCCAGCCAGGCCAGCAGCGCCAGCAGGACGGACCAGGGCAGCACCAGCGGTCCCAGGGTCAACATCTGCGCGTGCATGGGCGCTCCGGGTACGTCATGTGTTCTTGCCTTCCTGCAGTGCATCGCCGATCTGGACCGGCCAGCGCAGCCGTACCCGCAGCCCTGGGTGGGCCGGCTCCAGCGCCAGCGTGCCGCCGCCGCTCTCGGCGATACGCCGCGCCAGCGTCAGGCCCAGGCCACTGCCGCCGCTGCTGCTGGCGCCCTTGCGCCAGAAGCGCTGCGTGGCCTGGGTGCATTCCTGTTCGGTCAGGCCGGGGCCGTGGTCGCGCACCAGCAGCTCGACGGCGCCACGCGCCTGGCCGGGCCAGCGCAGCAGCGCCAGCGTGCACTCGATCGGCGCGTCGCCCTGCTGGTGGCGCAGGGCGTTGTCCAGCAGGTTGCCCACGGCGCGGGTCAGCAGCGCGGGCGGCACTGCCACCTGCACCGTCTGCCAGGCGGCGGGGTCGTCCGGCACGCGATGCAGGGCCAGCGCCGGGGCGTCGCCGCGTTCCTCGCGCGCACGCTGTGCGGACTGCTGCAGGGCCAGCTCCAGCGCCTGCAGCAGTCCGGGGCCCTGCGTGCCCTGGGCGCCCGTGCCCTCGTCGACCACCTCCAGGCGCGCCAGGTCCAGCAATTGCTCCAGCGTGCCGTGCATGTGGGCGATGCCCTGCAGCGCGGCGTCCAGCGCCTCGTCCGCCAGCGCCGCGCGGCCCGGTGCGGCCAGCGCCATCTGCGCCACCTGCACCTGGGTCTTGATGGCGGTGAGCGGCGTGCGCAGCTCGTGCGCGGCATCGGCGGTCCAGCGGCGCTCGCGCTCGATGGCGCTGCGCGCGCGCTCCAGCAGGGCGTTCAGGCTGGCCACCAGCGGCGCCAGCTCGCGCACGTCGCGCCCGGCCTGCACCGGGGCGTCGGCGCGCGGCTGGCGCGCGCGCAGCTCGCGGCGCAGCGCCTCCAGCGGGCGCAGGCCGCGCCCGACCAGCCACCACACCAGCAGCCACACGCCGGCCAGCGCGACGGCGAAGGTCAGCACCAGCGAGCGCATGGCCGAGTGCGCCAGCTGCGCGCGCAGGTCCAGTCGGTCGGCGGTGGCCACGCGCAGCTCGCCGTCCTGCAGCACATAGGTGCGCCAGGCCTTGCCGCCCTTGGTGACCTGGCCGAAGCCCGGCGCGCCCAGGGTGGAGTGCGCCGGCGCGTCGCCGGTGCGGGCGATGGGCAGCACCTTGACCTCGCTGCGCACCAGGCTGACCTCGCAGGCCACGCCGTCGCGGGCGATCAGCGATTCCAGGTGCTGGGCGTCGCGTGCGTCCGGTGCATCGTCCAGGGGCCGAGCGGCCGGCTGGAACTGTTGCACGATGCTGGCGACCATCTTGGCCGAGGCCACCAGGCGCTCGTCCAGCATGGCCTCCAGCTCGGCCTGCAATACGCCCACGCGCCACCAGCCGACGACGCCCCACAGCACGCAGGTGGCCAGCGCCAGGCCCAGCACCAGGCGGCGGCGCAGGCTTTTCATCGGCGGGGCGACGGATGGGGAGTCGGTCATGGTGCGCCCGCGCCGCAACCTGCACCCAGGCGAAAGCCCAGGCCGCGCACCGTGTCCACGACGCCCGCGCCGAGCTTTCTGCGCAGGTGGTGCACGTGCACGTTCACGGTGTTGCTGCCGACCTCGCCGTCCAGGCCGTACAGGCAGTCGTGCAATTGCGCCGTGCTGAGCACGCGCCCGCGCGATTGCACCAGGGCTTCGAGCAGGGCCCACTCGCGGCGCGACAGCTCCACCGGCTGGCCGTGCAGGTACACGCTGGCGCCGGTCATGTCGATCTCGCACGCGCCCAGCGGGATGCGGTCGCTGGCGCGGCCGCCGGCGCGGCGCACCAGGGCCTGCAGGCGCAGGGCGAGCTCGGGCAGGTCGAAGGGTTTGGTCAGGTAGTCGTCGGTGCCGTCCTCGAAGCCGGCGATCTTGTCCTGCAGGGTGCCGCGGGCGGTGAGGATCAGCACGGGCATGGTGCTGCCGGCGGCGCGCCAGCGGCGCAGCAGGTCGAGGCCGTCGCCGTCGGGCAACCCCAAGTCGAGCACGCAGGCGTCGTAGGTGCGGGCGTCGACATGCGCCTGGGCGGCGGCGGCGGTCGGTGCGACGTCGGCGTGCAGGCCGTGCAGCTGCAGGCCGGTGCGGATGCCGCTGGCGACGAGCGCGTTGTCCTCGACGATCAGGATGTGCATGAGGGGGATGATGCCTTTTTGTGTTTGTTGGCTGGTGGTGGTTACGGCGGTCGGCTTGTTTTGGAGGTGGCTGGCCGGGACTTGCCCCGGCGGGCGACTTCCTTTCTTGCCCGTGCAAGAAAGGAAGCAAAGAACACGGCCCCACGGCTGCGACCCCTTCGCTGGCGCGAAGGGGCAGACCTGTGGCGGGGCGCTGGCGGGGTGGGCCGCATAACTCACTGCGCGCTGCGCGCTTCGTTCAAACAGATGCGGCCAGTCAGTTGACGAAGCATGGGCGCTACGACGCCCATGCCACCCCGCCAGCGCCCCGCCCCAGGCGCAGCCTCAAGGGGCGAAGACGGGGACGGGCCGGCGCTGCGCGCGGCCTGGCAGGCAAGGCGCGCGGCTCCTTGCTCCCTCGCCCCCGTCAGGGGGAGAGGGGAGGGGTGAGGGGGAAGGGATCGGGCGCAGCGCCTGCAGCAGCCCTCCCACCCTCACCCCAGCCCTCTCCCGCCCCGCGGGAGAGGGAGTGAAGACCAAGAGCGCGGCTGGTTCTTTCCCTCCCCACCCCTTCAAGGCTGCGCCTGTCTCGGGGCGCTGGCGGGGTGGCATGGGCGCAGGTGCGCCCATGCTTCGTGATCTGACTCGCTGCGGTTGTTTGAACGGAGCTGCGCAGCAGCGCAGTGAGTTCCGCAGCGCACCCCGCCAGCGACCCGAGACAGGTTGCCCCCACGTGCGCCAGCGCGTGGGGGACGCAGCCTGCGGGGCGCACTTCTTTTGCCTCCTTTTCTTGTGCGAGCAAGAAAAGGAGGTCGCCCGCCGGGGCGAGA
>DAMCAL010000017.1:0-30305 GCA_032059585.1 Burkholderiaceae bacterium
AGCAGCTCATTCGTAATGAGAAGGTCGCGTGTTCGATTCATGTCTCCGGCACCAAGGTAGTAAAGGATGCCCCGCTATCGAAAAGATAGCGGGGTTTTTCTTTTGGCGAGGGGCGGATTCAAGTCCAAGCGCAGCACTAATTTGTGCGATGTGGGCTACTGCCGATTCCGTTGACATCGACCTAAGCTTCTTGCGCTTGTTCGAACGGTACGGGACTAAGATACCTGAGCGTCGAATACCGGCGCGTCGGGTTGTAGAAGCACTCGATGTAGTCGAACACGTCTGAACGGGCCTGCCCTCGTGTCCGGTACACCTTTCTGGCCGTGCGCTCGGTCTCGAGCGAGTTGGAGAAGCTCTTCATGGCCGAGTTGTCCCAGACCTCGCCGGCCCTGCTCATGCTGCAAGTGGTGCCTTGTTCGTCCGGTAACTTCTGAAAGTGCTCGCTGATGTACTGGGTGGATTCAACCGGTCGTCGCAACACCGGGTTACGCGGCCGACTTTAGGTAGTCGCTCAGCGCGTCCGCGGGAGTCCTCCAGTTCAACGTTTTGCGTGGCCTGCTGTCCAAGGTTGACCTGCCCCCCGCCAGCCGTACCAATCTGAAGTTAGTGAAGTCCGTCACCCACCCGGAGAATGACGGACATGAAGAAGAGCAGATTCAGCGGGGAGCAGATCATCGGGTTCCTCAGGCAGGCCGAGACCGGCATGCCGATCAAGGAGCTGTGCCGCAACGGCGGCTTCAGCGACGCGACGTTTTACAAGTGGCGCGCCAAGTTCGGCGGTATGCAGGTCTCTGAAGCCCAGCGCCTGCGCGAGCTCGAATCCGAGAACGCCAAGCTCAAACGGCTGCTGGCCGAGGCGCACCTGGACATGCACGCGCTCAAAAGCGTTCTGGGGGTAAAGCACTAGCCCCACAGGCCAGGCGCGAGGCGATCCGGATCATGGTCAGCGAACACCATTTGTCCGAACGCCCCGCGTGCCGTCTTGTGGGGCTCTCCCGCGACAGCCATCGCCATCCGCCGCAGGCCGACCAGGCTAGCGTGGAGTTGCACGAGAAGATCGTGGAGGGCGCACACGTGCGTCGGCGCTTTGGCTATCGGCGCATCCACGATCTGCTACGCCCGCAGTTTCCCGGCGTCAATCACAAGCGCGTGTACCGCCTCTCCCGGCAGTCCAACCTGGCTGTGCGTCGTCGCAAGAAGGGCAAGCGCCCTGTCAACGAGCGTGTGCCGCTGCAACTGGCACGTACAGTCAACGAGGTCTGGAGCATGGATTTCGTGAGCGACAGCCTCTCGGGCGGCAGGCGCCTGAAGTACCTCACGGTGGCGGACGATTTCAGCCATGAGAGCGTGGAGATCACGGTGGACTTCGGCATCTCAGGCCAATATGTGACTCGCGTTCTGGACCGCGCCGCGCTGTTTCGCGGGTATCCGCAGGCCGTGCGAACAGACAACGGTCCGGAGTTCACCAGCCGGGCGTTCATGGCCTGGGCGCAGTCACATGGCATCCGCCACATCCTGATCCAGCCGGGACGCCCGACGCAGAACGGCTACATCGAGAGCTTCAACGGTAAGTTCCGCGACGAGCACTTGAACGAGTGCTGGTTCGAAACCCTGCATCAGGCCAGGATGGCTGTGGCGGTCTGGCGAACCGACTACAACGAGCTCAGGCCATACAGCAGCCTGGGACGAATACCACCGGCTCGCTTCGCCGAGTTGCATCGCCAGTGCGCTGGCCATGCAGTTCAATCCCTATCAGCCCCGAGACCCATTGGGTAACCTTGAACCCGGACTTCCACTTTTGATTGGTACGCCTACAGGGGGCAGGTCAGCGGCTGAATGTCCTTCTTCTCTCCATGAACCACCTCCGGTTTCAACTTCCACCTTAACGAGGTGTCAACGGAACCGGCAGCAGCCCAGTGGACTTAAGAGTTCGAGAAACCGGGAAAATGCCAACGTCGCTGTGGGAAAGGTTATGCCAGCCCACTGTGCTGAGCAGTAGGCTCATACCCCAAACGGCGCGAGACTTCCAGCACGCATTGGCGCAAGGGGCGGGCGATGGAGCCATCCCAGCTACTGTCGAACGTGGCGGAAGGGCCCATGACCAACAGACCCAACACTAAATGCCCTGCCGAGTCGAACACTGGTGCACACAGGGCATCAATACCCGGAATCGGCTGGCCAAGAGTGCGCGACAGCCCATGGCGCCGTGTCTCAGCAAGCGTCGCCTCCACAGCCTCAGCGGTAACGGGGGGACGCTTAGCATCGACGCCGCCTTGCCGGGCGAGTTCGTCATGCAGCACTTTCTCAACTACTTTCGGTGGGAGATAGGCTGCGAACAAACGCCCGGTCGCAGTGTTAGCCAGTGACATGACGGTGCCGGTGCGCAAGTTGACGTGCAGTGGCTCAATGGGCTCTTCCAGCCGAACAATCGTCGGTCCGAGGTTTCCCCAAACGGCCACTGCCACGCTCTGACCAGTCTCCTCAGCCAAGGCGACGATGAATTGCGAGGCTTCCTTGACCGGATCAAGTCGTTGGAGCCGCGCTAACCCTAGTTGTAGCGCCAACGGGCCCAGTTCGTAATGACCGGCATCTGTCTGCGTAACAAAGCCTACCTTCAAGAAGCTCACCATGTACGGATGCGCCTTGCCAGCTGTCATGCCGGCTGCACGCGCCAGATCCTTCAGCGCAATGGGGCGGACGTGTCGCGCGAGCTCAAGGAGCAAGGCGCTGCCGATTTCCACCGATTGGATGCCACGCCGACTCTTTTCCATGGGAGTGTCTGAGGAATGTTGATGGCCGAGTGTAACCATAGGGTTTTCCATAACATGTGCGGATGCGTACGACCAAATCGTACGAGTTGATATTATCAAATACGTTGACAACTGTCAGATGACCTGCGCAAAATGCGCGGCATCCGCTAGGACACTGGAGACGAAGGTATGACGCAAGAAGAGATCACGGTGGACGTGCTCGTTGTCGGTACGGGCGCGTCCGGTATGGCTACAGCCATCACCGCCGCGTCGAACGGTTTGAAGGTATTGGTGGTGGAGAAGGAAGCACGCTACGGCGGCACCACTGCGCGCTCGGGCGGCTGGCTGTGGGTACCCGGCACACACTTGGCAAAGCAACAAGGCATCCAAGAACCGCCTGGCGCAGCCAAGGATTACCTTCGGCACGAGACGACGACGCACTTCGACGAGGCGCGCGTGGACGCCTTCCTGGAAAACGGCCCAAGAGCTATCGAGTTTTTCACGCAGCGCACTTGCGTGCAGTTCGATATGCCGCCGGTGTTCCCTGACTACCATGCTGAGGCTGTGGGTGGTCAGCCGGGCGGACGCTCGATGGTGACGCGGCCGTTCGATGGCCGCGAGCTTGGAGAGCGCGTGCACCAACTCGCCCCTGCGCTTCCAGAGCTGACGGTGTTCGGGATGATGCTGGGCTCGGGCGTCGAGATCAAACACTTCATGCGTGCCTTCAAGTCGCCCGTGTCGTTTGCGTATGTGACGCGCCGTCTCGCTCGTCATTGCCTCGATGTGCTGCGCCACGGCCGCGGCATGACGCTGACCAACGGCAACGCCCTCGCGGGCCGGCTGGCCAAGGCCAGTATGGACCTGGGTATTCCAGTGTGGCTATCGTCGCCCGTCACGCGGCTGCTGATCGACAGCGAGCGGGTTTATGGCGCTGAGGTGCAGCACGAGGGACGCACGATCCACGTGCGCGCTACTACCGGTGTAGTGCTGGCATGTGGCGGCTTTCCCTACGACGTTGAGCGCCGCAAAGCCTTGTTTCCCCACGCCCCCACAGGGCGTGAGCATTTTTCCCCCTCGCCCTCGACCAATACCGGCGACGGTCTGCGTCTTGCTGAATCAGTTGGCGGTCATGTCGACGGCACGATCCCACACGCTGCGGCTTGGGTGCCCACGTCCGTTACCACGCGTCCAGATGGCACGCAAGGAGTCATGCCGCATTTCATCGATCGCGCCAAGCCTGGCGTGATTGCGGTGACGCCTAAGGGCCGGCGCTTCACCAACGAAGGCAACTCCTACCACGACTTTGTGCAAGCGATGGTGGCAGCGTGCGAAGGAGAACCTGAGGTCAGCGCTTGGCTGCTGTGTGATCACAAGGCATTACGCAACTACGGCTTGGGCTGTGTGGCACCGTTCCCTCTTCCTATCGGTCGTCATCTGCGCAGCGGTTACCTCAAGCGCGGTGCGACGGTGTCCGAGTTGGCTACCCAGATAGGCGTGGACGTGGCGACGCTGCAGGCCACAGTAGCCGAGTTCAACGAGGCAGCTCAGCGTGGTGAAGACCCAGCCTTTGGCAAAGGCAGTAAGGCATACAACCGCTACCAGGGCGACGCGCTGGTGACACCCAACCCGTGCGTCGCGCCATTGGCGCACGGCCCTTTCTATGCCATCAAGCTCGTCGTGGGCGACATCGGCACTTTTGCTGGCTTAGTAACCGATGCAAATACGCGCGTGCTCGACGCACATCGCCGGCCTATCCCTGGCCTGTACGCGGTGGGCAACGATGCCGCCAGCATCATGGGGGGCAACTACCCGGGAGCCGGCATCACGCTTGGCCCGGCGCTCACCTTCGGCTATGTGGCAGGGCTGCAGCTCGCAGCGCAGCGCAACGCCGCTGGAGTGTCCACAGCACCAGGCACTGCTCCGGCAGTGGCCCTGCACCCATGACTGCTCTTGGTCTCTTCTTCTAGGTCACTGCAATGACGTTCCCTATCACTGTCGCGCCACGCTTACTCGAAGGCAGGCTGGCTTTGGTCACGGGTGCTGGCCAGGGCAATGGCCGCACGCTTGCGCTCGGCCTTGCTCAAGCAGGGGCCCGTATCATCGCCGCCGACATCCAAGCAGATGCTGTGCAAGAGACCGCTGCTCAGATACGCGAGCAGGGCGGCACAGCATGGGCGTTTTCGCTGGATGTGACCAATCTGCAGGCGTGCAACGCGCTGGCAGAGCAGGTCGGAGTTGAGATCGGCGCGGTGGACGTGCTCGTGAACAACGCCGGCATCATCATCCGCGAGAACACTACTAGTCCGCATGCTGCCGCGCACTGGAAGAAAACGTTCGACGTGAACGTGCATGGCACCTTCAACGTGACCCACGCGTGGCTGCCAGCCATCCGTTCCACGCGCGGGTGCATCGTCAACCTCGCTTCCATCGCTGCGTTCGCGGGACAGGCCGCCAGTTTGGGCTACTCGCCCTCAAAGGGTGCAATCAAAATGTTCACCCAGTCGTTAGCTGCCGAGTTGGCGCCGCACGGCGTGCGCGTCAATGCGCTTGCGCCGGGCGTGATCGCCACACCCATGACCGCCGCCACTTTGGACGACCCTGGGCGGCTGGCCTCGTTCATGACTCGCATTCCCATGGGCCGCGTTGGCGAGACCGAGGATCTCGTGGGTCCGGTCATCTTCCTGGCTTCAGACATGGCGCGTTACGTCACCGGCGTCACGCTACCAGTCGACGGCGGATTCCTGGCCGTATGAGACAAGCCGTTCAGCCGTTTTTGTTCCTGTTCCCGTTCCCGTTCGCAACTACAAGGAGACAACCATGACGCTCAAGAAACTCGGCACGGCCCTGCTGGCCGGCGCGGCGATTGCCACTGCTGCGCATGCGCAGGACATCAAGCTCGGCTACAACGGCGATCTTTCAGCGTCGCCATCTGCGCAAAGCGGCCAGGCCGCTGTGCTGGGCATGGAGGCGGCTATCGCTGATATCAACGCCGCCGGTGGCGTGCTCGGGCGAAAGCTCACGCTGGTCACACGCGACGATGTCTCAGCACCACCAAAGTCCATCCAAAACATGAGCGAGTTGGTGGACAACGAGAAGGTCGTCGCCGTGTTCGGCCCGACCAACTCTGGCAACGCCATGGCGTGGAAGCACATCGCCAACCAAAAGAAGATCCCAGTAATGGGCAACGTGGGCTCGGGCACTGACATCACCAAGCCTATGAGCCCAAATGCGGACAACTATATGTTCCGCGTTTCTATGGTCGATCGCGAGCAGGTCGCCGCGCTCATGGCCTATGTAAAGAAGAATTCCGCCCAGTCCAAGGTTGTTGGCCTGATGGCTGAGACCACTGGCTACGGACAGGGCGGGTTGAAGGACATGGAAGACATCGCCAAGGTGCAGGGCATCAAGATCGCTGCCACTGAGCGCTTTGGCGTCGGCGACACCGACATGACTTCGCAGCTCAGCAAGATGAAGGCAGCCAATGTCGACACCGTGGTGGTGTGGGCCCAGGGCACACCGATTGCTCAGCTGATTCGCAGCATGGAGAAGATCAACTACTTCCCCCTCACGTTGACGTCTTGGGCTTCGGACAACATCACCTTCTACGATGCCGCGGGCAAAAGCTTGGCCGAGAAGCCGCTGTTCATGCGCACCGTCAGTGAAAAGCGCACGCCCGAGCAGCAAAAGCTCTTCGACCGCATCGGCTCCAAGTTGAAGGCGCCGAGTTCGTTCTCGTTCGCGCTGCACGGCTACGACTCGGTGCTGTTGGTGGCCGAGGCGATGAAGCAGGCTAAGAGCACCGACGGTTCGGCAGTGCGCCAAGCACTGGAGAGCTTGAACACGCCTGTGCAGGGAATGCTCAAGACTTACAACAAGCCGTTTAGCAAGACCAACCATGAGGCGCTCACTGCCGAAGATTTGGTCTGGATCCGCTGGAAGGACGGGCAGCTCCTGCCGTATTCCGACGCGCTGACCAGCTCCCTGACAACAGCTGATTACAAGCAGTAATCCACCCACCACCGCGATTCTTCAACAGGGAAGACAACGCCGCGGCGCCGCGCAACGCAAGGAGCGCTCGCCGTGGCGGGGAGACCGTTTTTATGGCAGAAGCGCTCTTGCAGGCGATCCTTAGCGGCTTGGCTGTCGGTGGAGCCTACGCGCTGGTGGCGCTGGGGTTCAGCATCACCTTCACCACTACCAAGACCCTCAACTTCTCGCACGGCGAATTCGTCTCGGCCGGAGCCTTCGTCGGTATGAGCGCATTGCTACTCATGCTCGGGCTGCCGGTGAGCTCCACTACCTTCGGCAGCGCCATGCCAGGTAGCGGTGCACAGTTGTTGGCTCTGGCAGCGACTTTGACGGTGATGGGGGCGCTGGGCTGGTTGCTGTATGTCCTGGGTGTACGCCCCTTTGCCGGGCGCCCTGGAATGGCGTGGGTCATGAGCACGTTGGGCTTTGGCGTGATCTTACAGAGCGTCGGGCTGGCCATCTGGGGTCCAAAGCCGGTGGTAGTGCCCTCCCCTGTGGGAGACACAGTGATCCGTTTCCTCGGTGTCGGCGTCCGGCCACAGGAGCTGCTCATGCTTGCCGTTGCAGTGGGCGTGATGGTCATCTTTGATCGGGTGATGAACCGCACTTTGATCGGCAAGGCCATGCGCGCCGTTGCTGCCAACGGCAGTGTGGCAAGCCTGATGGGCATCAACACCCAAGCGATGATGATAGGTGCCTTCGTCGTCAGCTCTGCGCTAGCGGGGCTATCGGGTTTCCTTCTGGCCCCGATCGCGCAAGCTTCGCTGTTCATGGGTCTAACAGTAGGGCTGAAAGGCTTTTCCGGTGCGATGGTCGGGGGTCTGAACAACCCACGTGGCTGCGTGATCGGCGGGTTTGTGCTTGGGGTGTTCGAGTCACTGGTGAACCTTTGGGACGCGCAGTGGCGCGAGGTGGCCGTCTTCGCGCTGGTTATCTTGGTGCTGGCGTTCCGCCCGACCGGTCTGTTCGGTAGCAAGCTGGTGGAGAAGGTATGAAAGGCATGCGCCACCTGAGCGCCGTAGCGGCGCTGGCCGCGGGTCTGATCGCTCTGACCGCGTTCACTGCGCTCGGAACCAACGACTATTACCTGCGCATCGTGTTCATGATGTGCGTGTACTACCTCTGCGCAGCGGGCATGAATGTGCTGGTGGGCTTTGCCGGCCAAAAGTCGCTGGGGCAGGCCGGCTTGTTCGCCGCAGGCGCGTATGCCGTGGCGCTGCTGACCACGCGCAGCGACATCAGTCCCTGGCTGGCTTTGGTGCTGGCAGCGGTTATTTCCGGCATCTGTGGCGTATTAATTGCGTTGCCTTCGCTGCGGGTCAAGGGCCCCTACCTCGCGATGGTGACGCTTGCGTTCGGCATCGTTGTTGAGAAGCTAGTCGGCGAATGGACTGAGGTGTTCGGCGGCGCCCAGGGCATCTACGGCATCCGCCCACTGACCTGGAACGGTGAGCCACTGTCGTCCCTTCAATGGGTGTGGTTCGGCATCGTGCTGTGCGCCGCAATACATCTGCTGCTGCGCAACCTGCTGCGAGGCCGCTTCGGACGCGCGCTGCTGTCCCTGCAGGCAGACGAAATCGCCTCTTCGTCAGTGGGCGTGCGGGTGTACCGCGCCAAAGTAATCGCCTTCGTGATCGCCGCCGTCACTTGCGGCATTGCGGGCGCGATGGTGGCGCAGCAGAACCAGTACATCAACTCGGACTTCATTACTTTCCATCTTTCGATATTCATCCTGCTGTTGGTGCTGTTTGGCGGCGCTGGCACGCTTGCCGGGCCGCTGGTGGGTGCCGTGATCCTGACGTTGATCGACGCGCTGCTGGCACGGTGGCCGTCGGCGCAGCACTTCCTCTACGGTTTTCTGCTGCTGTTCGCGCTGTATGTCATGCCTGGCGGCGTCGTGGGCCTCCTGCCGCGGCGCTGGCGCGCGCCTGCGGACACTACGCCGCCGCGCACTCCTCCAGCGAGTTCGCGAGATCCGCAAGGGGGGCCGTCTGCGCCACAGGCCTCGCACGGCAGTGAGGAACTGCTTGACGTGCAAAACATAAGCAAGGCCTATGGCGGCGTGAAACCGGCCAGCAACGTCACATTCCGCTTGCAGCGCGGCCATATTCATGCGCTCATCGGGCCCAACGGTGCTGGCAAGAGCACCATGATCAACATGCTCACCGGCGTCGTAACGCCTGACCAAGGCTCCATCCGGTTCTTAGGGCAGGAGCTGAGCGGACAGCCAGTACATCGCATCTGTCATCTCGGCATGGGCCGCACCTTCCAGAATCTGCGACTGTTCGCCGACCTGTCGGTGTTGGACAACGTGATGCTGGGCCGGCACAGCCGTATGCGCAATGGCTTTTTCTCGTCGCTTGCGGCGCTGCCCGCGGCACGTCGCCAGGAAGAGATCACACGTCAGCGTGCCCTCGAACTGCTGCAGCTCGTAGACCTGGGGCATCTAGCCGACCAACCTGCTGGCAGTCTCCCCTACGGCCTGCAGCGGCGTGTGGAGCTGGCGCGAGCTCTGGCCACTGAGCCTCAACTGCTGCTGCTTGACGAGCCTGCTGCAGGGCTCAATCCACAGGAAACCGCTGAGCTCGGCCAACTGCTACTGCGCATCGGCCGTACTGGGCTGACCATCCTCATGGTGGAACACCACATGGACTTGGTGATGTCCGTATCTGACCACGTCATCGTGTTGGACTACGGTGTCAAGATTGCCGAGGGTCGACCGGCCGAGGTGCAGTCGGACCCGCGCGTGATCGCCGCCTACTTGGGCGTGGATGACGAGCCCGAAGACGGCGGTGGGGCGACCCCTGACGCTGCCGCGCAGACCACCTGAATCGGGAGAACAACAAATGCTCAGACTTGAATCGGTCCGGGTGTCCTATGGCGCCATTGAGGCCGTCAAGGGCGTGGACCTGGAAGTTCAACAGGGGGAGGTGGTGACCATCATCGGCGCCAATGGCGCTGGCAAGAGCACACTGCTCAAGGCCATCTGTGGCCTCGAACCCTTGGCGGGCGGGCGCATCACAGTTGACGGGCACGACTGCGCTAGCGTGCGTCCACATCGGCGCGTAGCGCTGGGCGTGGCGATGTCACCGGAAGGGCGCGGCGTTTTTGCGGACCAGACCGTGCGCGAGAACCTGCTGCTTGGCGCTTATGCACGGCGCACGCAGACTGCCGCGGTGGCCGCGGCAATAGAGCGCGAATTCACGCGTTTTCCGCGCCTGCGTGAGCGGCACAACCAGCTCGCGGGCACCCTCTCAGGGGGTGAGCAGCAAATGCTTGCCATCTCGCGCGCACTCATGAGTGAGCCGCGACTGCTTCTGTTAGACGAGCCGTCCCTTGGCCTGGCGCCCCTGATTATTAAGGACATCTTTTCGGCCATCCGCGAACTACGTGCCAGCGGCTTGACCATCCTGCTGGTCGAGCAGATGGCAAAGCAGGCGCTAGGCGTGGCCGATCGCGCCTACGTGCTGGAAACAGGCCGCATCACGCTTGAAGGGTCAGGCCGCGAACTGCTGGACAACCCGCAGGTCAAGGCCGCTTATCTCGGCTCGCACTGAGCGGTCTGCCCACCGCTTTCCCGATTTCATTTACGCATCGTCCGCCCAAGGAGTTTCCATGAACCAGCCCAAGACCTTCGCCAGCCACGCCGACACGGAAGAAAAAAAGATCAGCTTCACTCAGATCTCTGCCAATGCGTGGGCCTATACCGCTGAAGGCGACCCGAACACTGGGGTCATCATTGGCGACGATGCGGTGATGGTGATCGACACGCAGGCCACACCAGCGATGGCGCAGGACGTGATCCGCCGCATTCGCGAAGTCACCGACAAACCCATCAAGTACGTTGTGCTGTCTCACTACCATGCCGTGCGCGTGCTGGGCGCTTCAGCTTACTTCGAGGAAGGGGCCGAGCAGATCCTCGCGAGTCGCGACACCTATGACCTGATCGTGGAGCGCGGTGAACAGGATAAGGCCAGCGAAATAGGCCGTTTTCCTCGCCTGTTTCGCAATGTCGAAACGGTGCCGTCGGGCCTGACCTGGCCCACCATGACGTTTCAAGGCGAGATGAGCATCTGGCTCGGCAAGCTTGAAGTCAAGCTGCGCCAAATTGGCCGGGGCCATACCAAAGGCGACACCATCGTCCTAATCGAGGACCAAAAGGTCTGCTTCGCTGGCGACTTGGTTGAATTTCACAGCGCGGCCTATTCCGGCGACGCTTACTTCCGCGATTGGCCCACGACGCTGGATCGCTTGGCCGAACTTCAGGCCGAAGCTCTTGTGCCTGGACGCGGAGCTGCGCTGCAGGGCGCCTCACAAGTGCGTCAAGGCATTGCATCGACTCGTGCTTTCGTCAGTGACGTATACACCAGCGTGCTCAACGGCGTGGCAGAGGGTAAGCCACTCAATACCATCTACCGCGAGACGGTCGAAGGTCTGCGCCCACTGTATGGGCACTGGTTCATCTATGACCATTGCATGCCCTTCAACGTGAGCCGTGCTTACGACGAAGCCACGGGCATCGCGCATCCGCGCATTTGGACCGCCGAGCGTGACATCGAGATGTGGCGCACATTGGAAGGCTGATGCATCTCCCCTGCGTAGCTATTTCCATGCTGCGCGCGCCGTGAGCGCTACCCTCTGCGTGTCCGAGGCCACTGACGCAACTCTGCGCCGCATCGCGGTCTGTAGCTTCGCAGCTATGTTCTCGATGCGCTTTTGCGATGCGCTCCTGCCAGCATTGGCTGTGGAGTTCGACGCCAGCGTCGGGGATACGGCAGCCGTCCTTTCGGGCTTCGCGCTGGCATATGGGTTGTCGCAATTTTTCTACGGACCCGCAGGCGACCGACACGGAAAGCTGCGCGTGGTCGCATCGGCCACTCTCGCCTGCGCCGGAGCGCACATGGCCGCTGTGATGGCACCCAGCTTAGGGATCCTAGTACTTGCGCGCATGCTCTGTGGAGCTACAGCCGCGGGGATCATTCCCCTATCCATGGCCTGGATCGGCGATCACGTGCCCTACGCGGCGCGGCAGGTCTACCTGGCACGGCTACTGGGCGCCACCGTAACTGGGATGATTGCGGGTCAGTGGCTGGGCGGTGTGGTGGCTGTGACGGTTGGCTGGCGAGCTGGCTTTGCCGCTATGACATTGATGTTTCTACTGGCGGGCCTGGGCTTGCGGCAGCAAGCCACGACATCGAGACCAACCCCTGCAAAACCGCCTGTGCGCTGGAGCGTGGTGTTGCGTGAGCGATGGGCACGCACTGTGCTATTGCTGACGCTGACAGAGGGAGCGCTGGTGTATGGCGCGCTCGGTTTTGTTCCGCAGCGCCTTCACAGTGACGCCGGACTTTCGCTGCCTACGGCAGGCGCATCACTTGCGATGTTTGGACTTGGCGGCCTTGCCTATACACGCTGCGCTCGGCAGCTGCTACCCCGTCTTGGCGAGACCGGTCTGGCACAGCTGGGCGGGGCATGCCTCGCCGCGGGCTATGGACTGTTAGCTTGGCTGCCGGTGTGGACCGTTGCACTGCCGGCTTGCGCTCTTGCCGGGTTTGGTTTCTACGCGCTACACAATACCTTGCAAGTGCATGCTACGCAGATGGTGCCGACTGCGCGCGGGACTGCGGTAGCGCTGTTCTCGTGCTCGCTTTTCGTCGGCCAGTCGGCAGGGGTCAGCACAGCGGCGTGGGCAGTGGACCGCGGAGCTGCAGTAGCGGTATTTGCCGTAGCCGCCGTGGCGCTGCTCGGGTTGGGGTTCGCAGTTGGGCAGGTGCTGCGCCGCCAGACAGTACGGCTGGGGACCGGCTCATGACGGCGCGCGACGACCTTTCTACACCCTCCTCTTCGGCCGCAGGCGTGCAGGCCGGACTCCTCGTAGCTATGGCGGTGTGGGGCTTGAATGTGAGCGCCGTAAAAACGCTGACCTTGCATTTCGCGCCTTTGCCGCTGGCGTCGGTTCGCATGGTGACCGCATGTCTGGCGCTCACGGCCATCGTGCTGTTGCGCCGCTGCGCTGTGCCAGCGCTCGACGGTCGCCAACGCCTTAGTCTCGTCGGATGCGGCGTGCTGATGGTGTACGTAAATCAAATGCTGTTCGCCGAAGGGCTGCTGCGCTCGACGGCGACCAACGCCGCCATGATCATGGCGCTTAGCCCGCTGATTTCCGCGCTACTAGCCACCCTCGCGTTCCGCGAACGCGTTACTCTTCGACAGCTTGCTGGCATGGCTTTGGGTTTTGGTGGAGTGGCTGCCGTAGTGCTCAGCCACCCCGGTGCACGCCTGTCCACCGCGGGCGTGGGTGACCTGATGCTAGTTGGCGGTGTAGTGAGCTTCGCTGCAGGGGGGGTGCTGGTGCAAAGGCTGGCACGCCATCTCAACCCGTTGCCCGTGAGTTGGGCGATCTATCTCGTCGGTACGTTTTTACTGATCGTGCATATGTTGTGGGCGGGAACCCCAGCAAGCGCCCCAATGGGGCGTATTGGGTTGTGGGCCTGGACGCTCGTAGTGTTTTCCGGAGTTTTCGCGACTGCCGTTTGCAACTTGCTGTGGAACGGCGCCATTGCGCGCATCGGTGTGGCGCGCACGGCGGTCTTTTTGTACTGGGTACCGGTGTTCGGAGTGCTCTTCGCGGCGCTGCTGCTTGACGAGAAGCTGACCGGCTGGCACGCCCTTGGATTCTCGGCTGTGATAGGCGGGACGTGGCTTGGCACACGCCGCCCAATCTGATTTCTCGTTTCTACCATTACCCGTGATGAACGACGCTTTTGTTCCCGTTGCTCTGTTCCAACCGCTTCAACTGCGCGGCCTCGAATTGTCCAACCGCATTGTGATTTCGCCTATGTGCCAGCATGCGGCTGAGGGAGGCCATGCCACCCCCTGGCACCTGGTGCATCTGGGCAAGTTCGCGCTCGGCGGTGCGGGGCTCGTGCTGACGGAAAGTACGGCGGTGGATTCACGAGGCCGTATTGGCAGCGCCGATCTCGGCCTGTGGAGCGACGCGCACGTCGATACCCTACGGCCGATCGTGGATTTTGTGCACGCACACGGCAGTGCTTTCGGAATACAACTTGCCCACGCTGGGCGAAAGGCGGGCAGTGAGCCACTGTGGGAAGGGGGCGCTGCCCTCGCACCTGCTGTTATGGCAACTGATGCGCACCCCTGGCATCGGCTGGGCCCGAGCGCTTTGCCTGCCGGTCCGGGCTGGTCCGCCCCAGAAGTGCTCGATGAGGAGAGCATCGCCGAGGTGGTGCGCAGTTTCGTGACTGCAGCGCAGCGCGCTGACCGCGCTGGTGCAGACATAGTCGAGTTGCATTTCGGCCATGGCTACTTGGTGGCCAGCTTTCTCTCACCGCACGCGAACCATCGTAGCGACCGCTGGGGCGGGGACATTAACGGCCGCATGCGCCTTGCCCTCACCATCGCCGAGCAGGTCCGCGAAGCGTGGCCAGCACACAAACCGCTATTTGCGCGCTTGTCTGTGCTGGACGGCAGTGTTGGCGGATGGGGATTGGAGGACTCACTAGTGCTCGCACGTGCTCTGGCCAAATGCGGCGTGGACGTGATTGACTGCTCCTCGGGTGGCCTGACGGAAGAGACCCGCGCCCTACCGATCCCGCGGGGCCTCGGCTTTCAGGTGCCCTTTGCGGAGCGCATTCGGCGCGAGGCTGGCATCGCCACTCAGGCTGTCGGAATGATCGTCGACGCGGCCCAAGCCGAGCGCATTGTCGCTACCGGCCAAGCCGATCTGGTGGCCATTGGCCGTGAAGCCCTGTTTGACCCCTACTGGCCGCTGCATGCAGCTCAGGCACTGGGCGCTGATGCTGATTTCGCACGTTGGCCTGTCCGACATGGAGTGTGGCTGCGCAAGCGCGCTCCTGGTCTAGCCCGAGCGCGCGCTGAGGCGAGTGAGTGATCTGTCCTGCAACTGGTAGTCCGGACTGACCGCGCTCCCTCATCTTCGTTAGCCACTCAAAGGAGACCCACTATGACAACCGTGCGTATTGGCATGATCCGCAAAAAGCACGATTGGGGCGTTGAGCAGTTTCAGCATCACTGGCTGGAAAACCATGGCCCGCTAGCTGCCCAGGTACCGGGCCTGCAGTCGTACTGGCAGAACGTGGTGACCGAGCGGATGCAACGCGGTATCACGTTCGCCCGAGGACCCTGGAACTTCGACGGCTTTTCGCAGCTCACGCTGGACCCAGCGGCCCCAGCCGAGCAGCCATTCGCCCAAGGTTCGCTCGCACAGGCGCTGATACGCGACGAGAAGCACTTCTTAGATGGCCTACACATTCTGACCGCCGAATCCAATGCAGTGATTGAGCCTCCCGGGGAGGCTGTGCGAGGAAAATTGCTAAAACGTATTTCTCTGCTGCGCCGTGTAGAAGGGAGCACAGAGATAGATTTTCGTCGCGAGTGGCAGCTGCATGCTGATTTCGTGCGCGCCATGCCAGGAGTACGGGGCTACCGCCAAAACGTAGTCACCTCACGTGCCCGTACCAAAGGCGAATGGTGTGGATACGACGAGCTACCTATCGACGGCATGGTCGAACTGTGGTTTGAAACTCCTGAAACATTAGAGGCCGCATTTGGCAGCCCCGAAGGCAAGTTCACTATGGAGCATGCGCAAACATTCCTGGGCGAGATTACCGCCTTTGCTGTGCAAGAGCGGCGGATCGTCTAATCCTGACCACCTGCCATCTCCGATGGGGCGCGCGGGCATGCAAGCTATCCATTGACGATGCGGCACATACTGCAGTTTTCTATCGAAAGGGGGAATCTTCACGGGGCCGGACAAGGCCTTTCCACGCCACCCGTGCACCAGTTGTAGATAATCGCACGAGAACCATAAATCGACCATGCCATTAATCGAACGTATGCGCCTTCCAGACGATGATTCCGTCTTTGGGGGAAATAACGTATTTGACGCCTTTCAATATGCTCCAGCTGTGAAGCACTCAGGCCTTATGTTTATTGCCGGTCAGGTTGGGCTTAGGGCAGACGCTAGCGTTCCAGACACTGCTCGTGAACAGATTGAATGCGTCTTCAAGCGCTTATCTCACATCCTTGCTCTGGAAGGGCTCGGCTTTGACCGGCTGTTGCAGATAACTTCATATCATGTGTCCATTGACGCTCAGTTGGCCGATTTTCGGGACATCAAGGCGCGTTATATTACGACTGATTTTCCGGCTTGGACAATTCTTGGGGTCAGCTCTCTAGCGCGTTCCAATCTACTGGTCGAAGTGAGCGCCGTAGCTGCACTTCGCTAACAAAGATCTGCAATTTCCCCTGTGAAACAACTTACCCGGCGCTGCACCACGGCGGACGTGAGGTGGGTCGTGCATGAAGTCGTTTCTTGTCAGGTGCAACGGTGCAGTTCAGATAGACCGGAGGTTTTGCGCAATGAATCACCCTGGCTTTTGAGGAGGCTCTACACTCTGGGAGGATTGAGCCATGACGAAGACGAAAAAATTCTCGCCCGAGGTACACGAGCGTACGGTGAGGATGGTGCAGAAGGTTTTTCGCAGCACCAGGGGTCTTTTCTTGGTTGGCTTGAGGTGGCAGCGCGGGTTTCGCCGCCCGAAACGATGTTCAGGCCCGGGCGGCGGCGCTCGCGTGCAAGCAGATGGCAGCGGCAGCCGCCGCGTTGAGCGATTCCTCTCCACCCGGCTGCACGATGCGGATGTGCTGCGCCGCATGCGCCTGCAGCGAGGGTGACACGCCCTGGCCCTCATGGCCCAGGACCCACCCGCAGGGCCACGGCAGAGCGGCGCGGTGCAGGTGTTCCCCCTCGTGCGAGCTGGTCGCCAGCAAGGGGACCTGCAGCCCGTGCGTCACGGCCGCCTCATCCAGCCCTTCGACCAGCCGCAGGGCAAAGTGCGCTCCCATGCCCGCGCGCAGCACCTTGGGCGACCACAGCCCAGCCGTGCCCTTGATGGCGGCCACCTGGGCGAAGCCGAACGCGGCCGAGCTGCGCAGGATGGAGCCGACGTTGCCTGCGTCCTGCAGGCGGTCCAGTACCACAGTGGGCGCCGTCGGGTTCAGCGGCACCTCGGCCGGCAGCTCCAGCACGAAAGCCATTTGCGCGGGCGATTCGAGGCCGCTGAGCGCCGCCCATAGGGCTTCGGCCAGTACTATATTTTTGATAGCTGCCTGCGCATACTGGGCGGGCGCTACGGGCCAAAAAGACTCAGAAAAAACGCCCAGCGCCGGCCGCTGCCCGCGCGCCAGGGCTGCGCTGCACAGGTGGTCGCCTTCGAGCCAGACACGACCTTCACGCCGGTAGGCCGTGCTGCCCAGCGCCAGGCGGCGCAGATCCTTGACCAGCGGGTTCGCCGCGGACTGGAGGAAGATGGAGGAAGGGGCAGGCATCAGGCGGCGCACGAAACGGAAGGAAGCATGGCCCGCGCCACGGGCGCGAACGAGCGCCGGTGCTCCGGGCACGCGCCGTGGCGGGCCAGCGCAGCCAAGTGTTCGGCCGTGCCGTAGCCCTTGTGGGCAGCGAAACCGTAGTGCGGAAAGCGCTCATGCAGCTCTTGGCAGCCACGGTCGCGCGTGACCTTGGCGACGATGGACGCGGCCGAGATGGCGGCCACCTGCGCGTCGCCCCGCACCAGCGCCTCGGCCGGCACCTTGAGAACGGGCAACCGGTTGCCGTCCACCAGCACCCGCGCAGGCGCCAAACGCAGCCCTTCGACCGCGCGGCGCATGGCCAGCAGCGTGGCCTGCAGGATGTTGAGCTGGTCGATTTCCTCTGCGCTCGCCTGCGCGACGCTTACGCACAGGGCATGCGCCCGGATCTCGTCGTACAGGCGCTCGCGGCGCAGCGCCGTCAGGACCTTGGAATCGGCCAGGCCGGCGATCGGACGCGCATCGTCCAGGATCACGGCGGCGGCCACCACCGGACCTGCGAGCGGCCCGCGGCCGGCCTCGTCGACGCCGGCCAGCAGGCCACACGGGTGCCAGTCCAGCGCGCGCTGGACCTCAGGAATGGAGCAGCGTCTGGATCGCATGGGCAGCCAGTTGAGGGGTATCGCGGCGCAGGCTCTCGTGCAGCGCAGTGAAACGCGCGCGCAATGCCTCGATGCGGCCAGGCGTCTCGCGGTAGGCGTCCAGCCAGGAAAGCGTCTCGCACGCCAAGGCTTCGGGGGTCGCCGCATCCTGCAGCAGTTCGGGCACGACGAACTCGCCGCACAGAATGTTGGGCAGGCCGACCCACGGCTGGAGCTGCTTGCGGCGCATCAGCCGCCAGCTCCACGGGTGCATGTGGTAGCCGATGACCATGGGGCGCTTGAACAGGGCCGCCTCCAGGGTCGCGGTGCCGCTGGCGATCAGCGTCGCGTCGCAGGCGGCAAGCACCGCGTGCGACTGTCCTTCGACGATGCGCAGCACGTCGCCCAAGCCGCACTCGCGCGCGATGTGCCGGATGCGCGCCGCCAGCGCGGGCACGGCCGGCACGACCAGTTCCACATCCGGTCGCGCCTGGCGCACCAGCGCTGCCGCCTCGAAGAACGGCCGGGCGATGTAGGCGACCTCGCCTGCGCGGCTGCCGGGCAGGATCGCCAGCACCTGCGCGTGGGCGTCCAGGCCCAGGGCCTTGCGTGCCGCGGCGCGGTCGGGCTCCAGGGGGATCACCTGTGCCAGCGGATGGCCGACATAGGTGCCCGAGATCCCGTGCTGCGCCAGCAGCGCAGGCTCGAAGGGAAACAGGCACAGCACGTGGTCGCACGCCTGGCGGATGCGCTCCACCCGTCCAGGCCGCCAGGCCCAGATCGACGGGCACACGAAATGCACGGTCTTGACACCGGCCGCGCGCAGATCCGCCTCCAGGCCCAGGTTGAAGTCGGGCGCATCGACGCCGATGAACACATCGGGGCGGGCGCCTGGGGCGAGGAGACGCGCGCGCAGCGCCTTGCGGATGCGCACGATGCCCCACAGCCGGCGCACCAGTTCGACGCTGTAGCCGTGCACCGCCAGGCGTTCGCTGGGCCACCAGGCGTCGAAGCCGCGCTCTTGCATGCGCGGGCCGCCAATGCCCAGGCTCTGGACCTGCGGCCACTGGGCCCGCAGTCCATCGAGCAGCAGCCCGGCGAGCAGATCGCCGGATGTCTCACCGGCGACGAGCGCCACGCGGGGGGCAAGGGGCTGCATGGGCGGGTCCCGCGCGTGCTTTTACCGCGCGATGCCGCGGCGCGAACGCGCGGCAAAGTCACGCAGCGCCAGCACGTCGGCTGCTGCCTCGCCCTGGGCGCCCAGCTCACGCGCCAGGGCGTCCATGGCGTGCAGGGCGGCCTCGAGGGTCAGCCCCTGGCGGTACAGCAGCCGGTACGCCTGCTTGAGCGCTGCCACGCGCGCGGCTGAAAAGCCCCGCCGGCGCAAACCTTCCGTGTTCAGCCCGCGCACGGCCAGCGGGTGTCCGTCCACCATGGTGAAGGGCGGCACATCCTGCGAGACGTGGCTGCCGAAGCCTGCCATCGCGTGCGCGCCGATGTGGCAGAACTGGTGCACTCCCGTCAGGCCGCCGATGACCACGTGGTCGCCCACGTGCACATGGCCGGCCAGCGTGGCATTGTTGGCCAGCACCGTGTGCTGCCCGACTACGCAGTCGTGCGCGATGTGCACGTAGGCCATGATCCAGTTGTCGTCGCCGATGGTGGTCTCGCCCCGGTCCTGCACGGTGCCGATGTTGATGGTGCAGAACTCGCGGATGGTGTTGCGCTCGCCGATCACCAGGCGCGTCGGCTCGCCTGCATATTTCTTGTCCTGCGGGGCAGCGCCAAGCGATGCGAACTGGAAAATGCGGTTGCCCTGCCCGATGCGCGTGTGGCCCTCGATCACGCAGTGCGGGCCCACGCTGCTGCCCGCGCCGATCGCCACATGCGGGCCGATGACGGCATACGGTCCGACCGTCACCGACGGGTGAAGCCGCGCCGCCGGGTCGACCACGGCGGTGGGATGGATGCTCGTGCTCACGCGGCCCCCTGCCCTGCCACAAGCACCCGCGTCAGGCCACGGTGCGCATGGTGCACATGATCTCGGCCTCGCACGCGACGCTGTCGCCCACGCGCGCCACGCCCTTGAACTTGTAGATGCCGCCCTTGATGCGGTCGAGTTCGACATCCAGGATCAGCTGGTCGCCTGGCTCCACGGGACGCTTGAAGCGCGCGCCATCGATGCCGACGAAGTAGAAGACCTTGTCGTCGCCGGGCGCCTCGCCCATCATGTCGAACGACAGCAACCCAGCCGCCTGGGCCAGGGCTTCGAGCATCAGCACCCCGGGCATCACCGGCCGGGCGGGGAAATGCCCCGTGAAGAACGGCTCGTTGATGGTCACGTTCTTGATGGCGTGGATGCGCTTGCCGCGCTCGAGCTCGACCACACGATCCACCAGCAGGAAGGGATAGCGGTGCGGCAGGAGCTTGAGAATCTGGTGGATGTCCATTGTTGTCTGAGCGGCCTAGCCGTCCTTGCGTGTCTGTTCCAGGGCCCTGATGCGTTCGCGCAGCCGGTGGAGCTGGCGCAGCGTGGCGGCGTTCTTTTCCCAACTGGCATTGTCATCCATGGGAAACACGCCGGTGTAGTGCCCGGGCCGTGAAATCGAATGCGTGACCACCGTGTTGGTGGAGATGTGCACATTGTCCGCCAACTCCAGGTGCCCCACGATGGAAGCGGCCCCGGCGATCGTGCAATGCGCACCGATGCGGGTGCTGCCAGCCACCGCCGAGCAACCCGCCATCGCCGTGTGGCGCCCGATGTGCACGTTGTGCGCAATCTGGATCAGGTTGTCGAGCTTCACGCCGTCCTCGATCACGGTGTCGTCAAGCGCCCCGCGGTCGATGCAGGTGTTGGCCCCGATCTCCACGTCGTCGCCGATGCGCACCGCACCCAGTTGCTCGATCTTGATCCACTCGCCGCCGGACGGCGCAAAGCCGAATCCGTCCGCACCGATCACCACGCCGGGATGCACGATGCAGCGCATGCCCAGCGTGCAGCGCTCGCCGACCGTCACGCGCGACCTGAGCTGGGTGTGCGCGCCGATGACCGCGCCGCGCTCGACCACGCACAGGGGACCGATGCTGGCGGTGGGATGCACCTGCGCCTCCGGGTGCACCACGGCGCTCGGATGCGCGCCTGCCACCGGGCCGGCCCCGTGCGCATGCACCCACCACTGCGTCAGGCGCGCGTAATAGGCGTACGGCTGGTCCACGACGATGCAGGCGCCGCGCGCCAGCGCCGCATCGCGCAGCGCGGGTCCCACAATGACGCAGGCCGCCCGGGAGGCGGCCAGTTGCGACTGGTACCGGGGGTTGCTCAGGAAGGACAGCGCATCGTCGCCGGCGGTGTCGAGCGGGGCCAGGCGCCGGATCTCGGCATCCCGCTGCCCCCCGTGGAGCTCACCCCCCAGCGCATCGACGATCTGCCCGAGCCGGACGCTCACGCACCACCCGCCCGCCAAGCGCCGTGACCGCGGTCACTTGCTGCCATTGGTGGCGGCGTTCATGGCCTTGATGACCTTGTCGGTGATGTCGTGCTTGGGGTTGACGTACACCGCCTCCTGCAGGATGACGTCGTACTTCTCGTTCTCGGCGACCTGCTTGACCACGCGGTTGGCACGCTCGAGCACCTGGCTGAGCTCTTCGTTCTTGCGCGCGGTGAGGTCTTCCTGGAACTCCCGGCGCTTGCGCTGGAAATCACGGTCCTGGTCCACCAGTTGGCGCTGGCGCGCCGTGCGCTGGCTCTCTGCCATCGTCGGCGCCTCGCGCTCGAACTTCTCGGTCGCCGACTTCAGGACGTTACCCTGGTCGACCAGCTCCTTCTCGCGGCGCGAGAACTCTTGCTCCAGCTTGGCCTGCGCAGCCTTGGCCGAATTGGCTTCGCGGAATACCCGGTCGGTGTTCACGAAACCGGCCTTGAATTCCTGCGCATGGGCGGGGGCGGCAACGGCCATGGCGCCCAGCAGGACGGCCAGGGGAAAATGGCGTGCAAACGATTTCATTAGAAGGACGTTCCGATCTGGAATTGCAGTTTCTGGATTCTATCGCCGGCGAATTTACGCACCGGCTGCGCATAGGCGATGCGCAGCGGGCCCAGCGGAGAGATCCAGCTCAAGCCGATGCCGGCGGAAGCGCGCATCTCGCTCAGCTCCCACTTCTCATCTTCGCCATAGACGTTGCCGGCGTCGACGAAGGTGAACCAGCGCAGCGTGCGGTCGTTGCCGGCCCCGGGGAAGGGAGCGATGAGTTCGGCGTTGAGGGTGATCTTCTTGGGACCACCCAGCGAGGCGCCGGTCACGTCGCGCGGGCCCAGGGTGCCCTGGTCGAAGCCGCGCACCGAGCCCAGGCCGCCCGAGTAGAAGTTCTTGAACACCGGGAAGGGCCGGCCGTTCATGCCCTTGCCCAAGCCTATTTCGCCGTTGAAGGCGATGGTGAACTGCTTGTTCAGGGGCACGTACTGCTGGTACTGGTAGTTGGCCCGCACGTAGCGTGCGTCGCCCGCCACCGACCATTCGGAGTTCAGGCGCTGGTAGCGGCCCGAGTTGGGCGCCAGCGCGCTGTCGCGATCGTCGCGTGACCAGCCGATGGTCAGCGGCACGGACACGCTGGTGCTGCCGAACTTCTCGGCGTACGACAGATAGGACGCCGGGATGTTGGTGCCCGCCTTGATGCGCGTTTGCTCGGCACCGCCGCCGAAGAACACCGTGTCGGTCTCGCTGAACGGCACGCCAAAGCGCACGCTGGCACCGGCCGTGACCAGTTCGTAGTTGCCGCCCTGGTCTTCGTAGGGCTTGGCGGTGCGGTAGTACAGGTCCAGGGTGCGCGAGACGCCGTCCTGCGTGAAGTACGGGTCGGTGGTGGAGAACACCAGCGTGCGGCGGTACTTGCTGGTGTTCACGTCCACGCCCAGGTAGTTGCCCGAGCCGAAGACGTTTTCCTGTTTGATGCCGAACGACAGCGAGATCTTTTCGGCGCTGGAAAAGCCCGCGCCCAGCTGCAGCGAGCCGGTGGGCTTTTCCTGCACGTTCACCACCAGGTCCACCTGGTCGGGCGAGCCGGGCACTTCCTGCGTCTCGACGTTCACCTCGGTGAAGTAGCCCAAGCGGTCCACGCGGTCGCGCGAGAGCTTGATCTTGTCGCCGTCGTACCAGGAGGCCTCGAACTGGCGGAATTCGCGGCGCACCACTTCGTCACGCGTGCGGTTGTTGCCCGAGACGTTGATGCGACGCACGTAGGCACGGCGCGAAGGCTCGGCGCGCAGCACCAGGGCCACGCGGTTGTGCTCGCGGTCGACCTCGGGCACGGACTCCACGCGGGCGAAGGCGAAGCCGAAGTTGCCGAAGTGGTCGGTAAAGGCCTTGGTGGTCTCGGCCACGCGATCGGCGTTGTAGGGCTCGCCGGGCCGGATGGTGACCAGCGACTTGAACTCGTCCTCGCGGTCCAGGTAGTTGCCTTCCAGCTTGACGCCGGAGACCACGTAGCTGGGCCCTTCCGTCACGTTGACGGTGATGGAGATGTCCTGCTTGTCCGGCGAGATGGCGACCTGTGTGGAGTCGATGCGGAACTCCAGATAGCCGCGCGTCAGGTAGTACGAGCGCAACGTCTCCAGGTCGGCGTTGAGCTTGGCGCGCGAGTAGCGGTTGCTCTTGGTATACCAGCTCAGCCAGCCGCCGGTGTCCTGGTCGAACAGGCCCTTGAGAGTGGATTCACTGAACGCCTGGTTGCCCAGGATGCGGATTTCCTTGATCTTGGCCGGCTCGCCCTCGGTCACCGTAAAGGTCACGTTGACGCGGTTGCGCTCGATGGGCGTGACGGTGGTCACCACCTCGGCGCCGTACAGGCTGCGGTTGATGTACTGGCGCTTCAATTCCTGCTCGGCGCGGTCGGCCAGGGCCTTGTCGAAGGGGCGTCCCTCGGTCAGGCCGACGTCGCGCATGGCCTTCTTAAGCGTGTCCTTGTCGAACTCCTTGGTGCCGGCAAAGTCCACATCGGCGACCGTCGGACGCTCTTCCACGACCACCACCAGCACGTTGCCGGAGGCTTCAAGGCGCACGTCCTTGAACAGGCCCAGGGCGAACAGTGCGCGGATGGCGGCGGCGCCCTTCTCGTCGTTGTACTCGTCGCCCACGCGCAGCGGCAAGGACGCAAAGATGGTGCCCGGCTCCACGCGCTGCAGGCCCTCCACCCGGATGTCCTGAACCTTGAAGGGCGTCAGGGCCCACGCTGCGTTGGCGGCCAGGGCGAAGGCCGCTATGGCCGTCGCAGTGCGCACGCCCAGGCGATTGATGGTTGTTCTCATGAGTGGAGTGAAGCTGGCGCCGGCTGCAGCAGCGCAGGTGCGGCGAAAAGGGTTAGCCAATGAGCCGGGTGATGTCGTTGAAAAGGGCGATGGTCATCATCAGCAGAAGCAGCGCAACGCCGCCGCGCTGCAGGCGCTCCATCCAGGCTTCGGGTACGCCCCGCCCCGTCACCCCCTCCCAAAGATAATACATCAGGTGCCCCCCATCGAGGACGGGCAGCGGCAGCAGGTTGAGCACCCCCAGGCTGACGCTGATCAGGGCGAGGAATCCCAGGTACTGGGTCAGCCCCATGCTGGCCGAGCGCCCTGCATAGTCGGCGATGGTGAGCGGCCCGCTCAGGTTCTTGAGCGATGCCTCGCCGATGACCATGCGGCCCATCATGCGCAGCGTGAGCACCGAGACCTCCCACGTACGGCGCGCGCCGTTCACGAGGCCATCCACAGGCCCGTAGCGCACCTGCACCATCTCGGGCGGCGCACCCACGTAGGCGCCGATGCGGCCCACGGCGCCGCTTGCCTCCTGCGAAACCTCGGGCGTGAGGTCCAGCTCCACCACGCGGCCCTCGCGCTCCAGGCGCCAGGTGCTGACGGCAGGCCGCCCATCGCGCAGCGACTGCCGGATGGTCTCGCGCAGCTGCACGCCGTCGGTGATGGCGGTGGTGCCCACGCGCAGCACCACGTCGCCGGCGCGCAGGCCCGCGCGCTCTGCCGCGCCGCCCGGCATGATCTCGCCCAGCACAGGCCGCGTCCACGGCCCGGCAATGCCGATGCGGCGAAACAGCGTGGCGTCGGCCTGGCTCACGTCCATGCCGGACAGGGGCAGCAGTACCTGCCGCTCGGCAGCTCCCGGGCGTGGCTGCACCACCAGCCGCACGTCTTCGCCGTCGAGCGCACCGCGTGTCAGTGCCCACCGCAGGTCTTCGAACGAGCGCACGGGCGCCAGGTCGTCTTCGCCGAGTGCCTGCGCCAGCACCAGTTCGCCGCCGCGCAGGCCCGCCTGCTCGGCGATCGAGCCTGCCACCGGGCTGGCAATGGCGGCCTTCGGCTCCTGCACGCCGCTCCAGTTGACCAGCGAGTACAGCAGCACCGCCAGCAGCAGGTTGGCCAGCGGACCGGCAGCCACGATGGCCGCCCGCGCGCGCAGACTCTGGCGGTTGAATGCCAGGTGGCGCTCGGCCTCGGGCACCGGCGCCTCGCGCTCGTCGAGCATGCGCACATAGCCGCCCAGCGGGAAGGCGCCGATGACGAACTCGGTTGGCGAGCCCTTGCGCTGCCAGCGCAAGAGCGGCTTGCCGAAGCCGACGGAAAAACGCAGCACCTTGACACCGCAGGCCACGGCCACCCGGTAGTGGCCGTACTCGTGCACGGCAATCAGCAGGCCCAGCGCAACGATGAAGGCAACCAGGGTCAAAAGCATGGAACGGTCCTCGTGTTGGCGGCCCGGCCCGGCCGGTGCGCGCGCTAGTGCAGCGGCGCCATCCGCTGGACGCACTGGGCAGCCATCGCCCGCGCCTCGGCGTCCAGCGCCAGCAGCGCGGGAAGGCAATCCGCCTTGGAGGGAACCACGCCCTCCAAAGTTGCAAGGTTCACCGCATGGATCTGGTCGAAGCGGATGCGGCCGTCGAGAAAGGCGTCCACCGCGACCTCGTTGGCGGCGTTGAGTACCGCGGTCGTGCCCGGCGCCGCGCGCAAAGCCTGCCACGACAGGTGCAGGCCGGGAAAACGAATGGCGTCGGCTTCCTCGAACGTCAGCGCGGCAAGCTGCGTGAAGTCCAGTGCCGCTGCGCCGCTGGCCACCCGCTCGGGCCATGCCAGGCCACAAGCGATGGGCACGCGCATGTCCGGCGTGCCGAGCTGGGCAATGATGGACGCGTCCACGAACTGCACCATCGAATGGATGATCTGCTGCGGGTGGATCACCACCTTGATCTGCTCAGGCGCGAGGTCGAACAGCCAGCGTGCCTCGATCACCTCCAGGGCCTTGTTCATCATGGTGGCCGAGTCGACCGAGATTTTGCGCCCCATGGAAAAGTTCGGATGCGCACAGGCCTCGGCCGGCGTGACCTCCCGCAGCGTGCCGGGCGCACGGGTGCGAAACGGCCCGCCAGACGCGGTGAGCAGCACATGCTGCACCCGGCGCCGCCACGTCGCAGAGTCTTCGGGCAGGCTCTGGAAGATGGCAGAGTGTTCGCTGTCGATGGGCAGCAGCGCAGCGCCACCGTCGCGCACCGCCTGCATGAACACGTCGCCGCCCACCACCAGCGCCTCCTTGTTGGCCAACAACAAACGCTTGCCGGCGCGCGCTGCCGCCAGGCACGGCGGCAGCCCGGCTGCGCCGACGATGGCACCCATCACCACATCGACCTCAGGGTGAGATGCTATTGTTTCGAGAGCATCCGGCGCTTGCAGCACTTGCGTGGGAAGCCGATTTGCCTCGATTTTTTCGGCCAGCTCCCGGGCATGGGGCGCGCTGGCCATCACGGCAAACCGTGGCGTGAAGGACGCGCACTGCGCCAGCATCGCCTCGACCTGCGTGGCCGCGCTCAGGGCGAACACCTCATAGCGGTCGGGATGGCGCGCCAGCACGTCGAGCGTGTTCTTGCCGACGGAGCCCGTGGAGCCGAGAACTGTGATTCGTTGTGTCATGCAGCAGCGGTAGAAGCAAGGCGGGCGAGCATCAGCGCCAGCGGCAAGGTGGGCAACAAGGCGTCGATGCGGTCCAGCACGCCGCCATGGCCGGGCAGCAGCTGGCTGGAGTCCTTGGCGCCGGCGCTGCGCTTGACCAGCGACTCGACCAGGTCGCCCACCACGCTCATCGCCGCCAGGAACACGGCACCCAGCGGCACCAGCCACCAACCGGCGCGCGCCAGCACGCTGTACACGCTGGACACCGACGTGGCGCGCGCGCCATCCAGCCAGATCCAGAAAAGCGCCAGGACGACCACGCCCACCATGCCGCCCCACACACCTTCCCAGCTCTTGCCCGGGCTGATGGAAGGTGCCAGCTTGTTGCGCGTGAACCGCAGGCCGAACGTGCGGCCAGCGAAGTAGGCAAACGTGTCGGCCGCCCATGCCAATGCAAGCACCGACAGCAGGAAGTTGATGCCGGCAGTGCGCGCCTGCGCCACCGCCAACCATGCAAGCCACAGCGCCAGCACGCCGGACGCCAGGCGCACGCCGCGGTTCACCCGCGGCCATCCCTGCACACCGGCGCGCAGCAGCGCCGCGCCGCCCAGCACCCAGGCGGCGCCGCCGGCGATCCACAGCCACGTCAGCGGCAAGGCCACCCAGCCTGCGGCCCAGGTGGCCGCGCACAGGGCAACGCACACGGCTCCCACTGCGACGCTCGCCACCGGACCGGCGCCATTGAGGCGAGCCCACTCCCAGGCGGCGGCGGCCATCATGACGAGGGCCAGCGCCACGAAGGGGACAGGCGATGGGCTGAGCAGCGCCGCCAGGACGACGGCCAGCAGGATCAAGGCGGTGATGACACGTTGCTTGAGCACCCGGGGGTCCCCTTTCGCTGCCGATGACAGGAGTGCAAAAAAATCAGGCGCGCAGCGGCAAGGGCTGCACGGCCTGGAGCTGTTCCGACGTGCGGCCAAAGCGCCGCTCGCGCGCGGCATAGCGGGCGATGGCGTCGTCCAGCGCAGCTTCGTCGAAATCCGGCCAGAAAAGGTCGCTGAAAACGAATTCGCTGTACGCAGCCTGCCACAGCAGGAAATTGCTGATGCGCATCTCTCCGCCGGTGCGGATCACCAGATCCGGGTCAGGCACGTGCGCCAGTCCCATGGCCGCGTGCAGGCTGGCCTCGGTGATGGGTTCACCCCGGGCCGCCAAGGCGGCGGCGGCCTGCGCAATGTCCCAGCGGCCACCATAGTTGAAACATACGTTGAGCACCAGGCGCGTATTACCGGCCGTGAGTGCCTCGGCCTGGTCCAGCCCTTTACGCACGGGACCGGACAGACCGGACTTTTCGCCCACGAAACGCACGCACACGCCGTCGCGGCTGAGCTCGGGCACCTCGCGGGCCAATGCCTTGGCCAGCAGGCCCATCAGACCGGAAACCTCGTCGGCCGGACGGTTCCAGTTTTCCGACGAGAAAGCAAACACCGTGAGCACGCCGACCCCGCGGGCCACGCATGCGCGCACGCAGCGGCGCAGCGACTCCACGCCCTGGCTGTGGCCTGCCAGACGCGGCAGGAAACGCTGGCGCGCCCAGCGCCCATTGCCGTCCATGACGATGGCGATGTGGTGGGGAACGTTGGGGTGCGCGGGCAACATGGAAGGGAACCGGGGGCCTTGGCGATCAGATCGCCATGATCTCCTGCTCCTTGGCGGCGACCAAGGAGTCGATCTCGGCGATGAACTTGTCGGTGGCCTTTTGCACATCCGCTTCGGCGCGCTTTTGGTCGTCCTCGGAGGCCAGCTTGTCCTTGACCAGTTTTTTGACGCCTTCGTTGGCGTCGCGGCGCAGGTTGCGCACGGCGACCTTGGCGCCCTCGCCTTCCGTGCGGGCCAGCTTGGTCATCTCCTTGCGGCGCTCTTCGCTCATGGGCGGCATCGGCACGCGGATGAGCTCACCCATCGAAGCCGGGTTCAGCCCCAGATCGCTTTCTCGGATGGCTTTTTCGATCTTCGCGCCCATGTTCTTCTCCCAGGGCTGCACGCTGATCGTGCGGGCGTCGAGCAAGGCCACGTTCGCCACCTGCGACAGCGGCACCATGGAGCCGTAGTACTCGACATGGATGGTGTCGAGCAGTTGCGGGTTGGCACGCCCCGTGCGGATGCGGGACAGGTTGTTCTTCAGCGCGGCGATGGACTGCTCCATCTTGCCTTCGGTGCTTTTTTTGATATCGGCGATGGTCATGGAAATTCCTTCAACACGGACGCGGCGCCGGCAACAGGCCAGGGGCGTGAGCGCCGGCGCGGCAAAGCGCTCAAGCGTACACTAAGGTGCCCTCGTCCTCGCCCATCACAACGCGCTTCAGGGCGCCTGGTTTGACGATGGAAAACACCCGGATGGGCAGCTTCTGGTCGCGGCACAGCGCGAAGGCCGTGGCATCCATGATGCCGAGGTTGCGCACCATGGCCTCGTCGAACGTCAGCTTGGCATAGCGCGTGGCAGCCGGGTCCTTCACCGGGTCGGCGGTGTACACGCCGTCGACCTTGGTGGCCTTGAGCACCAGCTGCGCACCGATCTCCGCGCCGCGCAGGGCAGCGGCCGTGTCGGTGGTGAAAAAAGGATTGCCGGTGCCGGCGGCAAACACCACCACCTTGCCCTCTTCCAGGTACTGCAGCGCCTTCGGGCGGACGTACGGCTCCACCACCTGCTCGATGCCGATGGCCGACATGACGCGCGCCGTCAGGCCCTGCTTGTCCATGGCATCGGCCAGTGCCAGTGCATTCATCACCGTGGCCAGCATGCCCATGTAGTCGGCCGTGGCGCGGTCCATCCCTACGGAACCGCCCGCGACGCCGCGAAAGATGTTGCCGCCGCCGATCACCACTGCCACTTCCACGCCCAGGCTGGTGACCTCGGCGATCTCCGCCACCATGCGCTCGATGGTGGTGCGGTTGATGCCGAACGGGTCATCTCCCATGAGCGCCTCACCCGACAGCTTGAGCAGGATGCGCTTGTAGGCTGGCGTGGCGGGGGCGTTCATGGGCAAATCTCCGTAGGGCAAGGAAGGGATGGAAACGTAAGGCGGTCGAGCGGGGTTCAGGCGCCGGTCTTGGCGGCCGCGACCTGCGCGGCCACTTCGGCAGCGAAGTCGTCCGTCTTCTTCTCGATGCCCTCGCCCACCACGTACAGGGTGAAGCCCAGCACCTTGGTGTTCTTTTCCTTGAGCATCTGGCCAACGGTTTGCTTGCCGTCGGCGGCCTTCACGAAGACCTGGTCGGACAGCGACACTTCCTTCAGGTACTTCTGCACCGAGCCGTCGACCATCTTGGCGGTGATGTCGGCAGGCTTGCCGGACTCGGCTGCCTTGGCAGCGGCCACGCTGCGCTCCTTCTCGATCAGCTCGGCCGGCACTTCGGCCGACGTCACGGCCACCGGCTTCATGGCGGCCACGTGCATGGCCACGTCCTTGGCGGCGGCGGCGTCGCCCTCGTACTCGACCACCACGCCGATGCGCGTGCCGTGCAGGTACGAGGCGAGCTGCGTGCCCTCGAAACGCTTGAAGCGGCGGAACGACATGTTCTCGCCGATCTTGCCGATCAGGCCTTTGC
>DAMCAL010000018.1:0-29082 GCA_032059585.1 Burkholderiaceae bacterium
TCCTGCCGCGCCACGAGCAGCGCAACCGCTACCTGCGCAGCGGCATGCGCGCGCGGGACATGGATGCAGCGGCGCCGCTGGGACTGCACCGCGGTGGCGGTGGCATGCTGGTCAGGCCCGGCGTGGAGCTGCCGCCTGGCGCCAGCTTCGACCCGGACCCGCAAACCAGCGCGCCTGCTGCGCTCGACAGCGCCGCCACCAGCCGCGACGACGCACCGGCGCCCGGGGCAGCCGGCAAAGCCGCAGGAGCCTGAAGACCGGAAGGTGGCGCAGCGCAGTGTCAACGGTGCGTCAGCACCATGTTGTCGCGGTGCACCATCTCCGGCTCGGCCGCGTAGCCCAGCAGGCGCTCGAACTCCGACGACGGTTTGCGGCACAGCATCCGGGCCTCGGCGCTGGCGTAGTTGGCCAGGCCGCGCGCGATCTCGCCGCCAGCGGCATCGCGCACCGCGATCACGTCGCCCCGGGCGAAATCGCCCTCCACTGCCACCATGCCGATGGGCAGCAGGCTCTTGCCCTCGCCGCGCAGCTTGGCCGCAGCGCCAGCGTCCACCGTCACCGATCCGCGCAACTGCAAATGGTCCACCATCCAGCGCTTGCGCGCGTGCGTCTTGGCAGTCTGCGCCACGAGCAGCGTGCCGATCGCCTCGCCCCGCGCCAGGCGCAGCAGCACGTCGTTCTCGCGGCCCCAGGCGATCACGGTGGAAGCGCCCGAACCGGCCGCGCGCTTGGCGGCGACGATCTTGGTCAGCATGCCGCCCTTGCCGATGGACGAGCCCGCGCCCCCGGCCATGGCCTCCAGCGCAGCGTCGCCCGCCTGCGCCTGGTGCACGAACTGCGCCGCCGGGTCGCGGCGCGGATCGGCGGTGTACAGGCCCTTCTGGTCGGTCAGGATGACCAGCACGTCTGCCTCCACCAGGTTGGCGACCAGTGCACCCAGCGTGTCGTTGTCGCCGAACTTGATCTCGTCGGTGACTACGGTGTCGTTTTCGTTGATGACCGGTACCACCCCCAGGTCCAGCAGCGTCAGCAATGTGGAGCGCGCATTCAGATAGCGCTCCCGGTCGGTCAGGTCGGCATGGGTCAACAGCACCTGCGCGCTGCCCATGCCCTGCTCGCGCAGCTTGGTTTCGTACATCTGCGCCAGGCCCATCTGTCCGACGGCGGCAGCCGCCTGCAGCTCATTGACCTCGCGCGGTCGGCGGCTCCAGCCCAGGCGCTTCATTCCTTCGGCAATCGCACCGCTGGAGACCATGATGACCTCGCGCGCCACGCCCGCCTCGCCCCGCACCAGTGCCGCCAGTTGGCGGCTCCACTCGCCGATGGCGGCTTCGTCCAGCCCACGGCCCTCGTTGGTGACCAGGCTGGAGCCTACCTTGACCACGATGCGCCGGGCATCGCGCAACACATGGGATGTCGTCATTTGAATGAAAAGTGGCTCTGACGCTTACGGAGTAAGCGCTGATAGCTATTTTATGTATAGCAACACGGGAACTGCAGTCAGGCGAGCGGATCGCCTTCGCCGGCAAAGCGCGGGTCCACTTCGCCCGCCGGGGCGTTTTCCACCTGCTGCTGGGCCCGCACATGCTGGTAGATGGTCTTGATCAGGGGTTCGCAGCCTTCGCGCGTCAGGGCGGAGATCTGGAACACCGGGCCTTTCCACCGGAAGCGCCGCACGAAATCCTCCACCCGGGCCGTGCGCTCCTCGGCTGGCACCATGTCCAACTTGTTCAGCACCAGCCAGCGGGGCTTGGCGTGCAGCGCGGGGTCGTACTTCTTCAGCTCGGCGACGATGGCACGCGCCTGGGCAACCGGGTCCACGCCTTCGTCGAACGGCGCCAGGTCCACCACGTGCAGCAGCAGCCGCGTGCGCTGCAGGTGGCGCAGAAACTGGTGGCCCAGGCCGGCGCCTTCGGATGCGCCCTCGATCAGGCCGGGGATGTCGGCCACGACGAAGCTTTGCTCGGGCCCCACGCGCACCACGCCCAGGTTGGGGTGCAGCGTGGTGAACGGGTAGTCGGCGATCTTCGGCCGCGCGTTCGAGACTGCGGCGATGAAGGTGGACTTGCCGGCGTTGGGCATGCCCAGCAGGCCCACGTCGGCCAGCACCTTCAGCTCCAGCTTGAGGCTCTTGCGCTCGCCAGCCCAGCCCGGCGTTTTCTGCCGGGGCGCGCGGTTGATCGAACTCTTGAAGCGCAGATTGCCGAAACCGCCGTCGCCGCCCTTGGCAATGGTGATGACTTCACCCGGCGTGAGCAGTTCGTGCAGCACCTGCCCGGTTTCCGCGTCGCTGATGATGGTGCCTACCGGCATCTTCAGCGTGATGTCGCTGCCCGCCGCGCCGAACATGTCCGAGCCCATGCCGTGTCCGCCGCGCCTGGCCTCGTGCCGGCGCGAGTAGCGGTAGTCCACCAGCGTGTTCAGGTTGGGGTCTGCCAGCGCGAAGACATGGCCGCCGCGCCCGCCGTCACCGCCGTCGGGCCCGCCGAATTCCTTGTATTTTTCGTGGCGGAACGACACGCAGCCGTTGCCGCCGTCGCCGGCGGCGACGTCGATGAAGGCTTCGTCGACAAATTTCATGGGTCGCAGTTTACAAAAATGGGGGCTGCGCCAGGCGCAGCGCACGGCGCCAACAACAAAGCCCCGACAAGCGGGGCTTTTCGCATCATGCCTGGTGCGGCGAAGCGCTTCAGGCGGGGGTGATGTTCACCGTGTGCTTGGCCAATGCGCCCTTGGTGGCGAACGACACATGGCCGTCCACCAGTGCGAACAGCGTGTGGTCCTTGCCAAGGCCCACGTTCACACCAGGGTGCATGCGCGTGCCGCGCTGGCGCACGATGATGGAGCCGGCGCTGACCAGCTCACCACCGTAAGCTTTCACACCGAGCATCTTGGGCTTGGAATCGCGCCCGTTTCGCGTAGAGCCGCCGCCTTTTTTCTGTGCCATGAGATCTTCTCCTGGTGCTCAACAATCAAGCAGCAATCGCTTCGATCTGCAGTTCGGTGAACTGCTGGCGATGGCCTTGGTGTTTCTGGTAGTGCTTGCGACGACGCAGCTTGAAAATGCGCACCTTGTCGTGCTTGCCGTGGGCCACGACGGTGGCCTTGACGCTTGCGCCGGATACCAGGGGCGTGCCCACCTTCAGTTCCGCGCCGTTGCCGACGGCCAGAACCTGGTCGATCACGATTTCCTGGCCCACATCCGCAGCAATCTGTTCTACCTTGATTTTTTCGCCAGCGGCAACGCGATACTGCTTGCCACCGGTTTTTATGACCGCGTACATGTAAACCTCGTTCAGTTGGAGTTCCGCAAACGAATTTTTGCGGAACCTGCGATTGTACTACGGCCCGCCAAAAACACCAATGCACGCGCCCACTTGCACGCCCACACGGGGCTGCACGCCACCTTAGGCTCCGCGCGAGCGTTCCTATAATCCGGGGTTTTGCCACCAACCGGCCACCATCTTGGCAGTCCAATCCCCCAGCACCGCCGCCGCCCTCGCCCTGATCGCCGAAGACATGCAGAAGGTGGACAAGGTCATCGCCACCCGTCTGCAGTCCAGCGTACCGCTGGTGGGCCAGGTGGCCCGTTACATCATCTCTGCAGGCGGCAAGCGCCTGCGCCCCGCCCTGCTGCTGCTGGTCAGCGGTGCACTCGGCTACCAGGGCGCGCAACGCTTCAATCTGGCGGCAGTGGTCGAGTTCATCCACACCGCTACGCTGCTGCACGACGATGTCGTGGACGAATCCACCTTGCGCCGTGGCCGCGCTACCGCCAACGAGAACTTCGGCAACCCGGCCAGCGTGCTGGTGGGCGACTTCCTCTACTCGCGCGCCTTCCAGATGATGGTGGACACGGGCAACATGCGTGTCATGCAGGTGCTGGCTGACGCCACCAATGTCATCGCAGAGGGCGAGGTGCAGCAGCTCATGAACACCCATGATGCCTCGCTGGACGAAGCTGGCTATCTCGAAGTGATCCGGTCCAAGACCGCCAAGCTGTTCGAGGCCAGCGCGCGCCTGGCGGCCCTCCTGGCCGGCAGCAACGCCGACATTGAGCAGGCTTGCGCCGACTACGGCCAGGCGTTGGGTACAGCATTCCAAGTCATTGACGACGTGCTGGACTATGACGGCGATGCCGGCGAGATGGGCAAGAACCTGGGCGACGACCTGCGCGAGGGCAAGGTGACCTTGCCCCTCATCATCGCCATGCAGCGCGGCAATCCGGAGCAGCAACAGCTGCTGCGCAGAGTGATCGAAACCGGCTCGACCGACGAGCTGCCCAACGTGGTAGCCATCATCCGCGAAACGGGTGCGCTGGACGCCACCCGTCAGGCCGCAGCGACCCAGGCACAGCTGGCAATCGATGCGGCACGCAAGCTGCCAGCCAATTCTTATGCTGAAGGTTTGCTACAATTGGCGGCTCAGCTGCTTGAGCGGCGCACTTGAAGTGCGTGGATGCAAGGAGCTTTCGGGGTGTAGCTTAGCCTGGTAGAGCGCTACGTTCGGGACGTAGAGGCCGGAGGTTCGAATCCTCTCACCCCGACCAAAATCCAAGGCCGCCAAGGCCTGCACAAAGCTCCGCTCGACGGAGCTTTGTTGTTTCTGGCGTGGGTCGCTGGTGGCCCTGCCCCGTCGGCTACGCACCTCGGCCACGTCCAGGTGTTGCATGCGCGCACTCACCAGTGCGGCACCTGGGGAGTGCCCTTGGCTGGCCAGCGCATGGTCAATGTTAGGATGCCCAATCCCCTCTAGAGAGTCGTTGCCTTTCGTCCATGGCTGCCGCCACCACCCCCCAGAAACCGACACAATCGATCGCCCTTCCAGGGCTCGCGCGTGCCCTGATGTCGGTGGACAAGCTGAGTCAGAAGGCTGCCGAGGAGATCTACACCAAGGCGCAGGCCAGCCGGACCAGCTTCATCGCTGCCCTGACCGCTGACGGCACCATCACCTGCGCCGACCTGGCGCATACCGTCTCATCGGTATTCGGCGCGCCGCTGCTTGACCTCAATGCCATCGATCCCCTGCGCATTTCGCGCGAGCTGCTCGACATCAAGCTGTGCCAGGCGTACGGCGTGGTGGCGTTGGCCAAACGCAGCAACCGGCTGATCGTTGCCACCGCCGACCCGACCAACCAGGAAGCCGCCGAGAAGATCAAGTTCACCACGCAAATGGGCGTGGACTGGGTCATCGCCGAGTACGACAAGCTGCTCAGGCTGATCGAAGCCGCTTCCAAGGGAAGTGAATCGCTGCAGGCCTCCTCCAGCATGTCGGACTTCGATTTCGACGACATCAAGGTAGAGGAAACGTCCGAAGAGGCCGAGGGCGCAGCCAACGAAGTCGAAGACGCGCCCATCGTCAAGTTCCTGCACAAGATGCTGCTGGACGCATTCAACATGCGCGCCTCCGACCTGCATTTCGAACCTTATGAGCACCAGTACCGCGTACGGTTCCGCATCGACGGCGAACTGCGCGAAATCGCCTCTCCGCCCATCGCCATCAAGGAAAAACTGGCCTCGCGCATCAAGGTCATCTCGCGCCTGGACATCTCGGAAAAGCGCGTCCCGCAGGACGGGCGGATGAAGCTCAAGGTGGGCGCCGACCGGGTGATCGACTTTCGCGTCAGCACTCTGCCTACGCTCTTCGGCGAGAAGATCGTGATCCGCATTCTCGACCCCAGCAGTGCCAAGCTCGGCATCGAGGCGCTGGGGTACGAGCCGGAGGAAAAGGAGCGGTTGATGACGGCCATCGGCCGGCCGTACGGGATGATCCTGGTCACAGGCCCTACCGGTTCGGGCAAGACGGTCTCGCTCTATACCTGCCTGAATTTGCTCAACAAACCGGGCGTGAACATCGCGACGGCGGAAGACCCGTCGGAAATCAACCTGCCGGGTGTGAACCAGGTCAATGTCAACGAGAAGGCCGGACTCACGTTCGCCACGGCCCTCAAGGCCTTCCTGCGGCAGGACCCGGACATCATCATGGTGGGCGAAATCCGCGACCTGGAAACCGCCGACATCGCCATCAAGGCCGCGCAGACCGGCCACCTGGTGCTGTCCACGCTGCACACCAACGACGCACCGACGACCCTCACGCGCATGCGCAACATGGGGATCGCACCCTTCAACATCGCGTCCAGCGTCATCCTGATCACCGCCCAGCGTCTGGCACGGCGCCTGTGCCCGAACTGCAAGTTGCCCGCAGACGTTCCGCACGAGGCGCTGCTCGATGCCGGGTACAAGGATGACGAGATCGATGGTTCCTGGGTCACGTACCGGCCCGTGGGCTGCAGCGCCTGCAACAACGGCTACAAGGGACGCGTGGGCATCTACCAGGTCATGCCCATCACGGAAGAGATGCAGCAGATCATTCTGCGCGACGGCAGTGCGCTGGACATTGCCGCGCAGGCACGGCGCGATGGCGTGCGCTCGCTGCGCGACGCGGGCCTGCACAAGGCCAAGCTCGGAGTGACCTCGTTGGAAGAAGTACTCGCCGTCACCAACGAGTGACGCGCATATTCATCAAAGAGGGGTGGACGGTATGGCTACGGCTGCATCGAGGGGCATCAAGGACATCGTCTTTGAGTGGGAGGGCAAGGACCGCAGCGGCAAGATCGTGCGCGGCGAGGTGCGTGCCGCCGGCGAGAACCAGGTCAAGGCGACGCTGCGCCGGCAGGGCGTGCTGCCGACGAAGATCAAGAAGCGGCGCATGCGTTCGGGCAAGAAGATCAAGCCCAAGGACATCGCCCTGTTCACCCGCCAGATGGCCACCATGATGAAGGCCGGCGTGCCGCTGCTGCAGTCGTTCGACATCGTCGGGCGCGGCAACAGCAACCCCAGCGTCACCAAGCTGCTCAACGACATCCGCGCCGACGTCGAGACGGGCACCTCGCTGAACATGGCGTTTCGCAAGTACCCGATGTATTTCGACGCGCTGTACTGCAACCTGGTCGAGGCGGGCGAAGCCGCCGGTATCCTGGAAGCGCTGCTGGACCGGCTGGCGCTGTACATGGAGAAGACCGAGGCGATCAAGTCCAAGATCCGCTCGGCACTGATGTATCCCATCTCGGTGATCGTCGTGGCCTTCGTGGTGGTGACCATCATCATGATTTTCGTCATCCCGGCATTCAAGGAAGTCTTTTCCTCGTTTGGCGCAGACCTGCCCGCGCCCACGCTGTTCGTGATGGCGATCAGCGAGTTTTTCGTCGCCTACTGGTGGCTGATCTTCGGTGTGCTGGGTGGGGGGTTCTACTTCTTCATGCAGGCGTGGAAGCGCAACGAACGCATGCAGCAGGTCATGGACCGGGCGCTGCTCAAGATTCCCGTGTTCGGTGAGTTGATCAACAAATCCGCCGTGGCGCGCTGGACGCGTACGCTGTCCACCATGTTCGCCGCCGGCGTGCCGCTGGTGGAAGCGCTGGATTCGGTGGGCGGCGCCAGCGGCAATTACGTTTATTCGTCGGCGACCGAAAAGATCCAGCAAGAGGTCTCTACCGGCACCAGCCTCACGGCCGCCATGGGCAACGCCAATGTCTTCCCTTCCATGGTCCTGCAGATGACAGCCATCGGTGAAGAGTCGGGCGCGCTGGACCATATGCTGGGCAAGGCAGCAGACTTCTACGAACAGGAGGTCGATGAAATGGTCGCGGGCCTGTCCAGCCTGATGGAGCCGATCATCATCGTGTTCCTGGGCACGATCATCGGCGGCATCGTGGTGTCGATGTACCTGCCCATCTTCAAGCTGGGCCAAGTGGTCTGATGGTGGGGTCTCCTGTGGTGGATGCCGCCTTGGTCGGCATCCTGGGATTGCTGGTGGGCAGCTTCCTGAACGTTGTGATCCACCGTCTGCCTCTGATGATGGAGCGCCAATGGGCGGCCGAGTGTGCGCAGTACGCACGCGACACCGGGTTGTCCGCGTCAGACGCCATTGCGCCTGCGCCTGCAGAGCCGTTCAACCTGTGGACGCCGCGCTCGCGCTGTCCCTCGTGCGGCCACGGCGTGCGCTGGCACGAGAACATTCCGGTGCTCAGCTGGCTGGCCCTGCGAGGTCGCTGTTCGGCCTGCCAGACGCGGATCAGCGGGCGCTACCCACTGGTCGAGCTGGCGACAGGCGCCCTGTTTTTCGCCTGTGCCTACCGCTGGGGGATGACCACCACCGCCGCAGTCTGGTGCGCCTTCTGCGCAGCGCTGGTCGCGCTCACGGCCATCGACTGGGACACCACGCTGCTGCCCGACGACATCACGCTGCCGCTGTTGTGGGGCGGTCTGCTGGCAGCGGTGGCCGGTCTGACGGCCGTGCCCGCGACGGATGCCGTGATCGGCGGCGCCGCAGGCTACCTGTCGCTGTGGTCGGTCTATTGGGCCTTCAAACTGGCCACTGGCAAGGAAGGCATGGGCTATGGCGACTTCAAACTCTTTGGTGCCCTCGGAGCCTGGTTCGGCTGGCAGGCACTGGTGCCCATGATCTTGCTGGCGTCGGTCCTCGGCGCCGTCGTGGGTATCGCGATGAAGTTCGCAAGCAGCCTGCGCGAGGGCAAATACGTGCCCTTTGGCCCCTTTCTCGCGGGCGCCGGATTCGCCGCGCTGCTGTGGGGGCCGCAACGCCTTCTGCAGGGCGTTTTCTCGGTTCTAGGACTCGCATGAGCCTGCCGAGGGCGGCCCGCCTCGGCGTGACCGGCGGCATCGGCAGCGGCAAGAGCACCTTTGCGGCGATGGTGCAGGCCCAGGGCGCCGCCCTCATCGATGCCGACCAGGTGGCACGCAGCGTGACGCAGCCTGGCGGAAGCGCCATCGGCGCCATCCGCTCCGAGTTCGGAGAGGCCTACATCGACGCCACCGGCGCGCTGGACCGCGCGCGCATGCGGGAACTCGCCTTCTCCGATGCCCACGCGCGAGCCCGCCTGGAAGCGATCGTGCACCCGCTGGTGGGTGCAGCCATGGCAGAGGCCGAGCGATGCGCCGCTCAGGCAGGCCATCGGCTGGTGGTGTTGGACATTCCTCTGCTGACCGAATCGACGCGCTGGCCACGCCGGCTCGATGCCGTCGTGGTGGTCGACTGCACGGAAGCCACGCAGGTTGCCCGCGTACAGGCACGCAGCGGCCTAGACGAAGCCGCGGTACGCGCGATCATGGCCAGCCAGAGCAGCCGCGCCGCGCGCCGAGCGGCTGCCGACTGGGTGGTGTTCAATGACGGACTAGGGCTTGCGCAACTGCAGTCGCTGGCACGGGGGGTTGCAGCCCGCTTCGGGCTATGATGAAAAATCTCTTCCAGACCCCATGCGCCCACCCCAGGAAGCCGTAGCGTGATCCTCTACGAATACCCATTCAACGAACGCCTGAGAACCTATCTGCGCCTGGAGCAGCTTTTTCGCCGCCTGGGCGAGCTGATCGGGCGCGCCCACCCCCTGGACCACCACTTCGCCTTGGTGACCGTTTTCGAGGTCATGGATGTAGCGGCGCGCGCAGACCTCAAGACCGACGTGCTCAAGGATCTGGAGCGCCACAAGCATCAGTTGGAAGGGTTCCGCGGCAACCCTTCGATTTCCGAAGCAGCGCTGGAAGGCGTGATCGCGCAACTGGACCAGTGCTTTGCCAGCCTGAACGCGCAAAGCGGCAAAGCGGGCCAGTCGCTGACCGAAAACGAATGGCTGATGAGCATCCGCAGCCGCGTGGGCATTCCGGGCGGAACCTGTGGCTTCGATCTGCCCGCCTATTACGCGTGGCAGCAACTGCCACCCCAGCGGCGCCAACAGGACCTGGAACGGTGGGCCGCGACGCTGGCGCCGCTGGCCGATGCGGTGCTGCTGCTGTTGCGCCTGCTGCGTGACGCGGGCGTGCCCCAGAAGGTGGCCGCCGAACGCGGCCAATTCCAACAGAACCTGCCGCAGGGGCGCACGTTTCAGCTGCTGCGCCTGCGCATCGACCCGGCGCTGCAGCTCATCCCCGAAATCAGCGGCAACCGGCTGGTCGTGTCCGTGCGCCTGATGCGCCAGGAGCCGGGAGGACGGCTGGTGGCCAGCAACGAGGACGCGGCGTTTGAACTCACGCTGTGCGCGTGACTCCGTTTCCTTTATGGCAGACACAGCCCCACCCGATAGCGCCCCGCGCCCGGCTCGCCAGGTCGTGTGCCCGACCTGCGGCGGCGCCAGCATGTACAGCCCGGCGAACCCCTTTCGCCCGTTTTGCAGCGAGCGCTGCCGCAAGATCGATCTGGGCGCCTGGGCCAATGAGGATTTCCGCGTGCCGGGCGCCGAGCCGCCCGATCCAGGCGCGGCCACGGACCCGACCGTGTAGGCGTCCTGGCCGCGCTCATCCCCCATGTGGATGGTGGGGCTCGGGCGCGTACAGAACGCCCCCGCCCACCTGCGATAGTTCGGAACATCCCTCGGGCGAACGGCAGTGACGCAGCGGTCGCCCCGGTGTGGGCCGACACCGCTGGGCGCCTGTGAACGCTTGCCTGCGGACCCGCGGGCGAGCAGCGCTGCGCGGTCAGACTCCAAGGTAACGCTGGATGATCTCGGGCTGCGCCTTGAGCTCGGCCGCTGTCCCCTCATGGGCGACGTGGCCGTTGTTCAGGATGTAGACGCGCTTCGCCAACGACAAGGTGGCGGCCAGGTTCTGCTCGATCAGCACGATCGTCTGCCCTGCCTGCGCCAGATCCCGGCAAATGCGCACCAGGTCCTTCACGATCACCGGCGCCAGCCCTTCGAACGGCTCGTCGAGCAGGACGATCTTCGGATCGCGCACGAGAGCACGGGCAATGGCCAGCATCTGCTGTTCACCGCCCGAGAGGTCGGTGCCGCGGCTGCGGCAGCGGTCCTTGAGCCGAGGAAACATCTCGTAGATGCGGGCCAGCGGCCACTTGTTCTCCGCGGTCAGCCCCGCCAGGACGATGTTCTCCTCGACAGTGAGGCTGCCGAACACCCGGCGCTCTTCGTGCACCAGCTGCATCCCCAGGCGGGCGATCGCATGCGCCTTCTTGCCAACCAGCTCCACGCCCTCGAGGCGGACGCTGCCGCTGCGGGGCCGTACCACGCCCATCAGGCTCTTGAATGTGGTCGACTTGCCCGCGCCGTTGCGGCCCAGCAGTGCGACCACCTCGTTCTTCTCCACGTGCAGGCCGACATCGAACAGGATGTGGCTGTCGCCGTAGTAGCTGTTCAGTCCTGTGACTTCGAGCAGGCTCATGCCACCTCCTCATAAACACCCCCGAGGTAGGCCTCTTGGACCTTGGGGTCAGATTTGATTTCTTCGGGGGTGCCTTCCACCAGCAGCCGCCCTTCCTGGAGCACGGTGACCTTCTCGACCAACTCGAACAGCGAGTCCATGTCGTGGTCGATGATCACCAGCGTGCGTCCGCGCGCGATGGACTTGAGCAGCGCCACGGTCTCCACCCGCTCCTGTGGGCTCATGCCCGCCAACGGCTCGTCCAGCAGCAGCAGGCTGGGCGAGGTCGCCAGCGCAAGGCCAATCTCCAGCCGGCGCTTCTCGCCATAGGCCAGCTCGGACACGGGCGCGTCCAGGCGCGCGCCCAGGTTCACCAGGGCTGCGGTCTGTTCCACCAGGCGGTTGAGCTTGGGCACCTTGTGCAGGCTGCGAAACAGGTCCAGTTTGAACTTGCCTCGCAACTCCCCCAACGCCGCAATGGTCAGGTTCTGCCGCACCGTCAGGCGCTCGAAGAGCTGGTTGATCTGGTAGCTCTTGGTCAGGCCCATCTGGCAGGCGTCCGTGACGTTCATCTGCGTGATGTCCTTGCCGTCGAACACGATCCGGCCTGCCGTGGGTTCGACTTCGCACGTCAGCATCTTGAAAAACGTGCTCTTGCCGGCGCCGTTCGGGCCGATGATGCCGCGGATCTCGCCGTGGTCCACACGGAAGTCGATGTCGCTGTTGGCCAGCAGCCCGCCGTAGCGCTTGGTCAGGCCGGTGGCTTGCAGGATGGGCCCGCTTTTTCCGGTGGTCGCCTTGACGGTCACGGGCGTGTCCACCGCCGCAGCACGCATGCCTGCAGACGACGGGGCAACCACAGGCGTCGTGACTTCCGGCTGCGCCACCTGGCGCCGCTGGCGCAGCAGGTGGTACAGATCGGCGATGCCCCCGGCAAGCCCCTTGCGCAGGAAACACACCAGCAGCACGAACACGATGCCCAGGATCAGCTTCCAGGTGCCTCCCAGGTTGAGCACGGTCTGGAAAAAGTCGCTGAGGTACAGCCACACGATCGCGCCCAGCAGCGGGCCGAACAGCGTCCCGGCGCCCCCAATAGCCGTCTGCATCACGATCTCGCCGGAGGTGGCGAACATGAAGGCATCCGGCGGCATGAAGCCCTGCAGCATGCCCAGCAACCCCCCGCCGAAGCCGGCGTACATCGCCGCGATGACGAACACCACGAGCTTGTAGCTGTGGATGTTGTGTCCCAGCGCCTGGGCGCGCAGCGGGTTCTCGCGGATCGCCCGCATGACCAGGCCAAACGGCGAGCGCACGATGCGCAGCGCGATCACCAGGCCCACGAAGTACCAGAATGCGAAGAACATGTACATCTGGAAGTTGCTGGTGAACTCCAGAGTCGTGAACCCGAGCGGGAGGTTGGGTGGCGGCACGCCTGGCAGTCCGTTCTCGCCACCGGTGAACCGGGACAGCGGGTTGAACTCGACGAAGAAAAACACTTCGGCGATGGCCACCGTGATCATCGCGAAGTAGATGCCCGTGCGCCGAAGTGCGATCAGCCCGATCACGTACCCGATCACCCCCGCGAAGACCGTGCCCAGGAGCAAGGCGGCAATCGTGTTGGTGAACGAGGTCTGGGTGAGCAGGTAGGCGGCGAACATGCCGCCCGAGCCGAAGAACGCGGACTGGCCGAACGACAACAGGCCGGTGTAGCCGAACAGCAGATCGAAGCCGATGCCGACCAAGCCCCAGATGAGGATGCGGTTGATCGTCGCCGGGGAGAAACCCAAATGGGGCAGCACGAACGGTGCAGCGACGAGCGCAGCGAGGGTCAGCGCCTCGACGAGGAAAGGACGATGTCTTGTCATGGTGCGGTTGCCTTCATTCACGTCCGACACTGCCCAGCAGCCCACGCGGGCGCAGCACCAGCACCAGCGTCATCGCCACGAACAGCATCACGTAGGAGTACGCGGGATCGATCATCGAGGTCAGGCTGATGATTTCGCCGGCGATCAGCCCGCCGAGGATGGCCCCGGGAAACGACCCGACCCCTCCGATCACCACCACCACGAAGGTCTGCACCAAAATGGCGTCGCCCACGTCGGGCGCCACCGAGACCACCGGTGCGTTGATGATGCCGGCGAACCCGGCTGCCATGGCGCCGATGCCGAACACCAGCATGAAGATGCGGTAGACGTTGATGCCGAGCGAATCGACCATGACCGAGTCTTCGATCCCGGCGCGCACGATCATCCCGATGCGGGTGCGGTACAGCACCCAGTACAGCGCAAACAGCGCCACCGCGATGATCGCCAGCAAGCCGATGCGGTACGTGGGATAGACCATGAAGCCCATCTGCGTGATACCCGTCAGCGGCGCCGGCGGCGGTACCGTCTTGGACAGGCTGCCGAAGAAGAACCGCACGGCCTCCACGAACACGATGCCCAGGCCGAAGGTCACCAGGAGCTGGTCCTCATGTGGCCGTGAGTAGAAGTGCCGAATGATCAGCTGCTCCGTGACCAGCCCGACCACCATCACGAACAGGGATCCGGCGATGACCGCGACGAGGAACGATCCGGTATAGGTGAACGCCACCCACCCCGCATAGCCTCCCAGCATGAACATGGCGCCGTGCGCCAGGTTGAGCACGCCCAGCGTGCCGTAGATGATCGTCAGGCCGGAGGAGATCAGCGCGAGCAGAGCGCCGAGCACCAGCCCGTTGAAAAGCTGTGAAATGAAATTGGCCCAATTGATCACGCTGACCTGCCTCGATCGTGAAGGGGTGGAGAACGGTTGTCCGGGCGGCAACTGCCCCCGCCGCAGCCGGCGAGGGCAGTTGCCCCGGCAAGAAAGAAGGCAGCGCCGGCCGCACCGGCGGCCCGCCTGCAGGCGGTCAGGTGTAGTCGCCCAGCTTGCAGCCGAACGCATCGGCAGCCTGGATGACCTTGTCGCCCGGCACCACGTCCACCACCTCCCAGAAGTCCTCCGGGTTCTTCATGTCCTTCTTCGCCTTGCCGCGGACGATGATCACGGGGCGGACATACTGGTGGTCCTGCGGGCGGTAGTGGAAGTCGCCCAGCAGGTGGGGAATGGGCTCGCCCTTTTCCCACTGCTTGATCACGTCCGGCGGGTACAGGCTGTTCGCCTCGGTGACCATCCGCGCCCAGTGCGCGAAGCTCATGTAGCCGTTCTCTGCGCCCCATTCCGGGCGGTAGCCATACTTCTTCTGGAACGACTCGACGAACATCTTGGCCAGCGGGTACTTGTCCTCCAGCGTCCACCAGAAGTCGGTCGCAGCGAACACGCCCTCGCTGATGTCCACGCCGGCTTCCCGCGCAAAGAACGGGATCTGGTAGGGCAGCACCAGCGTCATCTTGGGCATCAGGCCGAACTGCTTGGCCTGCTGGCTCGACAGCACGGCGTCGCGGCCCCAGTTCACGTTGATCAGGAAGTCAGCGCCCGCATTGGCAATGTTGGTGAGGTACTGGCTGAAGTCCTGCGTGCCCAGCGGCGACACCTGGTTGGTCACCATGGTCCAGCCCGCCTGCTTGACCAGGAAGTCGCGCACCGATTCGGTCGTCGTGTGGCCGTAGGTGTAGTCTGGGGTCATGAACGCGGCCTTGCGGTTCTTGCCGAACTGCTTGACCAAAATGGGACCGATGGCATTGGCGCACATTTCGCCATATACGCCCTGCCGGAAACCATAGCGCACGCAATCCTTGCCGGTCGTATCGTTGGAGCCGGAGATACCGGCCATGTAAATGATTTTCTCGCGCTGCGCAAACTTATTCAGCGCCACCGCGACGGCCGATGACGTCGAGCCGATCATCGCCACAATCTTGTGTTGGTTAATGAACGTCTGCTCGACCTGAATGGCCTGGTTGGGCTTTGCGGCAGAATCTGCGGAAAGGAATCCGACCTTCTTGCCCAATACGCCGTTGTTGATTTTGGGGGCAAGCTTTTTCATCAATTCATGATTCGAATTGATATGCTCGATGGCGAGTTCCATACCCTTGCGCTCGTCTTCGCCCTGCACCGCGTAAGGACCCGTGAGGGGCACGGCAGCGCCGATATAGACCGTATCGCCCTTGGAGCCTGCGGGCCAGGTGCCCATGGCGGGCTTGTCGTCCGCAGCAAAGGCCCAGCGCACGCCCGCCACACCCGACAGTGCCACGCCCGCGCCTGCCTGCAATGCACTGCGACGCGAAATATACGGAGTAGAGCCGTTCGTGAATTTCGTCTTTGACATGTGTCTCCTGTTTCGGCTTATCGCTGCCGATCGGGCCGAGCGGAACCCGTGGGGTGAGGATGCGGCCAAGGCGACGTGGGGCAAGCCCGCTGACATCAGCTTTCGCTGATACCTGTCCATGACGCCGTGCTGCGCATTGAAACCAGCGCCATGGCAAAAGCCGTGGCGCTAAAATCAATTTAAATGACGACAATCAATGACAAAAGCGAGAAAACCCTGAATAATTTCTGAGCGAAACGGTGCGATTTGTCAGACGCACGTAAGAAGATCGTGCACTAATCCACGATTCCCTACTGAGTCAGTTATATGTAAGTTCATTGCGCTTAGGCAAATGAACGGCTTCGCCCATTGGCTGTTTCGGTCATTCTTCGCATGTGGCCAGGCGCCGTCGAGTTCCAGCGCCTGTATTGGCCGGCGAGCGCGGCGGCCGGCGTGAAAAAGCCTTGCCCCGCTCGTTGCGGTCAGGCCATGGGCTCAGGCCGGGGAGTGGACCGTGCCGCGCTCGCGCGCCAGCAGCGCCAGGATCGGATGGGCCCCCGGCAACACAGGCGCCACGTCCAGCGGAAACCGCTGCCAGCGCACCTGCTGGCCTTCACGCATGTCGAACGTGCCTTGCCAGGCGTGTACCTTGCACCAGTGCAGGCGCACCTGCGCATGGGGATAGTCGTGCTCCGTCACCTGCCACAGCGCGATCTGCTGGGCGTTGATGCCCAACTCTTCCAACAGCTCACGCTCCAGAGCCTGCGCAACGCTCTCGCCCGGCTCCACCTTGCCGCCGGGAAATTCCCAATATCCCGCATACGGCTTGCCCGCCGGCCGCGTGCCGAGCAGAAAGGCGCCGTCCGGCTGCAGCAGAATGCCGACCGCGACCTCGACGCGCGGGCGTGGCGTGGCCGGCGTGGTCACTGGGGATGCTGTCGGCCGGCGTAATCGCGGGCGAACTGCCAGGCGACGCGGCCGCTGCGCGAGCCGCGCTCCAGCGCCCAGACCAGGGCCTCGGGACGCGCGGCGTCGATTGCCGGCTGCGGCACACCCAGCGCCGACAGCCACTGGGCCACGATGGCCAGGTACTCGTCCTGGCTGAACGGGTAGAAGCTGACCCACAGGCCGAAACGCTCGGACAGGGAAATCTTTTCCTCGACCACCTCGCCCGGGTGGATTTCGCCGTCGGCGCTGGTGGTGTAGCTCAGGTTGTCCTTCATCTGCTCGGGCAGCAGATGGCGGCGGTTGCTGGTGGCATACACCAGCACGTTGGGAGTCGCCGCCGCGACCGAGCCATCCAGGATGGACTTGAGCGCCTTGTAGCCGCCCTCGCCTTCCTCGAAGCTCAGATCGTCGCAATAGATGATGAATTTTTCCGGCCGGTCCGCGACCACCTCGACGATGTCCGGCAGGTCCGTCAGGTCGGCCTTGTCCACTTCGACCAGCCGCAGGCCCTGGTCCGCGTAGGCATGCAGGCAGGCGCGTATGAGCGAGGACTTGCCGGTGCCGCGCGCGCCCGTGAGCAGCATGTTGTTGGCGCTGCGGCCGTGGACGAACTGCTCGGTGTTGCGCCGCACCTTGTCCTTCTGGCCGTCGATCTCCTTGAGATCTTCCAGCCGCATGACCGCAACCTGCCGCACAGGCTCCAGGGCGCCATGGCCGCTGGCGCGCTTGCGGTAGCGCCAGGCCACCGCAGCCGACCAGTCGGGCGCAGCCAATGGTCCCGGCAACACGGCTTCCAGGCGCGCCATGAGCTGCTCGGCGCGGTCGATCAGGCGGTCAAAATTCACGGTCATATTGGCCTCTAGCGCTTATCCATCAAGCGCGAGCAGCTATCAATTCAAGAGCGATAGTCGGCGTTGATGGTCACGTAGTCGTGGCTCAGGTCACAGGTCCACACGGTGTCTGCCGCATCGCCCCGGCCCAGCAGCACACGCACGGTGATCTCGCTTTGCCGCATCACGCGCTGGCCGTCCTCCTCGCGGTAGGCCGGATTGCGCCCGCCCTGCGCAGCCACGTGTACGTCGTCCAGGTACAGGTCGATCAGCGTCTGGTCCAGGTCGGCGATGCCGGCGTAGCCCACTGCTGCCAGGATGCGGCCCAGGTTCGGGTCACTGGCGAAGAACGCCGTCTTGACCAGCGGCGAGTGCGCGATGGCGTAGGCCACCTGGCGGCATTCCTCGGCCGTGCGGCCGCCCTCCACGCGCACGGTGATGAACTTGGTCGCGCCCTCGCCGTCGCGCACGATGGCCTGGGCCAGCTGCTGCGCCACCTCCAGCAGCGCGGCCTTCAGCTGCCGGCCTTCCGCGCTGTCGAGCGAGGTGATGGGCGCATGGCCTGCGCGGTGCGTTGCCACCAACATGAAGGAGTCGTTGGTCGAGGTGTCGCCGTCGATGGTGATACGGTTGAAGGACTGGTCGGCCAGCTCGCGCACCAGGGGCGGCAGGAGTTCAGGGGCGATGCAGGCGTCGGTGGCGAGAAAGCCCAACATGGTCGCCATGTTCGGGCGGATCATGCCGGCGCCTTTGCTGATGCCGGTGATGGAGACCGTGCACCCCCCCAGGATGACCTGGCGGCTGGCCGCCTTCGGGAGCGTGTCCGTGGTCATGATGCCCTCGGCCGCGCGTGCCCAGTGGCCGGGCTGGGCGTCAGCCAGCGCCGCGGGCAGCGCGGCCTGGATGCGGTCCACCGGCAGCGGCTCCATGATCACGCCGGTGGAGAACGGCAGCACCTGCCGCGGCGCAATGCCCAGCTCACGCGCCAATGCCTCGCACGTTGCACGCGCGCGGGCCAGGCCCTCGGCGCCGGTGCCGGCATTGGCATTGCCGGTGTTGACCACCATCGCGCGGACCGCGCCGCCGGCTTGCAGGTGCTCGCGGCAGACCTGCACCGGCGCTGCGCAGAAACGGTTCTGCGTGAACACGCCGGCCACCGTGGCGCCCTCGTTCAGCAGGAACACCGTCAGGTCCTTGCGGCCGGCCTTGCGCACGCCGGCCTCGGTCACACCGATACGCACGCCGGCGACAGGGTGCAGATCCTGCGCGTTGGGAGCAGAGAGGTTCACGGGCATAGATCGTCTTTCTTCAGAAGGCAAAACAAGGACAACAAGCCCTGCAACCGACGCGGCCCAGTCAGCAGACACCGCGCATGGGCCGCCCCGCCGCGCGGGTGTCGTCCCCCTTCCCAGCGCGCAGCGCGCCAGAGAAGGGGGAAGCGGCGTTAGCCGCTCAGGGGGTAGTTCTTCAGTTCAACTTGCCGTGGCACTGCTTGTACTTCTTGCCGCTGCCGCACGGGCACGGATCGTTGCGACCGACGCGCACGCCAGGCATGGCCTGCTGCCCGGCGCCATCCGGCTGCGCGCCGTCCGCGGCCTGCGGATTGCCGTCCTCGCCCGGGGCGCTGTATGTCACGTTGGCGATGCTGCCCTCGCCGCGCTGCTCCATGGCCTGCGCGGCCTCGTCCAGCTGGCTGGGCGACTGCACCTGCACGGTCATCATGACCCGGGTGACTTCGTTCTTCACCTGGTCGATGAGCTGGCGGAACAGCTCGAACGCCTCGCGCTTGTATTCCTGCTTGGGCTGCTTTTGCGCATAGCCGCGCAGGTGGATACCCTGGCGCAGGTAGTCCAGCGCCGCCAAGTGGTCACGCCAGTTGGAGTCGAAGCTCTGCAGCAACACCATGCGCTCGAACTGGGTGAAGTTTTCCTGCCCGACCTGCGCCACCTTGCCTTCGAAGGCTTCGCGTCCGGCCTTTTGCACCATCTCCAGGATGTCCTCGTCGGTGATGGCTTCGGAGCCCTCCACGCGTTGCTGCAGGGCCAGCTCGATCTGCCAGTCGGCGGCCAGGGCCTTCTCCAGCCCGGCCAGGTCCCACTGCTCTTCCACCGACTCGGCCGGGACGAACTGGCGCACCAGGTCGGCCAGGCAGTCGTCGCGCATGGCATCGATCAGGCCGGCGAGCTCGGGAGCGTCCAGGATCTCGTTGCGCTGCTGGTAGATGACCTTGCGCTGGTCGTTGGCGACGTCGTCGTACTCCAGCAGCTGCTTGCGGATGTCGAAGTTGCGCGCCTCCACCTTGCGTTGGGCCGACTCGATGCTGCGCGTGACGATGCCCGCCTCGATGGCCTCGCCGTCGGGCATCTTCAGGCGGTCCATGATGGCCTTGACGCGGTCTCCAGCGAAGATGCGCATCAGCGAATCGTCCAGGCTCAGGTAAAAGCGCGACGAACCCGGGTCGCCCTGGCGGCCGGCACGGCCGCGCAGCTGGTTGTCGATGCGGCGCGACTCGTGGCGTTCGGTGGCGATGATGCGCAACCCGCCCAGCGCCGTGACCTTCTCGTGGTCCTGCTTCCACTGCGCGCGCAACTCCTCGGCGCGCACGGCGCGCTGCTCGGGCGTGAGGGTCTCGTCCTCGTCCAGCGCGGCGACCGCCTTTTCCACGTTGCCGCCCAGCACGATGTCGGTGCCGCGGCCGGCCATGTTGGTGGCGATCGTGATCATGCCCGGGCGACCCGCCTGCGCGATGATGTCCGCCTCGCGGGCGTGCTGCTTGGCATTGAGCACCTGGTGCGGCAGGTTCGCCTGCGTGAGCAGCTGCGCGATGATCTCCGAGTTCTCGATGGAGCTGGTGCCGACCAGCACCGGCTGGCCGCGCTCGTGGCACTCGCGGATGTCGGCGATGGCAGCGTCGTACTTTTCGCGCGTGGTCTTGTACACGCGGTCCAGCTGGTCGTCGCGGCGGCTCGGGCGGTTGGGCGGGATGACCACCGTCTCCAGGCCGTAGATCTCCTGGAATTCGTAGGCTTCGGTGTCCGCGGTGCCGGTCATGCCGCCCAGCTTGGCATACAGGCGGAAGTAATTCTGGAACGTGATGGACGCCAGCGTCTGGTTCTCGGCCTGGATGGTCACGCCTTCCTTGGCCTCCACCGCCTGGTGCAGGCCTTCGCTCCAGCGGCGTCCGGCCATCAGGCGCCCGGTGAACTCGTCGACGATGACGATCTCGCCGCCCTGCACCACGTAGTGCTGGTCGCGGTGGTAGAGGTGGTGCGCGCGCAGTGCCGCATACAGGTGGTGCACCAGCGCAATGTTGGCTGGGTCGTACAGCGTCGCGCCCTCGGCGATCAGGTTGTGGCTGGCCAGGATGCGCTCGGCGCTTTCATGGCCCTGCTCGGTCAGGAAGACCTGGTGGGTCTTCTCGTCCACCGTGAAGTCGCCCGGTTTGGTCACGCCCTCGCCGGTGCGCGGGTCGGCTTCGCCCTCCTGGCGCGTGAGCAGGGGCACGATCTGGTTGATCGCCACATACATGGCGGTGTGGTCGTCTGCCTGGCCGCTGATGATCAGCGGCGTGCGCGCCTCGTCGATCAGGATCGAGTCCACCTCGTCGACGATGGCGTAGTTCAGCCCGCGCTGGACGCGCTCGCCCGCGTCGTAGACCATGTTGTCGCGCAGGTAGTCGAAGCCGTACTCGTTGTTGGTGCCGTAGGTGATGTCGCTGCCATAGGCAGCCTGCTTTTCCTCGCGCGGCATCTGCGGCAGGTTGGTGCCCACCGTCAGGCCCAGGAAGTTGTACAGGCGCCCCATCCACTGCGCATCGCGCCCGGCCAGGTAGTCGTTGACGGTGACCACGTGCACTCCCTTGCCCGACAGGGCATTGAGGTACACCGGCAGCGTCGCCGTGAGCGTCTTGCCCTCGCCGGTGCGCATCTCGGCGATCTTGCCGTGGTGCAGCGCCATGCCGCCCATGAGCTGCACGTCGAAGTGGCGCATCTTCATCACGCGCTTGGAGCCCTCGCGCACCACGGCGAACGCCTCCGGCAGCAGCGCGTCGAGCGACTCGCCCCGGGCAATGCGCTCCTTGAACTCCTGCGTCTTGCCGCGCAAGGCCTCGTCGCTCAGGCCTTCGTACTCGGGCTCCATCGCATTGATGCGCGCGACCGTCTTGCGGTATTGCTTGAGCAGCCGGTCGTTGCGGCTGCCGAATATCTTGGTGAGGAAGTTGGTGGCCATGCGAGCAGGACCGCGTTGCGCGCCCCTTGCAGGGCGGCACAGCGGCCGCGATTCCTAGATGAGATGGATCCGGACGCGCTGTCCAGCCGGGCGACAAAGCGTTGCGGGCCGCGCAGACAGCGAAACGGGGCATTCTACATTTGCGTCCCGTCACAGTTGCGCGGTCCGGGGAAGCGCCGCACCCCTGGCCGATAATGGCCCGTCCCGTCCCACCCGTCTGCAAGCCGCCCCAGTCCGATGACCCGCCGCCACCACGCCATTTCCGTCCAGCAGGCCAGCCTGGAGTCGCCCGCGCTCGCGCGCCTGGCCGCACTCACCCGCGAGTCCAGCGAAAGGCTCAAGGCAGTGGAAGGCCTGATTCCGCCGCTGTTGCGCCCGGCGCTGCAGGCCGGCCCGATCGACGGGGACTCATGGTGCCTGCTGGTGCGCGGCAACGCGGCCGCGGCCAAGACCCGGCAACTGCTGCCCGCTCTGCAGGCGCATCTGCGCAGTAAAGGCTGGGAAGTCAATTCCATCCGCCTGAAAATCCACGGCTGAGGGCAGAGATGCCCGCGCGGATCGGCGCAAGGAAGAACGAAAGGCGGGAAGATGGTGCCGGTTGTCGGATTCGAACTGACGACCTACCGCTTACAAGGCGGGTGCTCTACCAACTGAGCTAAACCGGCAAAGCGCGCATTGTAGCCGCCCGAAGGCGGCTTGATGCCGAGTTACTTGACGCGCTTGAGTGACGGGCGCGGTCCGCCGCCGGAGGGCGGGCGCGGCCCGTCCTCGGGAGTTTGTTCGCCGCCGCTGGCCTCCACGGGTTGCAGCGTTGCCGCTCCTGCTGGCCGTACAGGTTCGGCCGCGGCCAGGGACGCTCCAGGCTGCACCTCGGGCTCGTCCTCCAGCGGGAAAGCCATGCCCTGGCCGTTTTCGCGCGAATAGATGGCGATGACGCGACGCACCGGCACGATGATCTCGTGCGGCTTGCCGCCAAATCTCGCCTTGAACTCGATGAAATCGTTGCCCAGCTGCAGCGCGCTGGTGGCGTCGTGGCTGACGTTGAGCACGATCTCGCCGTTATTCACGTACTCACGCGGCACACGGACCGATTCGTTCACCCGCACCACGAGGTAGGGTGTGAAGCCGTTATCCGTGCACCATTCGTGCAGGGCGCGGATCAGGTAGGGCCGCGTGGAGGGCAAGGTCGGTGCGGCAGCGTCGTCGTTCATCATCGTGCTTTGAGAGTGGGCGCCGCGGCGCCCGCAGTGCCTGGTACTTACTTGCGCATCACCTTCTCGGAGGGCGTCAGCGCTTCGATGTAGGCCGGGCGCGAGAAGATGCGCTCGGCATACTTGAGCAGTGGCGCAGCGTTCTTGGACAGCTCGATGCCGTAGTAATCCAGGCGCCACAGCAACGGAGCGATGGCCACGTCCAGCATGGAGAAGCCCTCTCCCAGCATGTACTTGTTCTTCAGGAACACCGGAGCCAGCTGCGTGAGGCGATCGCGGATGTGGGCGCGGGCCTTTTCCAGCGCCTTCTCATTGCCCTTGGTGGCGCGCGACTCGAGCGTGTTCACGTGCACGAACAGTTCCTTCTCGAAGTTGAGCAAGAACAGGCGCACGCGGGCGCGGTCGATGGGATCGCCCGGCATCAACTGCGGATGCGGGAAGCGCTCGTCGATGTACTCGTTGATGATGTTGGACTCGTACAGGATGAGGTCGCGCTCGACCAGGATGGGGACTTGGCCGTAGGGGTTCATCACGCTGATGTCCTCGGGCTTGTTGTACAGGTCCACGTCCCGGATCTCAAAGTCCATGCCCTTTTCGAACAGAACGAAACGGCAGCGATGGGAGAAAGGGCAGGTCGTGCCCGAGTAAAGCACCATCATGTTAGGCGGCTCCTGAAAATCAAAAAGAGTGGGCGCTCAGGCGCCCACTCTGGCATGCAGCCCGGCAGCGTACTCGCGCACGCGGACCGGGCCCTGTAAAAAACGGAAATTACTTGACGTCTTTCCAGAAGGCGGCGTTCAGCCTCCAGGCGATCAGCGTGAACAGCCCCAAGAAGGCCAGTACCCACACGCCCACGCGCACACGGGTGTTCTGCGCCGGCTCCCCCATCCACTGGAGGTAATTCACCAAATCGCCCACGGCTTGGTCATACTGCAGGGGCGTCATGGTGCCGCTGGAAACCTGCTCCCAGCCCTTGAAGATGTGCTCGGTCGCACCGTGCACGGTGCGCTCTTCGAACACCGGACGACGATCGCCCTGCAGCTGCCACAGCACGTGCGGCATGCCGACGCTGGGGAAGGCCAGGTTGTTCCAGCCCGTGCCGGTCGCCGGGTCGCGGTAGAAGGTGCGCAGGAAAGTGTAGAGGTAGTCGGCGCCCGTACCACCCGAGCCGGCACGCGAGCGCGCGATCACTGTCAGATCGGGCGGGTTGGCGCCAAACCAGGCCTTGGCCTGCAGCGGATCGATGGCCGCCTTCATGGTGTCGCCCACCTTGGTGGTGGTGAACAGCAGGTTGTCCTTGATCTGCTCGTCGGTCAGGCCGATGTCCTTCAGGCGGTTGAAGCGCATGAAGGCGGCAGAGTGGCAGTTCAGGCAGTAGTTGACGAACAGCTTGGCGCCGTTTTGCAGCGAGGCGGTGTCGCTGGTGTTGACGGGCGCCTTGTCCCATGCAATGCCGCCGCCAGCGGCATGCGCGCCGGCAACCAGGCCCACTGCGGTGAGCAGCGCAAAAATGATCTTCTTCATGTTGGTGTTCTCCAGCTCGGCTCAGTGGGCGGCAAAGGTCACGCGCTCGGGCACGGGCTTGGGCGTGCCCAGCTGGCTCCACCAGGGCATGAGCAGGAAGAAGCCGAAGTAAAACAGCGTGCCCACTTGAGAGACGCGCTCGCCGATCGGCGACGGCGGCTGCACGCCCAGGTAGGCGAGGATGACGAAGTTGATCACGAACACCGCGTACATCCACTTGTGCCAGTCGGGACGGTAGCGGATGGAGCGCGCCGGGCTGTGGTCCAGCCAAGGCAGGAAGAACAGGATCACCACGGCACCACCCATGACCACCACGCCCCAGAACTTGGCATCAATGGCCAGCATCAAGGCAATTGCGACAACGGCGGCCACCACGACGATGCCCTTCATGATGCCCGGCAGTCGTGCCTTCAGGACGCCAAAGCCGGCACCCAGAACCACGCATGCGATCAGCGCATACATCATCTCGCTCGTGATGGCGCGCAGCATTGAATAGAAGGGCGTGAAGTACCACACCGGCGCGATGTGCGCGGGCGTCTTCAGTGGATCGGCCGGGATGAAGTTGTTGTACTCCAGGAAGTAGCCGCCGAACTCGGGCGCAAAGAAGATGATGGCCGAGAAGATGAACAGGAAGATGCACACGCCCAGGATGTCGTGCACCGTGTAGTACGGGTGGAAGGGCACGCCGTCCAGCGGATGGCCGTTGGCGTCCACCGGTTTGCCCGGGCCCTTGATCTCGATGCCATCGGGGTTGTTGGAGCCCACGTCGTGCAGCGCCAGCAGGTGCGCCACCACCAGGCCCAGCAGCACCAGCGGCACGGCGATGACGTGGAAGCTGAAGAAGCGGTTCAGCGTCGCATCGCCCACCACGTAGTCGCCGCGGATCAGCAGCGCCAGGTCCGGACCGATGAAGGGAATCGCGGAGAACAGGTTCACGATCACCTGCGCGCCCCAGTACGACATCTGGCCCCAGGGCAGCAGGTAGCCCATGAAGGCCTCGGCCATGAGCGCCAGGAAGATGGCGCAGCCGAAGATCCAGACCAGCTCGCGCGGCTTGCGGTAGCTGCCGTACAGCAGGCCCCGGAACATGTGCAGGTACACCACCACGAAGAACGCCGAGGCACCCGTGGAGTGCATGTAGCGGATCAGCCAGCCCCAGGGCACGTCGCGCATGATGTACTCAACCGACTCGAAGGCCTTGGCGGCGTCGGGCTTGTAGTGCATCACCAGGAAGATGCCGGTGACGATCTGGATCACCAGCACCAAGAGCGCCAGCGAGCCGAAGATGTACCAGAAGTTGAAGTTCTTCGGAGCGTAGTACTCCGACATGTGAACCTTGTAGGCGTCGAAGGCCGTCGGAAAACGGTTCTCCAGCCAGTTCATGGTCTTCGCGCCGGCCGAGGCGTTGGGCGAGACTTCCTTGAATTCGCGATAAGCAGCCATGTGTCAGTCCCCTCAGGCCTTCTTGTCTTCGCCGATCAAAAGGCGGGTGTCCGACAGGTACATGTGCGGCGGCACCTCCAGATTGTCCGGCGCGGGCTTGTTCTTGAACACGCGGCCGGCCAGGTCGAAGGTGGAGCCGTGGCACGGGCACAGAAAGCCGCCGTGCCAGTCGTCGGGCAGCGAGGGCTGGGGCCCGGTCGTGAACTTGTCCACCGGCGAGCAGCCCAGATGGGTGCAGATACCCACGGCCACGAGGATCTCGGGCTTGATGGAGCGGTGCTCGTTGCGGGCGTACTCGGGCGTCAGCTCCGCGGGGTTGCGCTTGGACTGGGGATCGGCCAGCTGCCCGTCCAGCTTGGGCAGCTCGGCCAGCTGCTCGGGCGTGCGCTTGACGATCCACACCGGCTTGCCGCGCCACTCCACCGTGATCTTCTCGCCGGCCTTGAGCCCGGAGATATCCACCTCGACCGCAGCGCCGGCCGCCTTGGCCCGCTCGGACGGCTGGAACGTGCTCACAAAGGGGACGGCTACTGCCACGCCGCCCGCCGCGCCAGCGCAGCCGGACGCGATGAGCCACGTCCGTTTGCTGGAGTCGATCGGAGTATCACTCATGGGGATCCTCGGTATGCATCGTTATAAAAGGTCAACTCCAAATTGTAGCGGAGCGAAAATGTTCCACCTCCGCCGCGCATGCGCCGCAGCTCGGCAATACTGCGGCCCTTTCATCCACGCTAGAGGGTTGTCAGATGGGCATCGCGCATGAGTTCCGGGAATTTGCAGTCAAGGGCAATGTCGTCGACCTGGCGGTGGGCGTGATCATCGGCGGGGCGTTCGGCAAGATCGTCGACTCCGTGGTCAACGACCTCATCATGCCGGTGGTGGGCCTGGTGTTCGGCAAGCTCGACTTCTCCAACCTGTTCGTTCCGCTGGCGCGCATCCCGGCCGACGTGCCGCACACGCTGGAAGCCGTGCGCAAGGCCGGCGTGCCGGTGTTCGCCTATGGGCACTTCCTCACCGTCGGGCTGAATTTCGTCATTCTGGCGTTCATCATCTTCATGATGGTCAAGCAGATCAACCGCCTCAAGCGCGAGTGGCCGCACCGCAAGGAAGAAGAGGAACAAAAGAAGGCTGCCGTTCCAGCGGCACCGCCGGAAGACATCCAGCTGCTGCGCGAGATCCGCGACAGCCTGAAGCGGCAGGAGACCTGAGAGCCGCGCTGCGCAGGGCCGGCTGACCCGCGGTGCACCCCGCTGTGCGCTTCAGGCGCGCACTGCAGCCTGTGGTGCGCTTCAGGCGCGCACCAGGGCCCGCGCCATGCGAACGGCCTCCACCAGGCTGCCGGCATCGGCGCGGCCGGTGCCCGCGATGTCGAAGGCCGTGCCATGGTCCGGGCTGGTGCGCACCAGGGGCAGGCCCAGCGTCACGTTCACGCCCTTGTCGACCCCCAGGTACTTCACCGGAATCAAGCCCTGGTCGTGGTACATCGCCAGCACCACATCGAACTCGCCCGGGCGCACCGCGGTGTGGCGCGCGCGCATGAAGACCGTGTCGGGCGCGAAAGGGCCTTGCGCGTCGATGCGTTCGGCGCGTGCGGCCGCAATCGCCGGCGCGATGGCCTCGATCTCCTCACGGCCGAACAGGCCGCCCTCGCCCGCGTGCGGGTTCAACCCCGCGACGCCGATGCGCGGCGCGCGCCCCAGGCTGCGCGAGAGCGCCGCGTGCGTGATGCGCAGCGACTCCAGCACGCCGGCGCAGGTAACGGCGCCGATCGCCTCGCGCAGCGGCACGTGGATGCTCACCAGCACCGTGCGCAGCTCGTCGTTGGCCAGCATCATGCGCACCGGCATCTGCGCCACAGGCACACCGGCATGGCGCGCGGCCTCGGCCTGCAGCAGTTCGGTGTGGCCAGGAAACGGCACGCCGGCGGCCGACAGCGCCTCCTTGTGCAGCGGCGCCGTGACGATGGCCGCCACTTCCCCCGCCAGCGCCGCGCGCGCGGCCCAGACGACGCAGTCGGCGGCGGCACGCCCGGCCTCCGCACTCACCCTGCCGAACGGCACCGGGCCGGGCAGGCCCGGCGGCTGCCACACCGGCAGCGCCAGAGGCGGCAGCTGCGCCAGCTCCTGCAGATCGGCAATGCGCTGCACCGCCAGAGCCGGCCGCCCCAGTTGACCGGTGAGCGCCACGGCGCGCGCCAGCGTTGCCGCGTCGCCGACAACGAAGCAACCCTGCAGCACATCGGGCGCGTCGCGGAAGGCTTTGGCGACGATCTCCGGGCCGATGCCGGCAGGGTCGCCCTGGGTGATGGCCACAGGCAGCATGGTGGAGTGGAATGGGTTTTGAATGAAAAAGGCCTCTAGCGCCCGCGGTACAAGCGCAACCAGCTATAAACTTTATAGCAACTGAGTCACGCGGGATTGTCGATGTCGACGAACTGGTGCCACAGCCCCAACTCTTCGGCGACGTGGCCAGCCACGGCCGGCGCGCCGTAGCGTTCGGTCGCGTGGTGGCCGGCCGCGAGGAAGGCCACACCGGTTTCGCGCGCCAGGTGCGCCTGGGGTTCGGAGATTTCGCCCGTGATGAACGCATCGGCCCCGGCCGCAATGGCCGACTCGAAGAAGCCCTGCGCACCGCCCGTGCACCAGGCCACCCGGCGCACCGCGCGCGGCGGCCCCTCGGGCGCGGCCAGCACCACGGAGCGCCCCAGCGCCTGCTGCACGTGGTCTGCCAGCGCCTGCGCGCTGGCGAACGCGCACGGCGCGGCAAACCCCAGCTCCTGCTCGCCAAAGCGCGCATCGGCCTGCCAGCCCAGGCGCTGGCCCAGCTGCGCGTTGTTGCCCAGCGCGGAGTGGGCGTCCAGTGGCAGGTGGTAGGCCAGCAGGTTGATGTCGTGCGCCAGCAGGCGCTGCAGGCGCGCCTTCAGCCAGCCGGTGACCCGCCCGTCCATGCCGCGCCAAAAGAGCCCGTGGTGCACGAAGATGGCGTCCGCCTCCAGGCCGATTGCCGCGTCGATCAGGGCGCGGCTCGCCGTGACGCCGCTGACGATACGTGCCACCCGCGGCCGGCCCTCCACCTGCAGCCCGTTGGGCCCGTAGTCCTTGAACCGCCCAGGTTCGAGCAGCGCGTCGAACCGGGCCAGAAGGTCTTGTCTGGCAATGCTCATGGGGCTGATTGTGCCGCGCTCGTCCGACGCGGCCCGGCCACGTTGGCGCGACAATCGGGGCCTTTCCCTCTGCCCCGCCCTGCCATGAAGCGCTACTGGTTGCTGTTTTCCCAGGCCGTGACGGTCCTCGTCGCGGCATATTTCGTCGTCACCACCCTGCAGCCGACCTGGCTGCAGCGCGGCGCGTCGACCACGCGCGCCGGCATCTCGGTGCTGGAGGCGCCCAGCACGCCCGGCGCTCAGCCGGCCACCGGCAGCTTCAGCGCCGCGGCCCGCAAGGCCTCCCCGGCGGTCGTCAGCATCAACACCAGCAAGGCCGTGCGCCACCCGCGCAGCAACGACC
>DAMCAL010000019.1:0-28529 GCA_032059585.1 Burkholderiaceae bacterium
CCCAGGCGCTGCGCGTGGTAGGCCACGCCCTGGGCGTGGTTGCCCGCGCTCATGGCCACCACGCCGCGCGCGCGCTCCTCGGCGCTGAGCTGGACCAGCTTGTTGCACGCGCCGCGCTCCTTGAACGAGGCGGTGAACTGCAGGTTCTCGAACTTGAGGAACACCTGCGCGCCGACGATCTGCGAGAGGGTGCGGGACTCGACGCAGGGGGTGTCCAGCACCTGTCCGCGCAGCCGCTCGGCGGCGGCCTGGATGTCTTGCAAGGTGAGCATGGCGCGCATTGTCGCGCAGCGCCGCGCGCCGCCCTGTTGCTATTTGAAAGATAGCTGCCGGCGCTTGCCTGGCAAGCGCCCAAGGCCCTTTTGGTGCCTATTTCTCAGGCCGGCAGGGCGCGCTCCAGGATCGCCTGCACGTCCAGGCCGCGCGTGTCGATGGCACCGGCCACGCGCCCGCCCAGGCTGCCCTCGCCCAGCCGCGTGGCGATGAAGGCGTCGGCCACGCAGGCCGGGGCGTGCTGGCGCAGCAGGCAGCCCTGCGCCAGCAGCACCAGTTGCTGCGCCAGCACCCGGCCCAGCGCCTCCAGGTCGCCCGGTGGCAGGGCCAGCAGCGCCTGCACCTGCGCCAGCGCGGCGGCCAGGCGCGGCTCGCCCTCGGCGGTGGGCGCCAGCTCGGCCAGGAGCGCCTGGGCGGCCGCCGGTTCGCGCGAGAACGCGCGCAGCACGTCCAGGCACATGACGTTGCCCGAGCCTTCCCAGATGGAGTTGACGGGTGACTCCAGGAACAGCCGGCCCACGGCGCCGTCCAGCACATAGCCGTTGCCGCCCAGCGCTTCCATGGCCTCGCCGGTGAGCTCCACCCCGCGCTTGCAGACCCAGAACTTGGCCGCCGGCAGCAGCAGGCGGCTCCAGGCGCGCTGGGATGCGTCGCCGCTGCGCTCGCACTCGAACGCCTCGGCCAGGCGCATGGCCAGCACCAGCGCGGCCTCGCTCTCCAGCGCCAGGTCGGCCAGCACGGCGCGCATCAGTGGCTGCTCGGCCAGCTGCCTGCCGAACGCCTGGCGCCGGCGCGTGTAGTGGATCGCCTGCACGGTGGCCTGGCGCAGGATGGCGGCGCTGCCCAGCACGCAGTTCAGCCGGGTGTAGGTGGCCATCTCGATGATGGTCGGGATGCCGCGGCCTTCCTCGCCCATCAGGATGCCCCAGGCGTCCTGGAACTCGACCTCGCTGCTGGAGTTGCTGCGGTTGCCCACCTTGTCCTTGAGGCGCTGCACGTTGACCGCGTTCTTGCGGCCGTCCGGGCGCCAGCGCGGCACGTAGAAACACGCGAACGGTCCGCCCTCGCCGGTGCGCGCCACCACCAGGTGCGCGTCGCACATGGGCGCGGAGAAGAACCACTTGTGCCCGCGCAGCAGGTATTCGCCGCCGCGCCCGCCGGCGCCCACGGGCGTGGCCACGGTGGTGTTGGCGCGCACGTCCGAGCCGCCCTGCTTTTCCGTCATGCCCATGCCCACCCAGATGCTGGGCTTGTCGGCGGCGGGCACGTCGCGCGGGTCGTAGGCATGGCTGTAGAGCTTGTCACCCAGCGCGTCCCACAGCCCGGTTTCCTTTTGCAGCAGCGGGATGCAGGCCTGCGTCATGGTCGCCGGGCACAGCGTGCCCTGCTCGATCTGTCCGTGCAGGTAGAAACCCGCCGCCCAGGCCGTCCAGCGCCCGGCGCGCGTGTCCTCGAACGGCAGCGAGACCAGGCCCTCGGCGCGGTACATTGCCATCAGGCGGTGCCAGCTGGGGTGGAACTCCACCTGGTCGATGCGCTGGCCCCGGCTGTCGAACCGGTGCAGTTCGGGCGTGTGGTGGTTGGCATCGCGCGCGAGCTGGTAGGTCTGCGCGCAGCCCAGGCGGCGTGCGTAGGCGCCCAGCTGCTCCCCGGCCCAGCCGGCACCGGCGCGCGCCAGCGCGTCCTGCAGCGCCGGGTCGGTGGCCAGCAGGTCGTAGTCGGTCAGTTCCGGGACCTGGTTGAAGACCTCGTGGGTGTGCCAGTCCATGGCGTGCCTCCTCGTGTTCGTGTGCGTGAAGGAAAGAGTCTAGGAACAATGGCCACCCGGGGTGTTCGGATTGCGCCGGTCGCGCCCGCGCCCGCCCCGGCGCTGCGCCGCAGGCCGCGCCAGGGGCGTGCGCAGGCCAGCTCGCTGGCGCTGCAGCAGGCCTTTGTTCGGGTTTTGCTCGACGTGGGCTGGAGCCGGACCACCGTGCGCGAGGTGGTGGCCGTGGCGGGGGTGGGCGTGGGCACGTTCTACGAGTACTTCGGCAACATGCAGGCGCTGGCCGCGCTCACCGTGCACCAGCATGTGAAGGCGCTGGCGCAGCAGGCACGCGGCGCGGCGCGGCGCACGGTGGGCCAGCCGCTGGCGCAGGTGGTGGCGGCGCAGCTGCAGGCGCAGGTGGCGCCGGTGCTGGAGCAGGCGCCGCTGTGGACGCAGCTGTTCGCGCTGGAGCGCCAGGTGTCCAGCCTGCCGGCTTTCGCGCGCCAGTACGAAGCCTGGGTGGAGCTGTGGCGCGTGGCGCTGGCCGGCGCGGCCGACCCGCCGCTGGAGCCCGCGGGCGCGGCGCGCATGCTGCACAGCATGACCTACGGCAGCGTGTCGCAGGCCTTGCTGTCGGGCGCTGGAGGTGCCGCGGCGTCGCGTTTGCCCGAGCCGCATCGGCTGCAGGCGGAACTGGCGCGCGCCGCGCAGGCTTATGCCGGCGCGCTGCCACGGGGTGATTTGTCCATCACGGAAGGTGCCAGCGCTTTTGGGTCCAGCGCGGCAAGCCCCTAAAAAAGGCCTTCGCCTTGTGACGGGCGCAGGCCATTTCAAAGATTTTTTCGTGTCAGTGCATGCCGGGGTCGTAGTTGCGCACCGGCACGCCATTGACTTCGGAGTCGGCCTGCATCTCCAGGCGCACCCGGTTGCCTTCACTGTCCACACCGGTCATCACCAGCGGCAGTCCGCTGCCCACCCCGATGTACTCGTCCCACGGGTGCGGCTCGTCCGCAAAGCGCACGCTGTAGCGGCACGCCTGGAAGGTGCCGGCAGGCACCGTGACGCTCTCCTGGCCCAGGTACTGGATGGTGTAGTCCTCGACGTCGGTCGTGTTGACGGTGGTGGACTGGCCGCCGCCGCTCACCGTGGACGTCACGGCCGAGGTGGCGTAGTGCGCGTAGCTGCCGCCGGGCGCCAACGTGTATTTGCGCAGTTCGGACGGCGGATTGGTCACGGTCTGGGTCACGATCTGAATTCCGCTGTCCGTGCGCAGGTTCGCCGCACTGCCATAGCTGATCAGCACCGGCCCGGCCGCCGTGTCCTGGCGCCGGTAATAGTGGGTCATCTCTCCCGCCAGCACCACGCCGGCGATGGTGGTGGTGACTTGCCCGCCGTCGGCGATCAGGTCCGACGTACCCGCAAACGTCGCTCCGCCCTTCACCGTCATCTCCTGCACGACGGATGCGTACGTGTTCGCTCCGCCGTCGCCCAGCTTGCCTGCGGTGTGCCAGCGGTAGCGGGTGCCCGGTGTCACCAGCTTGGCGTTGAAGCAGGCGCTTGCCTCGCCCGTGCCGCTACCGCCACCCTCGCCGGCGCCCGGGCCCGGGCCCGGGTCCGGATCGGGTGTGGCGGCGGGCGTGCACTGCACGCGCACGTCGCGCACGTCGTCCTGCACCACGCCGGTGCCGGCCGAGACCGTGCAACGCTGGCCCGCGGGCTGGGTGGCGACGGTGACGGCGTAGGGTTGGCCGGCTTCGAGCAGGGTGGGGAAGGAAAAGTCACTGGTCCCGGCGGCGATGCGCAGGGCGTCGCCACCGTTGTTGTGCAGCACCAGCGTGCCCTGCTGCAGCCCGGCGACCTGGCCGCCGACGAGGTAGCGCGGCGTGGCGTCGCCATCCGAGCCGCCGCCGCAAGCTGCCAGCAGCAGCGGCGCCAGGCCCAGGGCCGCGGCGCGCACAGGCGAGAGGGTGAAGAGATGCGGTCGGGGGAGTGTCATGGCAAGGCCCTCGTTGAAAGAAGGTGAAGAAAAAAGAAATGCCGGTGCGCAGGGGTTGCGCGGCGACAAGCGGCGGCGCGGGCGCCGCTCACGCAGGCGGGCGCGCCAGCGCCGTGGTCTGATGCACGACCGGCTGCAGGGCCTGCTTGAGCTCGTCGATCGGCAGGCTGCCGCTGGCTTCCAGCACCACGCGGTTGGGCAGCAGGATCGACAGCTCGGAGCGGCTGCCGTCCTTGCGGTATTTCTCGCGAAAGCTCACGCCGGCCTTCTTGTAGCTGCGTTCGATCTCGCGCTCGTCCTCGCTCTCGGAGGTGCCGCTGGCCCAGCCGGCCAGCCCCATGGCCAGCATCGGCGTGGCGCCGATGTCCTGCAGGCTCAGCTCCACCTGCTGGCGGCCCTCGCGAAAGCGGGCGTTGACCCGGGTGACGGCCATGCCCATCACGGTGTTGCTCTCGGCCTTGATGGCGGTGCGCGGCAGCCCGGCGAACTGCTCGGGCACCACCGCGCGCAGCTGCTGCGCCTCCAGCGCCGGCAGGCTCTTGCCGCCCAGGGTGGCGCTGAGCATGTCGCCAGCCGCCTTGGCCGCAGCCTCGCTGTCGCCGCGGGCGCGGGCCTGCGCCATCTGGTTGCGCGCCTGCGCCACCTGGCCGGCGTCGATCTTGGCGCCCAGCATCGCGCCGATGGCATCGGTGGCGGCGCGTGCGGCGGCGCCGTCGTCGCCAGCGCGCGCGGTGTCGATGCGCAGGTCGGTGCCGGGAATCCGGATGCTGCTGGCCGGCGCGCTGCGGCCCCACCCGCCCATGCCGCCGCCGGGCGTGACCAGCGCGCTCAACGCGCCCAGCACCAGCCCGACCAGCACGCCGCACAGCAGCAGAGCGCCGGTGTAGCGCAGTGCCCGCTCCTGCGGCACCTGCACCAGCACCGGCACGCCCAGGTAGACCAGGTAGAGGCTGTAGAGCCCGCCCACCAGCCCCAGCATGCCCAGCGCCGGCACCACGCTGAACGCACCCGCCAGCAGCGCCGCGGTGGCGCCGTAGACGATCAGCTTGAGGGCGCTGCCCATGTTCTGCCGGCCCCCAAAGCGCGGGGCCAGGGCGTTGGCGATCAGCGCCATGGCATAGACCATGATCAGCGACAGCACGTAGCCCACCACCATGTTGACCAGCCCGGCGACGATCGGCACGCGGATGCGCACCCCGAACGCGCCGACGCCCACCAGGCTCAGGCCGATGAACGCCGCCAGGGCCGGGATGGCGGCCAGGTAGACCAGGTACTGCAGGTACAGGCGGGCCGGGCTGCCGTCTTCGGTGTCGATCTGCAGCCAGGTGGCGGCGGGGCGCAGCAGGATGTCGGCGACGCGGTGCAGCAGTGCCTGGCGGGCCGGGGCGTCCAGTGGCAAGGTGTTCATGTGAGGGTTCTCCTAGGAAATCAGCGGCGCGGCTGCGTGCTGTGCATGACGTGGATGCCCTCGGCGGTCTGCACGCGGCGGTGCCAGGTCTGGCGCACGGCGTCGTCGTCGACCAGGCTTTGGTGCAGCACCGCGTCCGTGCCCTCCTCCTGCGCCAGGCCGCGGTCGATGGTGAAAAACAGGTACGGCTGGCTGCCCCGCGCGGCCGACGGCCGCTCGGTCTCGTGCGGCTGCAGCTGCGCGCGGCGGCCCTTGGGGCCGCGCTCCAGGCCGGCCAGGCCGGCGGTGACCAGCAGCTCGGCCGCCGCACGCGCGGGCCGCGCCAGCTGGTGGGCGCCAAGGGCCTGGTAGGGCGACTGGAATGCGCCGGGCGGGCTGCCGGGGCGCCAGCGGCGCAGCGTGTCCCAGGAGGTCTCCAGCGACAGGCAGGGCCGTCCGTCGCAGTCGGCGCGCTGCGCTTCGGCTGCCGGGATCTCGCGGCGCGCCAGCTCCAGCAGACCGGCGCGGGTGCCCATCACCGGGCGCGTGACCATGCGCCAGGCGACGTGCGGGCCGGTGCCGAAGTGGGCGGGCGGGGCGGCCGCGCCCTCGCCATGCTCCCGGGCCAGCTGCTGGCGCAGCGCCGGGCCGAGGTTGTAGCGCTCGACGGTGATGAAGGTGTAGGGCGTGAAGCGGTCGGCCCGCGGGTCCTCGTGCACGACGCCCACGCGGGCGATGGTGCGGGTGTGCGGCAGCGCCGGCTCCATCAGCTCGATGAGCAGCAGGGCTTTTTCCAGCGGGGTGACCTCGGCGCCGGGCGACACCGCGCCGCGCTGGTGCTGGCTGAAATGCGCCATCAACCGGTCGTCGACCGCCTCGACGTCCTGCACGGCAAAGCCGCCCGCCTGTATGAATTTCCCCATTTCCGCCTCGGCGCGGGCCGCGCTGGCGCTGGCCGGCGCGAGCAGCGCCAGGCCCGCAGACAGGGCCAGGGTCAGGAAAGGCAGGGAGGGCAGAGGCATGGCGTGGGGACCTTCAGGCAGGCAGGCCGCAGAACATATGGCTGCAGCGTCGGGCCGCGGCGGCAAGCGCGCGGGCGGGGCCTGGCGGCGGACGTTGCCGGCAGGGGCGCACCCACTGCGCACATGGCGCGAAGGTGGCATGCCACTGTGCCGCGCCGGGGGCGCGCGGGCCATGGGCCGTTCGGCCCATGCCGCAGGGCTGCACCCATGGGCTATGCTGCCCGCGCGCGACGCCGCACCCGGGTCGGGAGGATGGCAAAGGAGACAAGGCGTGGAGGATGTGCTGGAGGGGTTCGGTCTGCTCCTGGTGGATGACCATCCCCTGTTTCGCGATGGCCTGGCGGCCGCGCTGCGCCACCGCGCGCCGGGGCTGCGGGTGTGCACTGCCGGCACGCTGGCCGAGGCCCTGCAGGCATTGGCCGCGAGCGACGACGGGTTCGATCTGGCGCTGCTGGACTTTCACCTGCCGGGCACCGACGGCCTGCGCTGCGCGGCGCACCTGCGAGTGGCCTATCCGCAGATGGGCATCGGCCTGATCTCGGGCCTGGACGATGCGAGCCTGCCGCGGCGCGCGCGCGACGCCGGGCTGCTGGCCTGCCTGCCCAAGACGCTGGAGGTGCCGGCGCTGCTGGCCTGCCTGCGCCGGCTGGCCGCGGGCGAGACCGTGTTCGACGCCTCGCCGGGCGGGGCGGACCCGGGCGCCGGCTCGCCCACCCCCTTCGACCTGACCGGCCGCCAGTTGCAGGTGCTCCACCAACTGGCCACCGGCGCGAGCAACAAGGAAATTGCGCGGTCCCTGGACATCTCGCCGGCCACCGTGAAGAACCACCTGGAGGCGATTTTCGCGCGCATGGGCGCAGCCGGCCGCGTCCAGGCGGTGCTGATGGCCCAGGCCGCGCTGCATGAGCCGCGCTGAGGCGGCGCCCACCGCAGTCGCGGCACGCGCCACGGCGCTGCGCCAGCGCCTGATGTTCACCGCGGATGCCATGTTCACCCAGGTGCACGACGAGGCGCAGCGCCTGCGCCTGGAGCGGCGCATGCTCGACCTGCTGCAAGGCGGGATGCGCGAGGTGTTGGTCACCTCGGCCCTGGCCGGGCCGGCGCTGGTGCTGTGGCTGACGCTGCCGCACATCGGCATCGCGCGCTCGCTGGGCCCCGCGGTGGTGCTGGTGCTCATCAGCCTCGAGCGCGTGCTGTTCCTGCGGCGCATGGCGCGGGCGCGGGCGCGCCGCGACGACGCGCCGCGCCGGTGGGCGCGCGGTCTGGCCTGGCGCGTATGGCTGTCAGGCGGCGTGATCGCGCTGTGGTGCCACTTCGTCGTCGCCACCGGCGACCAGGTGCTGTCCTCATACCTGCTGGCGCTGGTGACCATCCTGGCCGCTGGCGCCACCGCGCAGTTTTGCAGCTGGCCGCCGGTGATGTGGGCCACCATCAGCCCGCTGCTGCTGGGCATGGCGTTGCAGCTCGCCTTCGTCGGGCCGGCGGACCAGGGGGTGGCGGCGGTGTTCGCGCTGTTCCTGTGGCTGGTGCTCGGACTGGCCGGCCTGCGTTTTGCCCAGACGCTGCACCACGACATGCGCACGCGCCTGCGCAACGAGGACCTGGTGCGCGAACTCGACGAGCGGCGCGCGCAGGCGGAAGCGGCGCACACCGCCAAGTCGCGTTTCTTTGCCGCCGCCAGCCACGACCTGCGCCAGCCGTTGCAGGCCATGGCGCTGTACCTGAGCGTGCTCGATGGGCGCTGCGACGACGTGGACACGCTGGCACGCATGGACCAGTGCATGGGCGCGCTCGACCGGTTGCTGGCCGAGCTGCTGGAGCTGTCGCAACTCGACGCCGGCCGCACCGAGGCGGCGCCCCGGCCCATCGCGCTGCAGCCCCTGCTCGAGCGCCTGGCCAGCATGTACGAGGCCGCGGCGCTGCTCAAGGGCCTGGGGCTGCGCGTGCACCCGACCGCCGCCTGGGCACACAGTGATCCGGCACTGCTGGAGCGGGCGCTGGCCAACCTGCTGGCCAACGCCCTCCGCTACACCCGCCGCGGTGGCGTGCTGCTCGGCGTGCGCCCTGCAGGGGTGGGCGCCCGGGCGGGCTGGCGGGTGTGCGTGTACGACACCGGCATTGGCATCCCGCAGGCCGAGCGGGCGGCGGTGTTCGAAGAGTTCGTGCAGCTGCACAATCCCGAGCGCGACCCGGAGCAGGGCAGCGGCCTGGGCCTGGCCACGGTGCAGCGGGTGGCGGCGCTGCTGGGCCACCGCGTCACGCTGCACTCGCGCGTCGGGCGCGGCTCGTGCTTTGCGCTGCAGCTGCCGCGTGCGGTGCCGCTGGCGAGCGGGGTCGCGCCGCCAGCGCCGCCGCTGGCCGTCACGGCGCCGCTGCAGGGGCGCGTGCTGGTGGTGGAAGACAATGCCGCGGCACGCGACGCCCTGGCGCTGCTGCTGCGCGGCTGGGGGCTGGCCGTGCTGACCGCGCCCGACGCTGCGCAGGCGGTGCAGCTGCTGGGCAGCGCAGCGTTCGACGCGGTGCTGTGCGACTGGCGGCTGCCGGGGGGGCGCGACGGCTTGTCGGTGCTGCACGAGGCGCAGCGGCGCCAGCCCTCGCTCAAGCTGGGTGCGCTCATTACCGGCGAAAACATGCAGCGGCTGCAGCCGCAGGACGCGCCCTTCGTGCTGCTGCGCAAGCCGGTGCGGCCCCTGCGCCTGCGCGCGCTGCTGGCCAGCCGGCTGGGGCAGGCCTCTGCGCCGGCCGACGCACCTTGAACGAGCAGCGCCCGCTCGCGCGGATCAGGCCGCGACGGCCTGGAACAGGCGGCGCGTGCCCACCGGCGCCAGCGCCCGCGCGATCGCGCCGATGTGGTCCGGCGTGGTGCCGCAGCAGCCCCCCACGATGTTCACCAGGCCCTCGGCGGCGAACTCGTGCACCAGGCGGCTGGTGACTTCGGGCGTCTCGTCGAAGCCGGTGTCGCTCATCGGGTTGGGCAGGCCGGCGTTGGGGTAGCAGCTGATGAAGGTGTCCGGCGCCACGCGGTTCAGCTCCTGGATGTAGGGGCGCATCAGCGCCGCGCCCAGGGCGCAGTTCAGGCCGATGGACAGCGGATTGGCATGGCGCACGCTGTGCCAGAAGGCCGTCACCGTCTGGCCGCTCAGGATGCGGCCGGAGGCGTCCGTCACCGTGCCGCTGATCATGATGGGCAGGCACTCGCCGGTTTCCTCGAACACCTCGTCGATGGCGAACAGCGCCGCCTTGGCGTTCAGCGTGTCGAAGATGGTCTCCACCAGCAGCACGTCGGCGCCGCCCTCGATCAGGCCGCGCGTTTGCTCGTGGTAGGCCGCGCGCAGCTGCTCGAAGGTGACGTTGCGCGCGCCGGGATCGTTCACGTCCGGGCTGATGCTGGCGGTCTTCGGCGTCGGGCCGAGGGCGCCGGCGACGAAGCGGGGCTTGTCCGGCGTTTGAAATTTGTCGCAGGCGGCGCGCGCCAGCCTGGCGCTCTCCAGGTTCATCTCGTAGGCCAGCTCGCCCATGCCGTAGTCGTCCTGGGCAATAGACGTGGCGCCGAAGGTGTTGGTCTCCACCAGGTCGGCGCCGGCGGCCAGATAGCCCTCGTGGATGTCGCGGATCACGTCGGGCTGCGTCAGGCTGAGTAGCTCGTTGTTGCCCTTCACGTCGCGGGCGATGTCGGCGAAGCGCTCGCCGCGGTACTGCGCTTCGGCGAGCTTGAAGCGCTGGATCATGGTGCCCATGGCGCCGTCGAGGATGGCGATGCGCTGCGCCAGGATCTCGGGCAGCTGGCGGGCGCGGGTGTAGGCGGGTAGCGGGCTCATGGGACCGGCATTCTAGGCAGCCGGTGCCGGGTGGGCCGCACCAGGGTCATCGGCGCCGGTGCAGTAGCGCGCACGCGCCATGCGGAAGGTGAGGTTCCAGCGCTCGCCGCCGAGCAGTTCGTGGTGTCCGTCCCTGAGCGGGTTGACGCCGTGGTAGGCCATGCGCGACGGCCCGCCCCACACCAGCACGTCGCCATGCTGCAGCAGCACGCGCTGCACCGGGTCGCGGCGGTGCAGGCCGCCCCACAGGAAGGTGGCAGGCAGCCCCAGCGACACCGAGACGATGGGGCCGGACAGGTCCTCCTCGTCCTCGTCGCGGTGCAGGGTGAGCCGGTTGCCGGGCCGGTAGCGGTTGATCAGGCAGGCATCCGGCGCGAAGCCCGGGTGGCCGGCGGCCTCGGCGGCGGCTCGCGCCTGCAGGCGCAGCCAGGCGGGCATGGCCGGCCACGGCTGGCCCGACAGGGGATCGCGCGCCGCGTAGTGGTAGCGCCGCGCGTCCGACACCCAGCCGAAGGCGCCGCAGTTGGTCATGGCCACCGACAGCGGCGCGCCGCCCGGGCGCACCATGGTGCGAAATGGCGCCTGCGCGGCGATGGCGGCCACGTGCTCCACCCAGGTCCCGGCTTGCGCGCCGGCCCAGCCGCGCAGCAGCACGGCGCCGGGCGCAAGCGGGTGGGCCTGCAGGCCGGGAGTGTCGAACAGGGCAAGCGTCATGGCAGCCGGGCATTGTAGAAACGGCCCGCCGGCAATGCCGTACCGCACCGCAGCCTTCTGGGCCCGGGCGCGCCCGCGGCCGGCGGGCGGCGCGCACAATAGACGCCTTCGCGCGCCCGGTCCCCGGCACACTGGCGCAGCGCAAAATACCAGTCAAATCGGCCTCCAGCGCTTACCCAGCAAGCGCGGACAGCTATCAAAAAGAGAGCTTTCGTCTTTGTCCCCCGCGCTTTCCGTCCTGCACGACGTTTTCGGCTACGAGCATTTCCGCGGTCCGCAGGAAGCCATCATCGAGCACGTGGTGGCCGGCGGCGACGCCCTGGTGCTGATGCCCACCGGCGGCGGCAAGTCGCTGTGCTACCAGGTGCCGGCCATCGTGCGGCGCGAGGCCGGGCATGGCGTGACGGTGGTGGTCTCGCCGCTGATCGCGCTGATGCACGACCAGGTCGGCGCGCTGCTGGAGGCGGGGGTCGAGGCGGCGTTCCTGAACTCCACGCTGGACTGGGCGGCCACGCGCGAGGTCGAGCAGCGCCTGGCGCGCGGTGAGCTGACCCTGCTGTACGCCGCGCCCGAGCGCGTGACCACCGAGCGCTTCATCGCGCTGCTGGACGGCCTGCACGCGCGCGGCCAGCTGTCGCTGTTCGCCATCGACGAGGCGCACTGCGTGAGCCAGTGGGGCCACGACTTCCGGCCCGACTACCGGCAGCTGACGCTGCTGCACCAGCGCTTTCCCGGCGTGCCGCGCGTGGCGCTCACCGCCACCGCCGACGAGCTCACGCGCGCCGACATCCTGCAGGGGCTGGAGCTGGGCGACGCGCGCCTGTTCATCAGCAGCTTCGACCGGCCCAACATCCGCTACCGCATCGAGGAAAAGAAGGAGCCGCTGGCGCAGCTGATCCGGTTCATTGAGCGCGAGCATCTGGGCGAGGCCGGCGTGGTCTATTGCCAGAGCCGCAAGCGCGTCGAGGAGATGGCGCAGGCGCTGCAGGACGGCGGCATCAACGCCCTGCCCTACCACGCCGGGCTGCCGGCCGAGGTGCGCCAGCAGCACCAGGACCGCTTCCTGCGCGAGGACGGCATCGTCATGGTGGCCACGATCGCCTTCGGCATGGGCATCGACAAGCCGGACGTGCGCTTCGTCGCCCACGTGGACATGCCCAAGAACATCGAGGGCTACTACCAGGAGACCGGCCGCGCCGGGCGCGACGGCCTGGCCGCCGACGCCTGGATGGTCTACGGCCTGCAGGACGTGGTGAACCAGCGGCGCATGATCGACGACGGCGACGCGGGCGAGGAATTCAAGGCCGTGCTGCGCGGCAAGCTCGACGCCCTGCTGGCGCTGGCCGAGGCCACCGACTGCCGGCGCGTGCGGCTGCTGGCGTACTTCGGCGAGGAGTCGCAGTCCTGCGGCAACTGCGACAACTGCCTGCAGCCGCCGGCCGTGTGGGACGGCACGGACGCGGCCCGGAAGCTGCTGTCCACCATCTACCGCGTGCACCAGGCCAGCGGCATCAGCTTCGGCACCGGGCACATCATGGACATCGTGCGCGGCAAGGACAGCGACAAGGTGCGCCAGTTCGGCCACGACCAGCTGTCCACCTTCGGCGTGGGACGCGAGTATTCCGAGGCGCAGCTGCGCGGCGTGCTGCGCCAGCTGCTGGCCATCGGCGCGGTGGGCGTGCACCGGGTGCTGCTGGACAGCGGCCACAGCTTCGACACGCTGGTGCTGACCGAAGGCTCGCGCCCGGTGCTGCGCGGCGAGCAGCCGGTGGCGCTGCGCGAGGCCACCGCCCAGGCCGCCCCGCGGCGCACGCGCCGCGCCGCCGCGCCGCCGGTGGCCGCAGCCAACCTGGACCAGGAGGGGCAGGTGCGCTTCATCAACCTCAAGGCCTGGCGCGCCGAGGTGGCGCGCGAGCACAACCTGCCGGCCTACGTCATCTTCCAGGACAAGACCCTGGCAGCGATCGCCGAGCGTGACCCGGCCACCCTGGCCGACCTGCAAGGCATCAGCGGCATGGGCGCGAGCAAGCTCGAGAAGTACGGTGAGGAAGTGCTGCGCGTGTGCCGCGCCGCATAGCGCGGCGGACAGCCCTGGGTCAGGTGGAACGCGGTCCCAGCCGCGGCGCGTCCAGCGCCGCCTGCGCCCGGCGCAGCGACAGCCAGGCAAAGCCGGCGCCCAGCAGCGCACCGGCCAGCGCGTCCAGCGCCACGTGCTGCAGCGTGGCCAGGGTGGACCAGATGATTGCCCCGCATAACGCATGGCTGACCCAGGCCAGCGCCCGCGGCGCCTGCATGGCGCGCAGCAGGTGGTGCAACCAGCACGCAGTGAACACGGCCGAGGCCACGTGCAAGGACGGGCAGGCATTGCCCGAGGCATCGATGCCCTTGAGAAAGGCCAGGTACGGGTAGGCGGCCCAGTCCACGGCGAAATCCGGCACCTGCGTGGGAAACGCCCAGAACAGCAGCAGGCTCAAGCCGCACAGCAGCGACACCCAGACCATGTAGCGCACCAGCCCCCGGAAGTTGCCGATCAGCGCCGGCGGCAGTGAGACGTATACCCACAGGAAGGCATACACCGCGAACGCCTGCGGCGTGAACGGCACCCAGTGGTCGAGCCAGATCTCGGGCATCACCCGCGGCGTGCGCGCCGGGTGGCGCAATACGAAGAAGTAGGCCTGGAAGAACAGCGCCATGAACGTGGCCGTGCCCGTCGCCTTCAGGGGCCACAGGTAGGTCAGGCGCTGGGCCAGCTGGCGCTGCCAGGCTGGCCGTGCCGCGGCAGGCGGAGGAACGTGTCGCATGGGTCCCGCAAAAGGTGGGCGCCGATCATATCGGCTGCCCGCGGGCGTGCGGCGGCAGCCACGGGCCGGCCGATACAATGAAACCTTCCGTTGCCAGTGCCGGGCAACACGCATTTCATCGTTGTCCTAGCCTGCTGCGCGAACCATGGATTCCCTCGAGTTGATACGAAACTTCCTCAGTGAACGTCTGGGCGTGGAGCCCGAGCGCGTGCGGGAGGACGCCGTGCTGGCCGACTTGGGCGTGGACTCGCTCATGGTGGCCGAGCTGATGTTCGAGGCCGAAGACCGCCTGAACATCGACATCAACAACGACGAGCCGGTGCCGGTCACGGTCGGCGACATGCGCGCCATCATCGAGCGCGTGCTGGCCGCGAGCAACGCGGAGGGCTGATGCGCCACCGCGTGGCGGTCACCGGGCTGGGGCTGGTCAGCCCCTACGGCGGTGACCTGGAGTACTTCTTCGAGCGCCTGCTCGGCGGCGAATCGGCCGTGCGCCATCTGGTCACGGACGACGTGCCACGGCCGCTGTCAATGCCGTTCGTGCGCTGCGCCGGCTTCGACGCCGGCGCCGCGTTGGGCCGGCCGCTGGCGTCGATGATGGAGCGCTTTTCCCAGCTCGGCGTGGCTGCCGCGTTCGACGCCTGGGCCGATGCGGGACTGCAGCGCCCGGCGGCCGACGGCGAGGACCGCAGCGACTGGGGCTGCGTCTGGGGCACCGGCATCGGCGGGGTGTCGGTGCTCGAGCGCGGCTACCGTGACCTGTGGCTGAACGGGCGCGACCGGCTGTCGCCACTGTCGGTGGTCATGGGCATGCACAACGCCGTCAACGCCCACATTTCCATGCAGCTGGCCCTGGGCGGCATCAGCACCAGCCACACCGCGGCCTGCGCGTCGTCCGCCATCGCCATCGGCGAGGCCTTCCGGCGCATCCGCGCGGGCGACGCGCAGGTCATGGTGGCGGGCGGCTCGGACGCCACGCAGACCTACGGCGTGGGCCGCGCCTGGGAGGCCATGCGCGTCATCGCCCAGGGCGAGGGCGAGGCGGCCGTCTCCGCCTGCCGACCGTTCGCCCACGACCGCACCGGCCTGGTGCTGGGCGAGGGCGCGGCCGCGCTGGTGCTGGAGGACTGGGAGCATGCCCGCGCGCGCGGCGCGCGCATCCACGCCGAACTGGTGGGCTATGGCGCCACCTGCGACCACAGCCATCTGGTGCGCCCCGATGCGGGCGGCCAGGCACGCGCGATGCGCGCCGCATTGCACGAGGGCGGCCTACAACCCGAAGATGTGGGCTATGTGAACGCCCACGGTACCGCCACGCCCGACGGCGATCCGGTCGAGATCGATGCGCTGCGCCAGGTCTTCGGCGCGCATGCGCCGCGGCTGGCGGTGAGCGCCACCAAGTCCATGCATGGCCACCTGCTGGGCGCCGCCGGCGCCATCGAGGCACTGGCCACGGTGCTGGCCGTGGGGCGCCAGGCGCTGCCGCCCACGGCCCACCTGGCCGGGCGCGTCGACCCGGCCTGCGTGGGTGTCGACCATGTCACCCAGGGCCGGCGCGGCGTGCCGCTGCGCGCAGCGCTGTCCAACTCCTTCGCCTTCGGCGGCAGCAATGCCGTGCTCGCCTTCCGGGCGGCCGACTCCGCCTGAACCCGTCAACCGCGGGGCAGCTGCCCTGCCTTTTCCCCCCCACGCTTTGCCCATGTCGACAGAACAGCTCATGCCCGAGGTCGCGGCCCTCATCGTCGAGGCCCTGAACCTGCCGGTGCAGCCCCAGGACATCCCGCCCGACGACCCGCTGTATGGCGACGGCCTGGGGCTGGACTCGATCGACCTGCTGGAGATCGCGCTGGTGGTCTCCAAGCGCTACGGCTTCCAGCTCAAGTCCGACGACGAGAACAACCGGCAGATCTTCGCCTCGTTGCGTGCCCTGACGGCGCACATCGCCGCCCACCGCACCGCATGAGCCTGCAGCGCCCGTCGGCCACCTTCTGGCGCGGCGCGCTGGGCGTGCTGCTGGCCGTGGCCTGGACGGTGTCGGCGCACCTGGCCAGCGCCGGCATCGGGCCGCTGGACCTGCGCGTGGCGGTGGCCTTCGTGCCGCTGGCGCTGGCGCTGGTGCTGCTGGCCTGGCAGTCGCCGCGCCGCGGCCCGGCCACGGCCTGCGCGCTGCTGCTGGCTGGCAGCGGCGCGCTGCTCGGCTGGCCCTGGCTGCGCGGGCACTTCACCTGGCTGTTCTGCCTGCAGCACCTGGGCATGCACCTGGCGCTGGCCGCGTGGTTCGGCGGCTCGCTGCTGCCCGGGCGGGTGCCGGCCGTCACCGCCATGGCGCGCCTGATCCACGCGCAGCCGCTGGACGCGGCCACGCTGCGCTACACGCGCGGCGTGACCTGGCTGTGGACGCTGTTCTTCCTCGCCAACGGCGCGCTGTCGCTGCTGCTGTTCGCCTGGGCGCCGGTGGAGGTCTGGTCGCTGCACGCCAATGTGCTCACCGGGCCGCTGGTGGCGCTGGTGTTCCTGGCCGAGATGCTGGTGCGCCGCCGCGTGCTGCCGGCGCAGCAGCGGCCGGCACTGCGCGACATGATTCGCAGCTGGCGCCTGCACAGCGCCGGCGGGCATCCGCCTCCACGGCCATGAGCGACGCCCTGCTGCCCCTGGTCAGCGGCCACGCGCTGCACGACACCCTGGCGTGGACGCCGCACGGCGCGATCAGCGTGGCGCGCTACTGCGCCGACGTGCAGGCGCTGGCGCGCTGGCTGCCCGCCGGCCGCTGGGTCCTCAACCTGGTCGAGGACCGTTACCACTGTGCAGTAGTGCTGGGCGCCTGCGCCGTGAGCGGTCGCGTCAGCCTGCAGCCATCGTCGCAGTCGCACGCGGTGCTGCGCGAGCTGGCGGATGCCTACCCCGGCTGCCACGCGCTGCTGGACGCCGCGCCGGCGCAGCCGTTGCCGCTGCCGACACTGCACATGCCCACGCTGCCGCCCGGCGAGGCACTGTCCATACCGCAGGTGCCGCGGGACGCCACCGTGGCGGTGCTGTTCACCTCCGGCTCGACCGGCCGGCCCACGCCGCACGCCAAGACCTGGGGACGGCTGGTGGCCAATGGCCGCAGCGAGGCGCAAAGCCTGGGACTGGATGGCTGCCCGCACACGCTGGTCGGCACCGTGCCGGCGCAGCACAGCTACGGGTTCGAATCAACGCTGCTGCTGGCGCTGCACGGCGGCTGCGCGTTCTGGAGCGGCAAGCCGTTCTACCCGCAGGACCTGGCCGATGCGCTGGACGCGGTGCCGCGTCCGCGCCTGGTGGTGACGACGCCGTTCCACCTGGCGCACATCGTGGCCTCGGGCGTGCAGCTGCCCGCCGTCGATCGGTGGCTGTCGGCCACGGCGCCGCTGGACGCAGCCCTGGCTGCACAGGTCGAGCAGGCCAGCGGCGCCCCGGTGCACGAGATCTACGGTTCGACCGAATCCGCCCAGCTGGCCACCCGCCGCACGGTGCAGGGCCCCGAATGGACGCTGATGGCGGGCGTGCAGCTGGAGCAGCAGGGCGACGCCACCTGCGCGCACGGCGTGCACGTGGAAGGCCGGGTGCAGCTGTCGGACGTGCTGGCCGTGCAGCCGGACGGGCGCTTCACGCTGCTCGGCCGGCACGCCGACATGGTCAACCTGGCGGGCAGGCGCACCTCGCTGGCCTACCTGAATGAAATGCTGCGCGGCATCGACGGCGTGCAGGACGGCGCGTTCTTCCTGCCGTGCGATGACGCGCTGCGCCAGGTGGGCCGGCTGGCGGCCTTCGTCGTCGCGCCGGATGTGCCGGCACCAGTCCTGCAGGCAGCGCTGCGCGAGCGCATCGACCCGGTATTCCTGCCGCGCCCGCTGGTGCAGGTGCCGGCGCTGCCACGCAACGCCACCGGCAAGCTGCTGCGCGCAACGCTGGAGCAGCTGTATCGCGACTGGGCGGCGGCATCCGTTCCGCGGGAGGGCGGCGATGCAGCGTGAGTGGACCGTGCCGCCCCAGCATCCGGCGTTCGCCGGGCATTTCCCGGGTCGGCCGATCGTGCCCGGCGTGGTGCTGCTCGACCAAGCGCTGCTGCTGGCCTCCCGGCTGGCGCCGCAGGCGCGCTGGAGCGTCGTGCAGGCCAAGTTCCTGCGCCCGGTAGGCCCCGGCGAGACGCTGGCGTTCACCCTGACCGCCAGCGGCCCGGACCTGTGGGCGCTGCGCGTGGAAAGCGCCGGCCTGCCGGTGGCCTCGGGCGTGCTGCGCCAGGTGTTACAGGGCGGGCCATGAGCCAGGCCGCGCCCCCCACGCCCGCCTGGACGCGGAAAAAGGAGCGCAGCCACCCCTGGCTGCTGCGCCTGATGGTCTGGATCTCGCTGACCGCCGGACGGCCCGCGGGCCGGGTGGTGCTGCGCGGCATCGCCGGCTACTTCGTGCTGTTCGCGCCGGCGGCGCGCCGCGCCAGCCGGGCCTTCCTCACGCGCGTGCTGGACCGCCCGGCGCGGCTGGGCGACGTCTACCGGCACGTGCTGTGGTTCGCCTCGACCATCCACGACCGGGTGTTTTTGCTGCGCGGCGACGGCCGGCCACTGCAGGTGGAGATCGTGGGCGCCGAGGTGCTGCACGACGCACTGGAGAGCGGGCGCGGCGCGCTGCTGATGGGCGCACACCTGGGCAGCTTCGAGGTGCTGCGCGCCGCCGGGCGGCAGCGCGCCGGGCTGCGCGTGGGCATGGTCATGTACGAGGAGAACGCGCGCAAGCTCAACGACACGCTGCGTGCCCTCAACCCGGCCGCCATGCAGGACATCATCGCCCTGGGCCGGGCGGACTCGATGCTGACGGTGCGCGACCGGCTGGACGAGGGCTGGCTGGTCGGGTTGCTGGCCGACCGCTCGATCGGGGGCGACGCGGGTATCGGCGTGCCGTTTCTGGGCAGCGAGGCGCGCTTTCCCACCGGGCCATGGCGCCTGGCCTTGATGCTGCGCCGCCCGGTGTTCCTGATGGCCGGGCTGTATTTGGGGAGCAACCGCTACCAGCTGCGCTTCGAGCGCCTGGTGGATTTTTCCAGCGTGGCGCCGGCCGAACGCCAGGCGGCAGCCGAGGGCGCGGTGCATGCCTATGCCAGCGCGCTGGAGCGCCTGGTGCGCGAGTCGCCCTGGAACTGGTTCAACTTCTTCGACTTCTGGGAGCCGCGATGAGCATCCTGAACCTTGCCCTGCGCACCGCAGCTGCCCTGGTCCTGGCCGGCGCCAGCCTGGCGGCACCCGCGGCCGCCGCGTTCGACCTGGACCAGCTGATGGCAGCGCTGGCGCAGTACCCGGGCGGGCGCGCGCGCTTCGTCGAGACGCGCACGCTGGCGCTGCTGGACCGCCCGGTGCGCGCCAGCGGCGAGCTGCGTTACACCCCGCCCGACCGGCTGGAAAAGCACACCCTGCAGCCGCGCGAGGAAACTCTGGTGCTGGACGGCGACCTGCTCACCGTGGAGCGCGACCAGCGCCGCCTCCGCGTGAACATCGCCAGCCGCCCCGAGGCGCGCGCCTTCGTCGAGAGCATCCGCAGCACTCTGGCGGGCAACCGCCAGGCGCTGGAGCAGCACTACCGGCTGCAGCTGGGCGGCACGCTGGCCGCCTGGACGCTGTCGCTGGAGCCGCGCGACGCGGCCGTGCAGGCGCTGGTCAGCCGCATCACCGTCACCGGCCAGGGCGGGGAGGTGCGGCGCATCGAGTACGCGCAGGCCGACGGCGACCGCTCGCAGCTGGACATCGAGCCGATCGCGCCATGAGGCTCACGCCCGCCCGCATCCTGCTGCTGTGGCTGCTGGCCCTGCTGGCCGGCGCCGCCGTGATCGCGCGCGGGCGGTTCGTGGCCGACATGTCGTTCTTCCTGCCGTCGAATCCCAGCGCCGAGCAGCGCATGCTGGTGGCGCAGATGAGCGAGGGCAGCGTCTCGCGCTTGCTGATGCTGGGCATCGAAGGCGGCGACGAGGCGCAGCGCGCGCAGGCCTCGCGCGCGCTGCGCCAGGCGCTGGCGGACGGCGGGCAGTTCGTCTCGGTGCAGAACGGCGAGCTGGACGGGCTGCAGGCCGAGCGCGACTTCTTGCTGCGCTGGCGCTACCACCTGAGCCCGGCGGTCACCCCCGCGCGCTTCACCGAGGAGGGGCTGCGCGCGGCGGTGGAGGGCGCCATCGACGTCGTCACCTCGCCCGTGGGGGCGCTGTTCAAGCCCTACCTGCTGCAGGACCCGACGGGCGAGCTGCTGCAGGTGCTCGAGCAGATGCACGCCGGCGGCCAGCCGCCGCTGCAGGGCGGCGTGTGGGCCGCGCCGGACGGCAGCCGCGCGCTGCTGTTGGTGCAGACGCGCGCCGCCGGCTCCGACACCGACGGGCAGGAGCGCGCCATCCAGGCGGTGCGCGCAGCCTTCGCGCCGCTGGCGGGCGAGGGTGCCGATGCGCTGCGGCTGGTGCTGTCCGGGCCCGGGCAGTTCGCGGTGCAGTCGCGCGAGCAGGTGCGCAGCGAGATCTCGCGCACCTCGGCGCTGGGCATGCTCGGCATCACGCTGGTGCTGGCCTGGGTGTACCGCTCGGCGCGCACGCTGGCGCTGTCGCTGCTGCCGGTGGTGACCGGCGCCGTCGCCGGCGTGGTGGTGGTGGGCCTGGTGCACGGCAGCGTGCACGGCATCACCGTGGGCTTCGGCGCGGCGCTGATCGGCGAGGCGGTGGACTACGCCATCTATTTCTGCATCCAGTCGGGCCGGCACGGCCTGCAGGCCTGGCGCCAGCAGTTCTGGCCCACCATCCGGCTGGGGGTGCTGACGTCGGTGGCGGGCTTTGGGGCGCTGCTGCTGGCGGGCTTTCCCGGGCTGGCGCAGCTGGGGCTGTATGCGCTGTCGGGCGTGGCCACGGCGGCGCTGGTCACGCGCTTCGTGCTGCCGGCGCTGGTCGGCACGCGCGGGGTGCAGGTGCCGCCGCCGGGGCCGCTGTCGCGCGCCTCGCAGCGTGCGCTGGGCCATGCGCGCGTGCTGCGCTGGCCGCTGCTGGCGCTGGCGCTGCTGGCGGCCGGCTACCTGGCCGCGCAGCGCGGCCAGCTGTGGAGCACCAACCTGTCGGCGCTGTCCATGGTCAGCGCCGAGGACGGACTGCAGGACGCGCGCCTGCGCGCCGACCTGGGCGCGCCCGACGCGCGCTACCTGGTGCTGGTGCACGGCAGCGACCATCAACAGGCGCTCGAGCGTGCCGAGGACGCCGGCGCGCGCCTGCAGGCGCTGGTGGACGACGGCGTGCTGGGCGGCTTCGACAGCCCGGCGCGCTTTTTGCCCAGCCAGCGCACGCAGCGCGCGCGCCTGGCGGCGCTGCCGGAGCGTGGCGTGCTGCAGGAGCGCCTGCAGCGCGCCCTGGCGGACGCCCCCCTGTCGCCACAACGCCTGGCGCCGTTCGCCGTGGCGGTGGAGGCGGCGCGCACCGCACCGCTGCTGACGCGTGCCGATCTGGACGGCACGGCGCTGGCACTGGCCGTGGACGCGCTCCTGGCGCCGGGCGAGGACGGCTGGACCGTGGTGCTGCCGCTGCACCCCGCCAGCCACGCCCCGGACGCCGAGGTGCCGGTGCCGGCGCTGGCGCGCGCGCTGGAGGGTACGGGCGCCGTGGTGGTCGACCTGAAGGGCGAGTTCGAGCGCATGTATGACAGCTATCTGCGCCAGGCCGTGTGGCTGTCGCTGGCCGGCGTGGCGGCCATCGCGCTGCTGCTGGCGGCGTCGCTGCGCAGCGTGCCGCGCCTGGCGCGTGTGCTGCTGACGCTGGCGGTGACGGTGCTGCTGGTGCTGGCCGGGCTGCACCTGGCCGGCGTGCGCCCGCACCTGCTTCACCTGGTGGGGCTGCTGCTGGTGGTGGCGGTGGGCTCCAACTACGCGCTGTTCTTCGACCGCGTGCGCGCCGACGGCGCGCTGGCGTCCGACACCTGGCTGTCCATGTCAGTGGCGGTGCTGACCACCGCCATCGGCTTCGGCGTGCTGGCGCTGTCGCGCGTGCCGGTGCTACAGGCGCTGGGCGTGGCGGTGGCGCCGGGCGTGCTGCTGGCGATGCTGGTATCGGCGGCGCTGATCCTGCCGGCGCGCGAGGCGGCCGCGTGACCGCCCTGCAGTCGTTCGTGCAGGCCGGCGCGCGCCGCGCACTGGTGCTGCTGCCGGGGGCGCAGATGCACCCGCCGCACATCGTGCAGGCCGGCCTGCCCGCAGCGCTGGCGGCCAGCGGCGTGCCGCTGGACCTGCACCTGCCCGACCTGCACCTGGATCCGACGGCAAGCCGCGACGCGGTGCACGAGCTGCTCGAGCAGGTGCTGGCGCCGCTGCGCCCGCGCTACGCCGCGCTGTGGCTGGGCGGCATTTCGCTGGGCGGGCTGCTGGCGCTGCGCCCAACGCGCACCCGACGGTCTGAGCGGCGTGTGCCTGCTGGCGCCCTACCCGGGCAGCCGCCTGACCACCAACGCCATTCAGCGCGCCGGCGGGCTGCAGGCCTGGCAGGCGACGCCGGCGCAGGCGCAGGACGTGGAATTCCAGCTCTGGCAGGAGGCGCGCGCCGGCCGCCCCGACCTGCCTGCCTTCATCGGCTGGGGCCAGGGCGACCGCTTCGCCGCCAGCATGGCCGCGCTGGCGGCGTGCCTGCCGCGCGCGCACGCCGCCCAGGCGCCGCATGGCCATGACTGGGACGCCTGGTTGCCGCTGTGGCGCGATTTCCTGGCCTGGCTGCCGGAGGGAGAGCGCTGACGTGGCCCGCCGCTGGACGCCCTCGCCTTTCCTGGCCGCCTCGGCGGCGCTGCACGGCGCCGCCGCGCTGGGCGTGGCGCTGCAGCCGGCGCTGTGGCCCTGGGCCGGCGGCGCGCTGCTGACCAACCACGCGCTGATCACCGGCGCCGGACTGCTGCCGCGCTCGCGCTGGCTCGGCCCCAACCTGACGCGCCTGCCGCCCACGCCGGGCGCCGCACGCATCGCCCTGACCATCGACGACGGACCCGACCCGGAAGTCACGCCGCGCGTGCTGGACGCGCTGGACGCGCTCGGCCTGGTGGCCACGTTCTTCGTCATCGGCCACCGGGTGCAGCGCCACCCGGCGCTGTGCCGCGCCATCGCCGCGCGCGGCCACCGGGTGGAGAACCATGGCCACAGCCACTCGCACGCGCTGTCGCTGTTCGGCCCGGCGCGCCTGCACGCCGACATCGCGCGCGCGCAGGCCGTGATCGCGGATGCCTGCGGCCAGGCGCCGCGCTTCTTCCGTCCCACGGCCGGGCTGCGCAACCCCTTTCTCGACCCCGTGCTGGCGCGCCTGGACCTGCGCCTGGCCAGCTGGACACGGCGCGGCTACGACACGCGCGAGGCCGACGCCGCGCGCGTGCACCGGCGCCTGGCCCGCGCCCTGGGCGACGGCGACATCCTGCTGCTGCACGACGGCCACGCCGCGCGCACGTCAGGCGGCACGCCGGTGCTGCTGGCCGTGCTGCCGCTGCTGGCGCAGGCGCTGCAGCGCCGCCGACTGACCACCACCACCCTTGCTGCCGCCCTGCCCACATGAGCTCTTTTTCCGCTTCACTGCCTCCCGGCCTGCTGGACGCCGCCAGCGCGCGCTTTCGCCGTGCCGACCGCTTCGCCTACCACTACGCGCGCGGCAAGCTCGGCGGCGACGCCGTGTTCGCCGAACTGCTGCGCCAAAGCCTGCTTCTTGCGGCGCCGCGACTGCTGGACCTGGGCTGCGGCCAGGGCAGCCTGTTCGCCTGGCTGCTGGCGGCGGCCGAGCTGCATGCCGCAGGCCGCTGGCCCGCCGACTGGCCGGCGCCGCCACGCCCGCTGCAGCTGCGCGGCATCGAACTGATGCCGCGCGACGTGCAGCGCGCGGCGCAGGCGTTCGGGCCGCAGCATCCGGTGGTGCGCGTGGAGCAGGGCGACATGACCACGGCCGATTTCGGGCACTGCGACGTGGTCACCATCCTGGATGCGCTGCACTACTTCGACCACGCGCGCCAGCGCCAGGTGCTCACGCGCATCCGCGACGCGCTGGCCCCGGGCGGACGCTTCATCACGCGCGTGGGCGACGCCGCCAGCGGGCTGCCGTTCAAGCTGTCCAACTGGGTCGACCACGCCGTCACCTTCGGCCGCGGCCATCGCCTGCCGCGGCTGTACTGCCGCAGCGTGGCCGAGTGGCGCGCGCTGCTGCAGGACGTCGGCTTCGACGTGCGCCCGCAGGCCATGAGCGGGCGCCTGCCGTTCGCCAACGTGCTGCTGGTGTGCGACGTACGCGCGCCAGCCGCGCCGTCGGCAGGCCCTAAGATCGGCGCCTTGCCCACCGATGCCGTCCCGTGCAGCCCCTGACCCTCACCGACTACACACTGGCCACCTGCCTGGGACGCGGGCTGCAGGCGCACATGCAGGCCGTGCGGGACGGGCGCAGTGGCCTCAAACCCTGCGACTTCGAGACCGTGCGGCTGCCGACCTGGATCGCCGAGGTCGCGGGCGTGGAAGACACTGCGCTGGCGCCGCCGCTGGCGGAGTTCGACTGCCGCAACAACCGCCTGGCGCTGCTGGCGCTGCAGACCGACGGCTTCGAGGACGCGGCGCGCGCCGCCGTGCGCCGCCATGGCGCGGGGCGCGTAGGCGTGTTCATCGGCACCAGCACCTCGGGCATCCTGGAGACCGAGCTGGCCTACCGCCAGCGCGATCCCATCACCGGCGCGCTGCCGGCGGCGCTGAATTACCACGGCTCGCACAACCCGTTTTCCGTCGCCGACTTCGTGCGCCGCCAGCTCGGCATCGAAGGGCCGGCGATGACGATTTCCACCGCCTGCTCCTCCAGCGCCAAGGTGTTCGCCGCGGCGGCGCGGCAGATCGCGCTGGGCCTGATCGACGCGGCCGTGGTCGGCGGCGTGGACAGCCTGTGCCTGACCACGCTGTACGGTTTTTCGTCGCTGCAGTTGACCTCCGCGGAGCCGGCGCGGCCCTACGACGCGCAGCGCGACGGCATCTCGGTGGGCGAGGGCGCGGCGTTCGCGCTGCTGCAGCGGCCGGATGACGCAGCGAGCAGCGCGCAGGTGCAACTGCTGGGCTGCGGCGAATCGAGCGACGCGCACCACATGTCGGCGCCGCACCCCCAGGGCCTGGGCGCGCGCCTGGCGATGGAGGCCGCGCTGCGCTCGGCCGGCCTGGCCGCCAGCGCCATCGACTACGTCAACCTGCACGGCACGGCCACGCCGGCCAACGACGCGGCCGAAGGCCTGGCCGTGGCGGCCGTGTTCGGGCGCGGCGTGCCCTGCAGCTCGACCAAGGGCGCCACCGGCCACACGCTGGGCGCGGCCGGCGCCGTCGAGGCGCTGCTGGGCGCGCTGGCGCTGCGCGGCGGCTGGGTCCCGGGCAGCCCGGGCACGCGCACGCTCGACGATTCCATCGACGTCGACTACCGGCTGCAGGGCAGCGCGGCGCCGCTGCGCACGGTGCTGAGCAACTCGTTCGGCTTCGGCGGCAGCAACTGCGCGCTGGTGCTGGGGCTGCGGCCATGAACGCTGCAGCGCGCACGCTCGACCTCTGGCTGGACGGCATCGGGCTGATCGCCCCGGGCCTGCCGGACTGGGCAACGGCCGCCGAAGTGCTGGCCGGCCGTGCGCCCTGGGCGCCGGCGCCTTCGGTGCTGCCCGCGCCGGCGCTGCTGCCGCCGGCCGAGCGCCGGCGCGCCAGCCGCGTGATCCGTCTGGCGCTGGCGCTGGGCGAGCAGGCGGCCGCGCACGCCGGCGCCGACGTGGCGCAGTTGGCCACCGTGTTCACCGCCTCCGGCGCCGACGGGCACAACTGCCACGCGCTGTGCGAGCAGCTGGCGGGCGACGACCGGCAGGTCTCGCCGACGCGCTTTCACAACTCGGTGCACAACGCCGCCGCCGGCTACTGGGGCATCGCCGCGCGCAGCATGCAGCCGTGCCAGGTGCTGTGCGCGCACGATGGCAGCTTCGGTGCCGGGCTGCTCGACGCCGCCGCGCAGGTGGTGGCGGACGGCGTGCGCGTGCTGCTGGTCGCCTACGACAGCGAATACCCCGAGCCGCTGCACGCCAAGCGGCCGTTTCCCGATGCCGCCGGCATGGCCTGGCTGCTGTCGCCTGCGCGCAGCGCGGCGTCGCTGGCACACCTGCAGCTGCTGCCCGGCGCGGCGCAGGCCGTGCCCACGGCGCTGGCCGATGCGCCGCTGGACGCCTTGCGCACGCAGTTTCCGGCGCTGCGCGGCCTGCCCGCGCTGCAGCCGCTGGCGTGCGGCGCTGCCGGCACGGTGGTGCTGGACTACCTGCCGGGCCAGGCCCTGGCGCTGCAGGTGCAGCCGTGCCCGAACTGACCCACGCCTGGATCGCCGCGCACATCCCGCACCAGGGGGCGATGTGCTTGTTGGATCACGTGCTGCGCTGGGACGCGCAGGCCATCATCTGCGCCGGGACCAGCCACCGGGCGTTGGAGAACCCGCTGCGCGCCGAGGGCCGCCTGGGCGTCGCCGCCGGCATCGAGTACGCGGCGCAGGCCATGGCGGTGCACGGCGTGCTGCTGGCCGGCAGCGGCGCGCCGCTGGGCGTGGGCTACCTGGCCAGCGTGCGCGACGTGCAGTTGCACGCCACGCGCCTCGATGACGTCGCCGGCGCGCTGCAGGTGCGCGCCGAGCGGCTGTCGGGCGACGAGCGCCTGATCCTGTACCGCTTCGACGTGCACGCCGAGGACGGCACGCCGCTGCTGGACGGCCGCGCGTCGGTGGTGCTGGACGCGGCGGCGCCGTGACGGCCCGCGCGCCCGTTTTTTCTCCTGCTTTGCCATGAACCCTGTTTCCGCTTCCCCCCCAGCCTTTCAGCGCCCGCGCCGCGCCCTGGTCACCGGCGGCAGCGGCGGCATCGGCGCCGCCATCTGCGAGCGCCTGGCCGCGTCCGGGCTGGACGTCGTGGTGCATGCCCACCAGGGGCTGGAGCGCGCGCAGGCGCTGGCCGCGCGGCTGCGCGCCGCGGGCGGGCAGGCGTCGGCCGTGGCCTTCGACGTGACCGACCGCGCCGCCTGTGCACAGGCGCTGGGTCACATCCAGCAGGACGGCCCCATCCAGGTGCTGGTGAACAACGCCGGCATCCACGACGACGCGGTGTTTCCCGGCATGCGCGGCGAGCAGTGGGACCGGGTGCTGGACGTGTCGCTGAACGGGTTCTACAACGTCACCCAGCCGCTGGCGCTGCCCATGCTGCGCACGCGCTGGGGACGCATCATCAGCATCTCCTCGGTGGCCGCCGTGATGGGCAACCGCGGCCAGGTGAACTACGCCGCCGCCAAGGGCGCGCTGCACGCGGCCAGCCGCGCCCTGTCGCTGGAACTGGCCAGCCGCGGCGTCACCGTGAACGTGGTGGCGCCCGGCATCATCGACACCGGCATGGCGCAGGACCGCTTCGGCGCCGAGGCCATCGCACGAATGGTGCCCGCGCGCCGCGCCGGCCGGCCGGATGAAGTGGCCGACCTGGTGGACTTCCTGGCCTCCGAGCGCGCCGGCTACATCACCGGCCAGGTGCTGTCGATCAACGGCGGCATGGCCTGAACACCCGGCTGTCGCGGCGCCTCAGGCCGAGCGCGAGGCCTCGGCCGGCCGCTCCACTGCGCTGACCTCTCCCGCCGGCGCGCGCCCCAGCAGCCGCGCCAGGCGCGGCTCGACCACGGGAATAGACAGCATGGTGCTGCCCACCGCCATCAGCAGCAGCGCGGTGAACGTGGCGTTGGTGATGATGCCTCGGTCCAGCAGCACGTTGGCGAAGATGATCATGATCAGCGCCTTGGTCTGCAGCAGCCAGCCGATCACGCCGGCCTCGCCCGGCCGCCAGCCCAGCAGGCGCCCGGCCAGGTGCACGCCCGCCAGCTTGCCCGCCACCGACACGGCCAGCAGCAGCGCGGCGGCCGCCACCACCTCCCAGCCGCCGGTGTCCCAGTTGGTGCGCAGGCCGGTGGACAGGAAGAACACCGGCATCAGCACCAGCAGCACGTGCCCGCGCAGCAGGTCCATGCGCGCCTGATCGAACCATTCGGCATCCAGCACCGCGCCGGCCAGGAAGGCGCCCACCATGAAATGCAGGCCCGCCCAGTCGGCGCCGAACGAGCACGCCGCCAGCCACACCGGCAGCAGGTACCAGCGGTCGGTCTGGCCCACGCGCGCCATCAGCTGGCGAAAGCCCGCCGTGACTAGGCCGAAGGCCAGCAGGAAGCCGGCCTGGCGCCCGACCCGCTCCCAGTCCATGAGGATCAGCGCCAGCACCGCCCAGATGGCCAGGTCGTCCAGGCTGGCGTAGCGCAGGATGCGCTGGCCCAGCGGGTGGCGCGTGAGCGCCAGCTTGTCCATCAGCAGCAGCAGGATGGGCAGCGCCGTCACGGCGCAGGACATGCCCACGCCCAGGACGAACTGCCAGGGCTGCGTGGCCGCGCCCATCCAGCCGGGGGCCACCACCAGCGTCAGCGCGGCGGCGCTGCCCAGCAGCAGCGGCACGCCCAGCGCCAGGCCGGCGGTGATGCCGCTCTCGCGCCGGTGGCGCCAGGCCTGGCGCAGGTCCAGCTCGATGCCGGCGATCATGACGAACAGCATCACGCCCCACCAGGCCACGCCGTTCAGGGCCTGCATGACCTCGGGCGTGAGCACGAAGGCGTGCTGCTCGGGCAGCCACCGGCCCAGCAGGCCCGGGCCCAGCACGATGCCGGCCAGGATCTGCACCACCACCAGCGGCGCCCAGCGGTCGGTGCGGCCCAGGCGCCAG
>DAMCAL010000020.1:0-28513 GCA_032059585.1 Burkholderiaceae bacterium
TCATGACGCGCTGGATGTTTCCCTACATCGGCTTCATGTCGCTGGTGGCACTGTCGGCCGGTGTGCTCAACACCTGGAAGCGCTTCGCCGTGCCTGCCGCCACCCCCGTATTGCTGAACGTGTGCATGATCGGCGCCGCCTGGGGCGGTGCTCCGTACCTGGCCGCGCGTGGTATCGAGCCCATCTACGCCATGGTGGGAGGGGTGATGGCGGGCGGCGCGCTGCAGCTGGCCGTGCAGGTGCCGGCACTGGCGCGGCTGGGGATGCTGCCGCGCATCGGCGCGAGCCTTTCGGGCCTGCGCGCGGCCTGGTCCAACCCGGGCGTGCGCCGGATCCTGGCCCTCATGGCGCCGGCCGTGCTGGGCGTGGGCGTGGCGCAGTTGTCGCTGATGATCAACACGCAGATCGCCTCGTACCTGGCACCGGGCAGTGTCACCTGGCTGTTCTATGCCGACCGCCTGATGGAGTTTCCGACCTCGCTGCTGGGCGTGGCCCTGGGCGTGGTGCTGACGCCGCAACTGGCGTCGGCGCGCGCCGCTGGCGACAGCGCGCGCTACAGCGCCATGCTCGACTGGGGCCTGCGCCTGGTGCTGCTGCTGGCGGTGCCCTGCGCCGTGGGGCTGGTGGTGTTCGGCCTGCCACTGGTCGCGACGCTGTTTCACCATGGGGCGCTGGGCACGGGCGACGTGCGCCAGATCTCGCTCGCGCTGGCCGGCTATGGCGCCGGGCTGCTGGGCCTGGTGGCGATCAAGGTGCTCGCGCCCGCCTATTACGCCAGCCAGGACATCCGCACGCCCGTGCGCATCGCCATTGCGGTGCTCGTGGTCACGCAGCTGCTCAACCTGGTGCTGGTGCCGTGGCTGGCGCATGCGGGCCTGGCGCTGTCCATCGGCCTGGGCGCGCTGCTCAACGCCGGCTGGCTGCTCGCCGGGCTGGTGCGCCGCGGCAGCTTCGTGCCGCATGCGGGCTGGGCGCGCCTGGGGCTGCAGGTGCTGCTGGCCAGTGCGTTGCTGGCCGGCTTTCTTTGGTGGTCGAGCCGCCATTTCGACTGGCTGGCGCTGCAGGCCAGCGGGCTATGGCGGGCCGGGCTGCTGGCCCTATTGTTGGTGGCCTCGGCCTTGATCTATTTCGGCGCCTTGGCCGGCTCTGGCGTGAAGCTGCGCCAGTTGCTGCGCCGATGACCATTTTGCGTGCTGCGCCATGACCTTGAGCTACTCCGTCCCCACCCCGCTGGAATACTTTGCCGCCCTGGTTCCGCCCGGTGGTGAAGATGCGCCGCCACTGCTCGAGGCGGCAGCCTGCATCGCGCAGATCGACCACCCGCAACTGGATGTGCAGCAGGTACTGGCCGACGTGGATGCGCTGCAGGCGCGCGTGAGCCGGCGCCTGGCGCCGGACGCGGGCGCGCTGCAGCGCTTGCGCCTGCTCAACCATTTCTTCTATGGCGAATTGGGTTTCGCCGGCAATTCCAACGACTACTACGCCCCCGACAACAGCCACCTGCACGCCGTGCTGCAGACCCGCCGCGGGATTCCCATCTCGCTTGCAGTCCTGTGGCTCGAACTGGCCCAGGGCGTGGGCCTGAAGGCCGCCGGCGTGTCGTTCCCGGGGCATTTCCTGACCAAGGTGCGGGTGGCAGGGGGGCAGGTGGTGCTCGACCCGCTGACCGGCCAGTCGCTGTCGCAGGAGGCCCTCATCGAGCGGCTGGCGCCGTTTCGCGCGCAAGAGGCGGACGGCGACGAGGAGCCGCCGCTGGCGTTGTATCTGCAGGCCGCCAGTGCGCGCGACATCCTGGTGCGCATGCTGCGCAACCTCAAGGAAATCTACCGCGCCGGCGGCAATTTCGCACGCCTGCTGGCGGTGCAGGAGCGGCTGGTGCTGCTGGTGCCGCAGGCCTGGTCGGAGTGGCGCGACAAGGGTCTGGCCCATGCCGAACTGGGCCAGTCGCAGCAGGCCATGCAGGACCTGCAGACTTACCTGGACCATGCCCGGGGCGCGGCCGACACGGCCGCGGTGGCCGATCTGGTGCGCGCGCTGCGCGATCGATAGGGCGCGGTGGCGCGAACGTTCAGGCGGCCTTGACGGCCAGCACCGGGCAGTCGACGTTGAGCAGGATTTCCTGGGCCATGCTGCCCAGCAGCAACTTCCCCACCGGCGAGCGCTTGCGCAGGCCGATGACCAGCACCGACACCTGCAATTGCGCGACCATCTCGTCGATCTCCTCGATGGCGCTGCGGCCGCGCACGAACTGCTTGAACTCGGCCTGGATCGGCAGCTTGGCCAGGCGCTCCTCGACGCGCTCGACCTCGTAGCCGTTCACGATGCTCGGGTCGTCGTTACGTCCGCCAGGGCCGGCGTTCACCACCACCAGGCGCTCGTTGCGCCGGGTGGCAATTTCGATGCCCTTGTCCAGTGCGGCCTGGCCCTCGGGGCGGGCAACGTAGGCGACGAGAATGGTCATGCAAAGTCTCCGTGAATGTTGGGTGGTATGCCAGTGGGTACCGGGCGACGCGCGCCCTGCGGGCAGGATAGCCCAACGTCCGGGCCTTGGCGAGCCGGCGCGTGGCGCCATGTTGACAATCGCGCCCGCCGCCGGCCTTCAAAGCCAAAAGGGCCGCCAGCGCGCTCCCCGCTTGCGCGCGCAGCTATGGTTTGCAGAGCGTCACCGCCCTAGACCAGCCGCTCCGCCTGCAGTTCCTTTTTGAGGTACGCGTAGAACAGCGGAGCGGCCACCAGGCCCGCCGGGCCGAACACCGCTTCGGCGACGAACATCACCGAGAGCAGCTCCCAGACCCCCATGTGCGTGCGCTGGCCGACGACCTTGGCGTTGATCACGTACTCGGCCTTGTGGATCAGGATCAGGAACACCAGGCAGGCCACCGCGGCCGTGGGCGAGACCGACAGGCCCACCAGCGTGATGACCGCGTTGCACAGCAGGTTGCCGACGATGGGCACCAGCCCGGCGATGAAGGTGAGGGTGATGAGGGCCGGGGTGTAGGGCAGGCCCAGGTCCCACGCCGGCAGCACCAGCAGCAGGAACACCGCGGTGAGCAGCGTGTTGAACGAGGCGATCCAGAACTGCGCCGCCACGATCTGCCGGAACGCGTCGCCCATGCGCGCCACGCGCAGCGTGAGCTCCTGGGCCAGGGGGCCGTGGGCGCGGCCGTGCGCACGCACGGCGGCCAGTGCGCCGATCAGCAGGCCCACGTAGGCGTAGAGCAGCCCGGTCAGCCACACGCGGCCGGCCATCGCCAGCGCGCCCGCCTTGGCGCCCAGGTAGGCGGCGATGGTGCGCTGGATCTCCGCGGCGCCCTCGGGCAGTTGCGCGGCAATGTCGGGCGGCAGCTTCAGGCGCAGCTCCAGCACCGTGCGCGCCAGAAAATCCAGCAGCTCGCGGTACTGCCCCGGCGCCGCCAGGAAGTAGCTGCGGGACTGCGACAGCGCCAGCACCAGCAGCAGCAGCGGAGACAGCATGACCAGCGCCGCCGCCAGGCTGCCGGCGTTGCCACCTTTGCCACGCCGGGGCAGCCAGGCCAGGCGGGCCGTGAGCCAGCGGGTGAGCAAGAAACCCAGGCAGACCGTCAGCAGCCCGGGCAGCAGCCCGCGCAGCATGACCAGCAGCAGCGCCGCGCCCATGAGGACGTAGCTGGCGACCTTGACGCCGCGTCCCGGCGCCTGCCAGTCAGGTGCGGGTGCCTTGCCGCGGTGCGCCGGAGGGGGCGCCTCGCCCAAAGCCAGCAGCGCCTGGGCGGAGGCGTCGTGCGGCGGACGCGTTTCGGCAGCCATGGGTGGAGGGGTGGCTGGGCGTCGTCAGGCCACGACCACCGGTGCGCCGTCGCCGCGTGCGGCGATCCGGCCGATGGCGTGCACGTTTTCGCCGTGCTGCGCCAGCGTGGCGCGCACGGCATCGGCGGCTTGCTCCGCCACCACCACCACCATGCCGATGCCGTTGTTGAACGTGCGGTTCATCTCGGTGTCGTCGATGCCCGCCGTCTGCTGCAGCCACGCGAAGAGTTCGCTTTGCGGCCAGCTGCCGGCCTGCAGGTGCGCGGCCAGGCCCTCGGGCAGCACCCGCGGAATGTTCTCCAGCAGACCGCCTCCGGTGATGTGCGCCAGCGCCTTGATGCCGCCGCGCTCCCGCGTGTGCGGGTGCGCGGCCAGCGCTGCCAGCACGCTCTTGACGTACAGCCGCGTGGGCGCCATGACGGTCTCGCGAAACGGCTGGCCGTCCAGCGTCCCCGGCAGGCCGCCCGCACTGTCGGCGCGCTCGATGCACTTGCGCACCAGCGAAAAACCGTTGGAATGCACGCCGCTGGAGGCCAGTCCCAGCACCACGTCACCCGCCTGCACCGCCGCGCCGTTCAGGATCTTGCTTTTCTCGACCACCCCGACGGCGAAGCCGGCCAAGTCGTACTCGCCCTCGGGATACATGCCCGGCATCTCGGCCGTCTCGCCGCCGATCAGTGCGCAGCCCGACAGCTCGCAACCCCGGGCGATGCCGCCCACCACGGCGGCGGCGGTGCCCACATCCAGCTTGCCGCAGGCGAAGTAGTCCAGGAAGAACAGCGGTTCGGCGCCCTGCACCAGCACGTCGTTCACGCTCATGGCCACCAGATCGATGCCCACGGTGTCGTGCATGTTCCACTCAAAGGCCAGCTTGAGCTTGGTGCCCACGCCGTCGGTGCCGGAGACCAGCACCGGCTCGGCGTAGCGCTTGGGCACCTCGAACAGCGCGCCGAAGCCGCCAATGCCCGCCATCACGCCTTCGCGCAGCGTCTTCTTGGCCAGCGGCTTGATGCGCTCGACCAGTGCGTCGCCCGCGTCGATGTCGACGCCGGCGTCCTTGTAGGAGATGGGGGTGGAGGTGGTGGTGCTCATGGGGGGCAAAGAGGAAATCCTGCGGGGTGCATCAGCGCGGCGCGGGCCGCAAACGGCGGATTTTAAGGGGGCTTAAAATCCCCCGGTTACACCTTGCCGCCGGCCACGCCCCGCGTGCCCTTGGGGCACGGTCGCCCGGCGCGGCCTACCGCCCCTGAGCGCGCCATGCACTACTACCTCACACGCACGCATTCGCCGTGCGCGTTCCAATGACGATGAAGCAGCTTGCGCTGGACATTGGCCTGGCCAGTGGCCCGACGCTGGAGAACTTCCACGCCGGCAGCAACGCCCAGGCGCTGCAGCACCTGCGCCTGGCCGTCGGCGAGGCCGGCGCCCCGCGCTCGCCGGTGCCCACCTACCTGTGGGGAGAGGCGGGCACGGGCAAATCGCATCTGCTGCGGGCGGTGTACGAGGGTCTGCGGGCGCAGGGCGCACGCGCCGGCTGGCTGGACCCGTCCATGCGCTGGCCCACGGCCTTCGACGACCGCTGGAGCGCCGTGCTGCTGCACGACGTGCACCGCTACAGCGAGGCGCAGCAGGCGGCCGCCTTCAACTGGTTCATCAATGCCATCGACCCGGCCGTGGGTGCGCCGCGCTGGGTGCTGGCCGCCGGCGAGCTGCCCCCGGCCGATCTGCCGCTGCGCGACGACCTGCGCACTCGCCTGGCCTGGGGCCACGTGTTCCAGCTGCAGCCGCTGGCCGAGGACGGCCGCCGCGCCGTGCTGCACCGCCAGGCACAGGAGCGCGGCATGGTGCTGACGGACGACGTGGTGGACTACATGCTCAGCCACTTCTCGCGCGACCTGGGCAGCCTGTCGCAGCTGCTGGACCGGCTGGACGGCTATGCGCTGCGCACCCAGCGCGCCGTCACCATCCCGCTGCTCAAGACCATGCTGCAGGGCGAATGAGCCCGCGGCCCGACCTTTGCGTTTTTGCCTTCTTCCATGCCACCTGACACCCCACCGCAGCGCCCGCGCCTGGCCCTGTTCGACCTGGACCACACGCTGCTGCCGCTCGACTCGGACTACGAGTGGGGCGAATTCACCATCCGCCTGGGGTGGTGCGACCGCACCGAGTTCGGCCGGCGCAACCAGGCTTTCTACGACGACTATCTGGCCGGGCGGCTGGACGTGCACGACTACGTGCGCTTTGCCACCCAGGCCGTGTGCGAGCGCGGCGAGCAGGCCGCCCAGGCCGCGCACGCGCAGTTCATGCGCGAGGTGATCCAGCCTGCCATCCGTGCCGAGGCGCTGGCGCTGCTGCAGCGCCACCGCGATGCTGGCGACGAGGTGGTCATCATCACCGCCACCAACGAGTTCGTGACCCGCCCCATCGCCCAGGCGCTGGGCGTGCAGCACCTGCTGGCCGTGGAGCTGGAGCGCGGCGGCGCGCACGGCTGGTACACCGGCGCCATCCGTGGCACGCCCTCCATGCGCGAGGGCAAGGTGCAGCGCATGCACGAGTGGCTGGCCGCGCGCGGCCAGGGCTGGGCCGACGTGGAGAGCACCTTCTACAGCGACTCCTTCAACGACGTGCCCCTGCTGGAGCGCGTGGACCACCCCGTGGCCACCAACCCCGACGCCCGCCTGCGCGCGCTGGCCGCCGAGCGCGGCTGGCGCATCCTGGACCTCTTCGCCCCCACCCCCACACCATGATCAAGACCTTCATCGACAAGCTGCTGGGCAAGAAGGACGGCGCCGCGGGCGCCCGCGCAGCGGCCGCCAAGAACCGCTTCGGCAAGCGCGCCGAGGTGCCCGCCAGCGTGCACGGCATCGACCCGCAGCTGGTGGACCGGCGCGCCTATGACGTGGTGCGCACGCTGCAGGAGGCGGGCCACGAGGCCTACATCGTCGGCGGCGCCGTGCGCGACCTGCTGCTGGGCCTCAAGCCCAAGGACTTCGACGTGGCCACCAATGCCACGCCCGAGGAGGTCAAGGGGCTGTTCCGGCGCGCCTTCATCATCGGCAAGCGCTTTCGCATCGTGCATGTGGTGCACGGGCGCGGGCGTGAGCACGACGTGGTCGAGGTCTCTACCTTCCGCGCCTATATGGACAACGCCGCGGCCGAGCAGGTCAAGGGCAACGAGAAGACCAGCCGCGCGCAGCTGGCCGGCATGCAGCACGCAGTGGACGCCAGCGGCCGCGTGCTGCGCGACAACGTCTGGGGCCCGCAGGAGGAGGACGCGGCGCGGCGTGACTTCACCGTCAACGCCATGTACTACGACCCCGAGACCCAGGTCGTGGTGGACTACCACCGGGGCATCCAGGACGCGGGCAAGCGCGTGCTGCGCATGATCGGCGACCCGGCCGCGCGCTACCGCGAGGACCCGGTGCGCATCATCCGCGCCGTGCGCTTTGCCGCCAAGCTGAGCCCGCTGGGCTTCACCCTGGAGCCCAAGACGGCCAAGCCGCTGCTGGCCAGCGAGCACCTGCTGCAGGACGTGCCGCAAAGCCGGCTGTTCGACGAGATGCTCAAGCTGCTGCAGACCGGCCACGCCCTGGCGACCGTCGAGCAGCTCAAGAAGCTGGGCCTGGAGCGCGGCATCTACCCGCTGCTGGACGTGGTGGTCGAGCGCGCGGGCGTGCCGCTGGTGCACGCCGCGCTGGCCGACACCGACCGCCGCGTGGCCGAGGGCAAGGCCGTGGCGCCCAGTTTTCTGCTGGCCTGCGTGCTGTGGCAGGACGTGCAAAGCGGCTGGCAGCGGCGCCTGGACGCGGGCGAGCATGCATTCCCCGCGCTGCAGGAGGCGATAGATGCGGTGTTCGAGCAGCGCATCGGCGACGTCTCGGGCCGCGGCAAGCTGGCAGCGGACATGCGCGAGATCTGGGTCATGCAGCCGCGATTCGACCGGCGCTCGGGCAATACGCCTTTCAGCATGGTGGCGCACATCCGCTTTCGCGCTGGCTTCGACTTCCTGCGCCTGCGTGCGGAGGTGGGCGAGGTGAGCGACGAGCTGGTCGAGTGGTGGCAGGAGTTTTCCATCACCGACGACGCGCGCCGCCACGACATGCTGGCCCAGGCCCGCGAGGAGCAGCGCCAGCAGCAGCGTGGCCAAGCCCGCAAGAATGCGCCCGTGGTGCGCCGTGTCGGGGCGCCGCAGGCCCAGGCCGGTACAGACACGCATGCCGGCCATGACGACGACACCGTGGACGACGCGCATGCGCCGGGCGACGCACCCGCGAAGAAGCGCCGCCGGCGCCGCCGCAAGCCGGGCGCCGGCAGCGGCAGCCCGCAGGAGTCCGGCAACCCGTCGGAATGACGGAGGCGCCCGCCGTACAGGCCTGGATCGGCCTGGGCGCCAACCTGGGCGATGCTCGCGCGGCGCTGCGCACGGCCGTGCAGCGCCTGCAACAGTTGCCCGGCACGCGTGTGCTGCAGGTTTCCTCGCTGTACCGCAGCGCGCCGGTGGATGCCGGCGGGCCCGACTATCTGAACGCCGTGGCGGCGCTGCACACGGCGCTGCCGGCGCACGACCTGCTGCGCGCACTGCAGTCGATCGAAACCGCGGCGGGCCGTGAGCGGCCGTTTCGCAACGCGCCGCGCACGCTCGATCTGGACGTGCTGCTGTACGGCGACGAGTGCATCGCGACGCCCACACTCACCGTGCCGCACCCGCGCATGCTCGAGCGCGCCTTCGTGCTGCAGCCCCTGGCAGAGCTGGCGCCGCAGCGGGTGACGCCAGCGCAGTGCGCGGCCGTGGCAGACCAGCGCATCGAGCGGCTGGGGTCGGCCGGTCCGTGGTGGACCGCGCCGCACTCCTGAAATGAGAGCGGCCCGCGCTCACCGGACGGGCGTTTGCAGCTTGAAAGTGCTGTAAACGCCCGCCTGGCGTGCGCGGGCCGCTATGGTTTTGAAGTCTTCGGTGGGCGGCCGATCAGTCGACCTTGGCGCCCGAGGACTTCACCACCTGCTGGTACTTGGCGCGCTCGGCCGCCATGAAGGCGTCGAACTGCTCGGGCGTGCTGGAGACGGGTTCAGCCAGCAGTGCCTCGAAGCGGGCCTTGGTCTCGGGCGTCTTGAGTGCGTCGGTGAACGCCTTGTTCAGCCGGGCGATGACCGGCTTGGGCGTGCCGGCCGGCGCCACCAGGCCCCACCAGGTGTCGATCGCGAAGCCCGGGAACGTGGACGCCAGCGTCGGCACGCCCGGCAGCATCGGGCTGGCCTGCGCGGACGTCACGGCCAGGGCCTTGAGCTTGCCCGCACGGATGTTCGGCGCGGCCGCGGCCAGGTTGTCGATGTTGAAGTCCACCTCGCCACCCAGCAGCGCCAGCTGCGCGGGGCTGGCGCCGCGGTAGGGGATGTGCAGCGCGTAGATGCCGGCCTTTTGCTTGAACAGCTCACCGGCCAGATGCCCGGCGCTGCCGTTGCCGCCGCTGCCGTAGTTCAGCTTGCCCGGGTTGGCGCGGGCGTAGGCGATCAGATCGGCGACGGTGTTGATCTTCAGCTGCTCGGCGCGCGCGGCGTTGATCACCAGCACGTTGGGCACGCGCACCATCTGCGTGATGCCGGCGAAGTCCTTGGCCGCGTCGTAGGGCATGCGGCTGTACAGCCAGGGGTTCACGGCGTGGGTGGCGGTGGCGGCCAGGCCGATGGTCTGCCCGTCCGGCGCGGCCTTGGCCACCACGTCGGCGCCGATGTTGCCGCCTGCGCCGGCCTTGTTGTCGATGATCACGACACCGAGCGTGTCACGCACGCGCTCGGCCAGCACGCGCGCGGTGACGTCCAGCGGGCCGCCGGGCGCATAGGGCACCACGAGGCGGATGGGGGAGGAAGATGGCTGTGCCATCGACAGCGGCGCGACGGCCCACAGGGCGGCAGCGGCGCAGGTCAGGAGAAGAGGTCTGCGGTTCATAGAAGGTCGATTGTGCAGAAACTGACAAGCCCGTGGGCCTTAAAGCCCGGCAGAGAACGCCGCGGCGTCCTACAACCGAACCGGTTTTCCGGTTTTTAGCATGGCCGCAAGCCCCGCCCGTGGGCCATTTTCCAAGGACCCGACCATGCCCCAGACCCCGCCCCAGACCCTGTCCGCATCGCGCTACGCCGACTGCATCGCCATGTGCAACCAGTGCGCCGCGGTGTGCGACTTTTGCTCGGCCGCGTGCCTGCGCGAGCCCGACCCCGCGCACATGGCGCGCTGCATCGCGCTCGACATGGACTGCGCCGTCGCCTGCCGTTTCGCCGCGGCCGCCATGGCACGCGAGAGCGCGCACGTGGGCTATATCTGCGAGCTGTGCGCACGCATCTGCGAAGCTTGCGCGCAGGAATGCAAGTCGCACGACATGCAGCATTGCCAGGACTGCGCGCGCACCTGCGAGCGCTGTGCGCAGATGTGCCGCGAGATGGCCGCAGCCTGAAGCCCGGGCGCGCGGCGCGCAGCGCGCCGGCGCTCAGGCGCCGTGCTTGTCCGCTTCGGTGGTGAAGGCGTCGGCGAAGAACTCGTCGGCCGGCAGGCCCCGCTCGCCGCAGTAGCTGGCACGCGCCGCGTCCACCACCACCGGCGCGCCGCAGGCATACACCTGGTGGCCTGACAGGTCTGCGAAGTCTTCCAGCACGGCCCGGTGCACGAAGCCGGTGCGCCCGCTCCAGCCGTCTTCGGGCAGCGCGTCCGAGACCACGGGCACATAGCGCAGGTGCGGCATCTCGGCCAGGCGCTCGCGCACCCAGCCGTCCAGGTACAGGTCGCGCGGGCGCCGCCCGCCCCAGTACAGCACGGCCGGCCGTGCCACGCCCTTGTGCTGCATGTGCTCGATCAGCGCCTTGATGGGTGCAAAACCGGTGCCCGAGGCCAGCAGCACGATGGGCCGTTCGGAATCCTCGCGCAAGAAGAAGCTGCCGAACGGCCCCTCCACCCGCAGGATTTCCTTTTCCTTCATCTCACCGAACACATGGTCCGTGAAGCGCCCGCCGGCCATGTGCCGGATGTGCAGGTCCACCATCGGGGCGCCCGGCACCAGCGTGTGCGGCGCGTCGGCCATGGAGTACGCCCGGCGCGCACCGTCCTTCAGGATGAATTCGATGTACTGTCCGGCGTGGAAGCGGAACGTGTCGACCGCCGGCAATTGCAGGCGTACCCGCATCACGTCGTGCGACAGCCGCTCCAGTTGCGCCACGCGCACCGGCAGCTTGCGCACCGGGTAGCTGCTCTCGTCGGTCACCTGGCGCGACTCGATCATCACGTCGGTCTGCGCGCGCGCGCAGCAGGTGAGGATGAAGCCCGCCGCTTCCTCGGCCTCGCTGAGCGCTTTTTGCTGGTGCGGGCCGTGCGTGACCGAGCCGCTGAGCTTCTTGCACTTGCACGAGCCGCAGGCGCCGTCCTTGCAGCCGTAGGGCAGGCCGACGCCGCCGGCGATGGCCGCGGCCAGGATGGTCTGGTCGGCCGGCACGCGGAAACTGCGCCCGCTGGGCTGGACGGTGATCTGGTGGTCGGTCTCGGCAGGGGTCATGGAATGGCTATCCTCGCGGTCTTCGTCTCGTCAGGAAACCTTCGATTTTGCCCTCCAACCAAAACCCCCTCGGGGCCCTGCCGGCCCGCTTTCGCCGCCCGCGCGTGCTCGTCGTGGGCTGCGGCGACGTGGGCCTGCGCGCGGTGCGGGCGCTGGGCGCCGCAGGCGGACGGGGGCGGCGCCAGGTGCTGGCGCTGACGTCCAGCCCGGCGCGCGCCGCGCCGTTGCGCGCCGCCGGCGTGGTGCCCCTGTTGGGCAACCTGGACGAGCCGGCAACGCTGGCGCGCCTGGCCGGGCTGGCCACGCACGTGCTGCACCTGGCGCCGCCGCCGGCCATGGGCGGCGGGGCGCAGGCACCCTGGCTGGACCCGCGCACCACGTCGCTGGCGCGCGCGCTGCGCCGTCGCACGCTGCCGCGCGCGCTGGCCTATGTATCCACCAGCGGGGTGTATGGCGACTGCAGCGGTGCGCGGGTGCCCGAGACCCGTCCGGTGCGCCCGGCCACGGCGCGCGCACAGCGGCGCGTGAACGCCGAGCGCGCCGTGCGCCACCTTGGCCGCGCCGGTGTGCGCGCGAGCATCCTGCGCGTGCCGGGCATCTACGCGGGCGACCGCACCGGCGGCACCCCCCGCGGGCGCCTGGAGCGCGGCACGCCCGTGTTGCGCGACGAGGACGATGTGTTCACCAACCACATCCACGCCGACGACCTGGCGCGTGCGTGCGTCGCCGCCCTGTGGCGTGGCCGCCCCCAGCGCATCTACCACGTGAGCGACGCGAGCGAGCTCAAGATGGGCGCTTATTTCGACCTGGCCGCGGACCTGTACGGCCTGCCGCGCCCGCCGCGCGTGGCGCGGGCCCAGGCGAGCGAAACCTTCAGCCCGGTGCAGATGAGCTTCATGTCCGAGTCGCGCCGGCTGGACGCCACGCGCCTGGCACGCGAGCTGCGCGTGCGCCTGCGCTTTCCCACGGTGCGCGAGGGGCTTCAGCGCGGGTAGACGTTGCCCTGCTTGTCGTAGCAGCGAAACACGTTGCAGTGCGTGATCTCGCGCCGGGGCGCCGGCGTGGGGCGCGGCCGGGGCGGCACGATGACCACCGCCGGCGCGGGGCCCTGCACGGCGGGGTAGGGCCGGGCGGCGCGCACGCGGGCCTGCTCCGCCGGTGTCAGGCACGCCAGGTCGGCCTGTTGCTGGGCCGCCTCCAGACGCGCCTGGTCGTCGTAGAGCCCTCGGCCCGGCACGGCGGCAGCCAACGCGTCCTGCAACTGCTGGCGCGCGCGCAGGCACTGCGGGCTGCGCGCCGGGTCGGGCGGAGGCGGCGGTGTGGCGGCGTCGGGCACGGCCTGCGCGCGCAGGCGTTCCTCGTGCAGCTGGCGTTCGTGCTTGCGCGCCAGGGCTTCGGCGGCCTGCTCGCGCTCGCGTTGCAATTCTTCCGGGGTCTTGCGCGGCGCCACCTCGCGCGCCGCGTCACCGCGTCGGCAGGGGCCGTCGGTGTAGGTCACCTGTCCGGTGGCCGCGTCGGTGCAGCGCACGACCTGGGCCGGTGCGCTGGCGGCAGCGCAGGCCAGTGCCATGGCCGCCACCCGGGCGCAGGCAAGGCCGGCGCCCCTCGCGAGCCAACGCGCACGCGGCTGCATCACTCTTCACCGATCTTGGGCCGCCCGGGGTGGCGCGACAGCCCGGCCGGGCCGGCCCCGTAGGGCGGTCGTGCGTCGCGCTCACGCGACGGGCGTTCGGCCTCGCGGCGGCGCTCCCAGTCGCGCCGCTCGGCGTCGCGCCGGTCGCGGTCGCGCTGCTGTGCATGGGCGTCGCGGCGCTCCGCTTCGCGGCGTTCCCGCTCCCGTTGCTGCGCCTGTGCGTCGCGCTGGCGCTCGGCGTCGCGGCGCCGATCGGCATCGCGCCGCTCGGCCTCGCGGCGGCGCTCTGCGTCGTGGCGCTGCGCGTCGCGCTGGCGCTCCCAATCGCGCCGGTCCCGCTCGCGTTCGCGCCGGTCCATGTCGCGGCGCCGCTCGGCGTGGCGCTCATAGGCCTCGCGCCGCTGGTGCTCGCGCCACGCGTCCACCCGCCAGCCCGGGGGCGGGGCGGTGTAGACCACGGTGGGCGGCTCGTAGATGGTGACGCCCGAGGGTGCCGGGTAGTAGTAGGGCGCGGGCGAGGCGTAGCCGCTGTCGTAGAGATAGCCGTCGCTGGCCACGGTCTCGCAGCCGGCGGCGACCAGGCCTGCGACAAGGACGAGCGAGATGCGCAGAAAGCGCCTCGCAGGGGTGACGTGCAGCATGAACGGACTCCTGAAAACGGTGGCGGGGGCCGGGGCGCGGTACGCCAAGCCGTACCGGTCAGACGCGCTGCAGGCCATTCTGGTTGACCTGCTGCCAGCCACTTTGTCAGTCTTTGCCGCCGCTTTACGTTCGTTCCCGGTTGTGACGGGCCCGCATAACCTTTTTGCTATCAAACAAATAGCTGCCAACGCTTGCTGGACAAGCGTTGGAAGCCCATATGATGCAAAACATGGACCCCGGTCCGCCCGCGGTCCACCTGCGGTCCAGGCCGGCGCACGTGCGTGCGCTGCCGCTCAGTTGGCGAACGCGGCGATCCCGGTCTGCGCCCGCCCCAGGATCAGCGCATGCACGTCGTGCGTGCCTTCGTAGGTGTTCACCACCTCCAGGTTCACCAGGTGCCGGGCCACGCCGAACTCGTCGCTGATGCCGTTGCCGCCCATCATGTCGCGCGCCAGGCGGGCGATGTCCAGCGCCTTGCCGCAGTTGTTGCGCTTGATGAGCGAGGTGGCCTCGATCACGTTGTGGCCCTCGTCCTTGATGCGGCCCACGCGCAGCGCGGCCTGCAGGCCCAGGGCGATCTCGGTTTGCATGTCGGCCAGCTTCTTTTGCACCAGCTGGTTGGCGGCCAGCGGCCGGCCGAACTGCTGGCGGTCCAGCGTGTACTGGCGCGCGGTGTGCCAGCAGAACTCGGCCGCGCCCATGGCGCCCCAGGCGATGCCGAAGCGCGCGCTGTTCAGGCAGGTGAACGGGCCCTTGAGGCCCTGCACCTCGGGGAAGGCGTTTTCCTCGGGCACGAAGACGTCGTCCATGACGATCTCGCCGGTGATGGAGGCGCGCAGGCCCACCTTGCCGTGGATCGCCGGGGCGGACAGGCCCTGCATTCCCTTGTCCAGGATGAAGCCGCGGATCGGGCCGACGCTGCCGCCTTCGCTCACCTCCTTGGCCCACACCACGAACACATCGGCCACAGGGCTGTTGGTGATCCACATCTTGGCGCCCGACAGGCGGTAGCCGCCGTCGACCTTGCGCGCGCGGCTGGCCATGCTGCCGGGGTCGGATCCATGGTCGGGCTCGGTCAGGCCGAAGCAGCCGATGAACTCGCCGGTGGCGAGCTTGGGCAGGTACTTCTGTTTCTGCGCTTCGGTGCCGAATGCGTTGATCGGCACCATCACCAGCGACGACTGCACGCTGGCCATGGAGCGAAAGCCCGAGTCCACGCGTTCGATCTCGCGCGCCACCAAGCCGTAGCTGACGTAGTTCAGTCCGGCGCCGCCGTATTCGGTGGGGATGGTGGGGCCCAGCAGGCCCAGCTCGCCCATTTCGCGAAAGATGCTGGTGTCGGTCCTTTCGTGGCGGAACATGTCCAGCACACGCGGCATCAGGCGGTCCTGGCAGTAGGCGGCGGCGGCGTCGCGGATGGCGCGCTCGTCCTCGGTGAGTTGCTGGTCGAATTGCAGCGGGTCGTCCCACTGGAAGCGCGTGGTCATGGCAGAGGTCCTGGATGAAGGCAAGCGACAAGAAAGGGGCCGGCGCCGCAACGCCGGTCCAAACGCCGGCATCGTAGGCGCTGCAGCCAGCGCCGGCAAACCATTTGCGCTCAACCATGTATGAGCGGTTCGCATATCTGAGGCGGTTGTTTCTACAATCGCGGCCCTGCCCACGGTAATCTCTCCCATGCCCCCACCGCTGCCATCCACCCAGGCGCTGGCCTGTTTCGAGGCCGCGGCGCGCCACGAAAGCTACACCCGCGCGGCACAGGAACTGGCACTGACGCAGGGCGCCGTGTCGCGCCAGATCGGAGCGCTGGAGTCGCTGCTCGGCGTGGCGCTGTTTCGCCGCACCCGCCATGGCGTGGCGTTGACCGAGGCCGGCCAGCAGTACGCCCGCCAGGTGGCGCGCTGGCTGCTGGCGCTGCGCCAGGGCACGCTGGACGTGATGGCGCAGTCCGGTGCGGGGGGCAGCGTCTCGCTGGCGGCGGTGCCCACCTTCGCCACGCGCTGGCTGCTGCCCCGCCTGCCCCTGCTGGCGCGCGAGCACCCGGACATCACCGTGCACATCGACGTGCGCACGCGCCCGTTCCTGTTCGCCGACACCACCTACGACGCGGCGCTGCTGGCTGCAACGCCCGGGCAGATCGCCAACTGGCCCGGGGTGCAGGCGCAGTGGCTGCTGCACGAGGACATCGTGCCCGTGTGCAGCCCGGCGCTGCTGGCGCGCGCGGCCCGGCGCGGGCCCGGCCGCGCCTGGCAGCCGGTGCCGCCGCAGGCCGTGGCGCAGCTGCCCCTGTTGCAGCAAAGCACGCGCCCGCAGGGATGGCAGGAGTGGTTCGAGGCGGCCCAGGTGCAGGCGCCCCACGCACTGCAGGGGCCGCGCTACGAGCTGTTTTCCATGCTGGCGGCGGCGGCCAGCCAGGGCCTGGGCGTGGCGCTCATTCCGCCGCTGCTCATCGAGGACGAGCTCGCGCGCGGCGCGCTGGTGGTGGCATGCGCGCGGCCGCTGCGCCAGGCGCGCGGCTACTACCTGGTGTGGCCCGACCATGCGCCGCACGGGGCGCTGGCACGGTTCGCGCAATGGCTGGCACGCACGGCGGCCGCTGGCGCCCCGGCCCACGCCTGAGGCACCTCAGCGGGCGGCCCCAAGGCGAGGGGCGCCCAGCAAATCCTCCAGCGCAGGCGCAAGGTGGGGGTGACCAAAGGCGAAACCCGCCTCCAGGGCGCGCCGTGGCAGCACGCGCTGGCTGCCGAGCAGCAAAACGGACATCTCTCCCAACCCGCCGCGCAGTGCCCACGCGGGCGCCGCCAGCACCGCCGGGCGGTGCAGCGCGTGCGCCAGCGCCTGGGTGAAGGTGGCGTTGCGGACCGGCTCGGGAGCGCAGGCGTTCCATGGTCCCACGCAACGCTCCTCGTGCAGCGCGAAGTCCACCAGTGCCACCTGGTCGTGCAGGTGGATCCAGGGCATCCACTGCCGGCCGCCGCCCAGCCGTGCGCCCAGGCCGAGGCGAAAGGGCAGGCGCAGGCGGGCGAGCATCCCGCCCTCGGGCGTTAATACCGGTGCAGTGCGCAGCAGCACCACGCGCGTGCCCGCCTGCGCAGCGCGCGATGCCTCGTCTTCCCAGGCGGCGCACAGGCGGCTGCCGAAATGAGGGCGGGCAGGCGCGCTGCCCTCGTCCAGCGGTGCCTCGCCGGCATCGCCATACCACCCGACTGCGGAGCCCGAGATCAGCACGCGCGGCGCGGTGGCCTGCACGCGCATCCAGTCCACCAGGTGGCGCGTCAACTCCACACGGCTGCGCCACAGCAGCGCGCGGCGCGAGGCCGTCCACGGCTGGTCGATGGGTGCGCCGGCCAGGTTGACCACGGCGTCCACCGGCGCGGGCGACGCGATGTCCTGCAGACGGGCGACGCCGCGCGCACCACTGCACAACGCCGCGACCCGCTGCGGCTGGCGGCTGAGCACCAGCACGTCGTGCCCTTGTGCGGTCCAGTGGCGGCACAGGGCGCGACCGATCAGTCCGGTGCCGCCGGTGAGCAGGATGCGCATGGGAATTTCCTTCTAGGGTGGGAAAGCGGCAACGGTGCCGCCACCGCACAGGCCGTGCAGCGTCGGCGCCAGAGCTGCCGCTGCCGAGGGGCTGCAGCACCACCCGCGGGTGGATGCGCGCCTGTTCGGCGCCAGCGGGCGCACCACCCTGGTCGGCGGGCGCTTGCGAGGTGCAGTAGCGGCATCCGACGCCAGGGCGGTCGTTGCCAGGGTTGCCCACCAGCGCGCACCACACGCCGAGCAGCACCTGCCGGCACGCCACCCCTTCCATTGACCGCATGCAGGCATTGCGCAGGCCAGCGCCTGCGGCGACGGCAAGGCCTCTAGGCAAAGGAAGAGGCGCCGGACTGCACCGGCGTGCGCAGGCCGGTGCCTGTCCGCTCATGACGCCGGCAGGAGGACCCTGTCGATCACGTGCACCACCCCGTTGCGCGCCAGCACGTCGGTAGCGGTGATGGCGGCGGAGCGCCCGCGCTGGTCCGTGATGGCCAGTGCCGGGGTCACGGTGAACGTACCGCCCTGGGCGGTGGCGATGGCCTGGCCCACCGGCACCTCGGCCTTCAGCGCCCGGCCTGGCACGACGTGGTAGGCCAGCACCTGGGTCAGCAGTGCCTTGTCGGCCAGCAACTGTTCCTTCGTCACGCCCAGCTCGGCGAGCAGCGCCCCGAAGGCCTCGTTGGTCGGCGCAAACACGGTGAAGGGGCCGGCGCCTTGCAGCGTCTCGACCAGGCCCGCAGCCTGCACCGCCTCGACCAGGATGCTCAGCGAGGGCGTGGCCAGGGCGGTGTCGACGATGGTCTTGTCGGCCGGCAGCAGCACACGGTCGATGACGTGCACGACGCCGTTCGATGCGTCGATGTCTGCCTGCAGCACACGGCTGGTGCGGTTGCGCCCGTCGGTAATGCGCAGCGCGCTGTCGACCCTGTCGATCTTGAACACGCCGCCGTCCAGCGGGGTGATGGCCTTGCCCAGCGGCACATCCCCCTGTGCGACGCGCGCGCCCAGCACGTGGTACTTCAGCACCGCCGTCAGCAGCGCCTTGTCCCCCAGCAGTTGCGCCTTGGACAGGTCCAGCTCGGCCAGCAGGGCGGCGAACGCTTCGTCCGTCGGCGCGAAGACGGTGAAGGGGCCAGGCCCGGACAGCGTGTCGGCCAGCTGCGCCGCCTGGACCGCTTCGACCAGCACGCCGAGGCGGCTGTCGTTTTGGGCCACTTCGACGACGTTGCCGGGGGCGTCGTCGCCGTCACTGCCGCCACAGGCGGCGACCGAGGCCACCAGCAACAGGGCCAGGATCTTTTTCAACCAGTTCAGCATGGTTCTTCTCCAACAAAGGGAAACGGAAGGGGACCGCAGTGCGCGCGAGACGCGCTGCCGGGGACGCAGCAGTGGGTGGTGAATGGCCTCCTTGCAGGGGTTCAGGAAGAAGTGCAGGAATCGGCAGGGGCTGGCTGACCGCTCGACGACGCTCAGTCATTCGGGCGGGCGTGCGGGTCCTTGCGCTGGTGCGTGACCCATACCAGGGCAGCGGTGTCCACGCCCAACGCACGGGCGCGCTGCGTGATGGCCTCGCGCGTCGCATCGGGCAGATCGCGCTCGCGCGCCAGCACCCAGCAGTAGCCGCGGTGCGGCCCGAGCACCAGCGCCCACCGGTACTGCGCATCCAGCGCCACCACGTGGTAGCCGCCGTAAAAGGGGCCGAAGAAAGACACCTTCAGCGAACCGACATCCTCGGCGCCCAGGAACCGTGCGGTCCCCACTGCTTCGCGCCAACGGCCACGGGCCGGGTCGAAGCCGCGGTTGACCACGCGCACCGTGCCATCGGACTGCGGCACATAGGTGGCGGACACGTCGGTAAGGCCGCGTTCGAAGCGGTGGTCCAGCCGCGCCAGTTCGTACCAGTGGCCCTGGTAGCGCTCCAGCGAAAAACCGCGGACCGCAGCGACCCCGTCCGGCGGACGCGTGGCGGCGCACCCCGCCAGCAGCGCGGCCCCCACTAACACCGCGGCCACCGCGGCAAGGCGGCGAAAGCGCAGGGGCTGCAGGCAAGCCAGGCGGCTCATCGATCGGCTCCCTCGGGACCGGCCCCGTGGCTGCTGCACCATTGCGCGACCAGCGCAGGCAGGCCGGACAGTTGCTGCAGCGTGGTGACGCCCTCCGGCGGCCGCTGGTGGAGTGCCACGGAACTGCCGCCCACCCACAGCGCCACATCCTGCGGCAGCCGTTCGCGCAGTTCCCGCACGCTGGACAGCACCTGCGTGCCCCCCATCACGTTGGTGAAGCTGAGCGCCACCACGTCCGCGCGGTGGGCGCGTGCGGCCTGCACGATGTCGCCGGCCGGGGTTTGCGTACCCAGCGAAATGCACGGGCAGCCCTCCAGCACCAGCAGCGCCTCGACCATCAACAGGCCGAGCCCGTGCAGCTCGTGCGGCAGCGTGGTCAGGAGCACGCGCGGGCCTGCTGCCTCGGGCGGCGGAGCAAGCGTGGCGATCGCCTGGCGCAGCACGCCGGTGACGACTTCGGTGAACAGGTGTTCTTCGAAGATCTCGAAACGGCCCTGGGCCCAGGCCTCGCCCACGGCATGCGACAGCGGAGCCACCAGGGTGACGACAAATGCGCCCAGGCCCATGCGGGCCTTTGCCTGGGTGAGGGCGTGGCGCAGGGCCTGCGGATCGTGGGCGGCAATGGCCTCGAGCATCCCGTTCACGGCGGACGAAGAAACAGCCCCTGGACTTTCTGTCTTGGACAAAAAACGGTGTTCCCCGCCTGCCACCGTGCCGGCAAGCATGCTGTGCAATGCGCCTTCATCCAGCCCCACGACCTTGCCGGGGCGTTGCCCGGCGTCCAGCACGCGGCGAATCAGCTTGAGCCTGTGCACCTGCTCCAGGGGATAGCGCCGGTCACCACTGGCGTCGCGCAGCGGCGCCGGAAAGCCGTACCGCTTTTCCCACACGCGCAGCAAGTCCTTGCCCAGGCCCGTCTCGCGTTCGACTTCCGCGATGGGCACGGTGGCAGCGTCAAGGCCGACCGGCAGCGCGTTCATGGACGACCCTCCGCACCGCAGTGCACACGGGTGTCATGAACAGGGGAGGGCGCGAAAAAAGTGGACATGTCACATGTGATGAATCTAAATTGTCTAAGACAAAACGCCATTTGTCTACTACAGTACGTTACCGTTTGTTCCTGGCTTGCCTGCGAGCGGTGCGCCCCTTCCTGCCCGGCTGCGGCGCTGGCGACCCCTTCCCACCGAAAAGACCAAAAATGCATTTCTTCCTTCGCATGTCCGTGGCGGCGCGTCTGTACACCGCGTTCGGTTTCATTCTGGCGTTGCTGTTCGTGGTGACCGGCGTCGCGGTGGTCAAGGTCGACCGGATCGACCGGGCGCTGCGCGCCAACAACGACATCCACGTGCAGGTGCAGCGCTACGCCATCAACTTCCGCGGCTCCGCCCACGACCGCTCGATCGCGGTGCGCGACGTGGTGCTGGCCAGCACCGCTGCCGAGCGCGACCGCGAGATCGCCACCATCGCGTCGCTGGCGGCGTTTTACGCCGACTCCGCCGCGCCGCTGGAAAAACTCATCACGCGCCCGGGCGCCGACCCGGCCCTGGGGCAGATGTACGCCGCCATCCGCGCCGTCGAGGCGCAGGCGGTCGCCAGCACCAATGCGGTGATTGCCCAGGTGCGCGCCGGCGACGCGGCGGCCACGGCGACGCTGTGGAGCCAGGCCAAGCCGCAGTACGAGCAATGGCTGGCGGCCATCAACAAGCTGATCGACTTCAAGGAGGCGCGCATCCAGCAGGTCAACCAGCAGGCCGCGCGTGAGGCGGGCAGCTTTCTCACCGTGATGTTCGGCGCGCTGGCGGTGGCCCTGGTGCTGAGCGCCGTGCTGGCCTGGCGCGTGTCGCGCGGCATCGTGCGCCAGCTGGGCGCGGAGCCGCTGGAGCTGGCGGCCGTGGCGCGCGAGGTGGCGGCCGGCAACCTGCAGCCGCTGGCGCGCGCGGGGCGCGCCGCGCCGGACAGCGTGCTGGCCTCGCTGGCGGCCATGCAGGCCAGCCTCGCGCACGTGGTGCGCCAGGTGCGCCAGGCCGCCAACGCCGTCGCAGCGGATGCGCAGGACATCGCCGCCGGCAACGGCGGACTGCTGGCGCGCACCGAGGCGCAGGCCGCCGACCTGCAGCAGGCGGCGGCGTCGATGGAGGAGATGACCGCGTCGGTGCGGCACAACGCCGAGTCGGCGCGACAGGCGGCGCAGCGCGCGGCCTCGGCCAACGGTGCGGCGCACAGCGGCGGTGCGGTGGTGGCCCAGGTGGCACGCACCATGGACGAGATCACCGCCAGCAGCCAGCAGATCGCCGACATCACCGGGGTGATCGACACCATCGCCTTCCAGACCAACATCCTGGCGCTGAACGCCGCCGTGGAAGCGGCGCGCGCTGGCGAGGCCGGCCGCGGCTTCGCCGTGGTGGCCACCGAGGTGCGGGCGCTGGCGCAGCGCAGTGCCGAGGCGGCGCGCCAGATCAAGGCGCTGATCGGCTCGAGCGCCACACGCATCGAGCAGGGCGCGGTGCTGGCGCGGCAGGCGCGCAGCACCATGGACGACATCGTCACGCAGGCGCAGGGCGTGGCCGACCTGATCGCGCAGATCAGCGCCGCCACGGCCCAGCAGACCGAGGGCATCGCGCAGGTGGGGCAGGCGGTGGCGCACCTGGACCAGTCGACCCAGCAAAATGCAGCGCTGGTGGAGCAGAGCGCGACCGCGGCGCAGGCCCTGCAGCAGCAGGCCGGCGTGCTGGAGGCGCAGGTGCGCGTGTTCCAGCTGGAGCAGGACGAAGGTTTGCCGTTGCGCACCCCGGTGCAGCCCGGCCGGGTGCCCGCCTTGCCCCTTGGAGCGGCCTTGCAAGGCGCCTTCTGATACTTCAAAAACCATAGCTGCTTGCGCTTGATGGGCAAGCGTTGGAGGCCGATTTGACCAAAAAACTCGCACCCGGCCGCTGCCGGCTGGGCCCGCCTGCCGCCCTGCAGGGCTCCGCATGAGCCGCTCGGCCCTGGTGTGGCTGCGTCGCGACCTGCGCTGCCACGACCACGCCGCGCTGCACGACGCGCTGCGCCGCTTCGAACAGGTGCACTGCGTGTTCGTGTTCGACACCGACATCCTCGAGGCCCTGCGCACCCGCTGCGACCGCCGCGTGGAGTTCATCCACGCCAGCGTGCTGGAACTGCACGGCGCGCTGCGCGATCTGGCCGGGCGCAGCGGCGTGACCGGTGGCAGCGGCCTGCTGGTGCGCCATGGCCCGGCAGTGCCGAGCGTCGTCGCGCTGGCGCGCAGCCTGGGCGTGCAGGAGGTGCTGGCCACCCGCGACTACGAGCCCGCCGCGCGCGAGCGCGACCGCCTGGTGGCGCAGGGACTGCATGCGCATGGCATCGCCTTCAGCCTGCACAAGGACCAGGTGCTGCTGGAGTGCGACGAGGTGCTGACCCGGCAGGGCCGGCCCTACAGCGTGTTCACGCCCTACAAGCGCGCGTGGCTGCAGCGGCTGGACGCCGTGAAGCTGCAGCCCTGGTCGGTCGAAAGCCTGGCGCACCGCCTGGCCCCGCTGCCGGCGCACGTGCCGCCGCTGCCCACCCTGGCCGACCTGGGCTTCGCACCGACGAACCTGGCCGGGCTGCCGCTGCCCACGGGCATGCACGGGGCGCGGCGCCTGCTGCAGGACTTCGCCGCGCGCATCGACGACTACCACGAGGCGCGCGACTATCCCGCCCGCAAGGGCGTGTCGTACCTGTCGGTGCACCTGCGCTTCGGCACCCTGTCCATCCGGGAGGCGGCAGCGCTGGCGCACCGCCGCGCCGCCGAGGGCAGCGAGGGCGCCCAGGTATGGCTGTCCGAGCTTTGCTGGCGCGACTTCTACTTCATGGTGCTGTGGCACCACCCGCACGTGGTCACGCAGTCCTTTCGCGCGCAGTACGACGGCGTGCAGTGGGACGACGCACCGCAGCTGTGGCAGGCATGGCGCGAGGCGCGCACCGGCTACCCGCTGGTGGACGCGGCCATGCGCCAGCTGCACGCCACGGGCTACATGCACAACCGCCTGCGCATGGTGGTGGCCAGCTTCCTGACCAAGGACTTGGGCATCGACTGGCGCGCCGGCGAGCGCCACTTCGCCGCGCATTTGAACGACTACGACCTGGCGGCCAACAACGGCGGCTGGCAGTGGGCCGCGTCCACCGGCTGCGACGCGCAGCCGTGGTTTCGCATCTTCAACCCCGTGACGCAATCGCAGCGCTTCGACCCCGAAGGCGCGTTCATCCGCCGCTACGTGCCTGAGCTGGCGCAGGTACCGGACCGGTTCATCCATTTTCCCGCGGCCATGCCCACCGCACAGCTGCAGGCCTGTGGTGTGCAGCTGGGGCAGGACTATCCGCACCCAGTCGTCGACCATGCGCGGGCGCGCGAACGCACGCTGATGCGCTTTCACTTCCTGCAGGAGCCGAACTAGAGCCAGCCCAGCGCGGCGACGAACAGCGGCGTGAGCACCGCGGTGGCCACACCGTTCAGGCCCATGCCCAGCGCCGCGAACGCGCCGGCCGTCGGGTGCGCCTGCAACTCGCGCGCCGTGCCGATGGCATGCGCCGTCACGCCCGAGGCGAAGCCGCGCACGGCCGGGTCGTGCGTGCCCAGCAGTCGCGCCAGCGGACCGGCCAGCACGGCGCCGGCAATGCCCGTGAGCGCGACGCCCACGGCGGCCAGCGACGCCGAGCCGCCCAGCCGCTCGGCCACTGGCAACGCGATGGGCATGGTGGCCGACTTCGGGGCCAGCGACAGCAGCGTTTCGTGCGTGGCGCCCAGCATCCACGCCAGCAGCAACGCCGAGCCGATCCCCGCCGTGCAGCCCACCAGCAGGGCGATCGACAAGGGGCGCCACAGCGCGCGGATGCGCTGGCGCTGGCCGAACAGCGGTACCGCCAGCGCCACCGTCGCCGGGCCGATGCACAGCGTGAGCCACTGCGTGCCGGTGCGGTAGGTCTCGAACGAGGTTCCCGTCGCCAGCAACACGCCCACCACCACCGCCACCCCGGTGAGCACGGGAATCAGCAGGGGGTTCAGGCCGCTGCGCCGGTACAGCCACCCGGCAGCGGCATAGGCGCCGAGCGTCAGCACCAGCCACGTGACCGGGGACGAGGAGAGCAAGGCCTGCAGGCTGCTGCTCATGCGCGCGGCTCCGGCTGAGGATGCGTGCGCGGCGTGCCTTCAGCGGCGCCTGCGGGACCGTCGCCCGCGCCGGGCAACACACGGCGCAGCGTCCAGGCGGTGACGGCGAAGGTGATGCCTGCGCCCGCGATGCCCGACACGGCGAACGGCAGCCACTCGCGCGCCAGGTGGTCGAAGTGCAGCATCACCCCTGCCACCGACGGGATGAACAGCAGCATCATGTTTTGCAGCAGCGTGCCGGACACCCGCTCCAACGCCGCGGGTACGCGCCCCAGGGCCACCAGCGCGCCCAGCAGCAGCAGCATGCCGGCCAGGGCGCCGGGCAGGGGCAGGTGCAGCCACTGCACCAGCAGGTCTCCCAGCCACTGGAAAGCGAACAGGGCGGTCAAGGCGTAGAGCATGGGCAAGGGAAAAGTCGACGTGAAGAGAGAACCGGCGCGCCAGGCGGCCGGATGGCAGCCCGCGCATCATGGCGCAACGCCGCGCCCTGCGCGGGCATTCTTGTAGGCGCGGGACGCAGGCAGGCACCGGGCATTGGCCGATGGCGCCGGGCCGGGGCCTGCGGCTACCCTGAGCGGCAATGCACGGCCCCACAGCGGTGGGAAAACGTGCTCTTTCACACCTTGCCTGAACCCAGGAGACGCCATGTCCACCGCCCCCCACATCTACCATGCTCCGGTTTTCGATCCCACCGTGGACGAGCTGGAAGCACTCAAGCAAATGGAAGTGGAGCCCGCCATGAGCATGCCCGAGGCACTGCACCAGCACCTGTCGGGCCGGCTGCTGGAGTGGGGCTTGATCCGCAAGACACCCGAAGGGGGTTTTGCGATCACCGACGCAGGCCGCAAGCTCATCCAGCGGCGCCCGGGCTGAGCCAGCCCAGGCAATTCACTGCGGCATACACCCTGTCACGACGTTGTCACAGCGCGCCGCCATCGTCCTACATGCATGCCACCGCTGGCTCGCTAACGTTACGGGCACCGCGGCCGGCACAGGCGTCCCGCCTTGTCCAGGCCGCGACAGTCAGATCTTCGAATCCATGAAAAACAACAAGCTCCAACCCTTCACTTCAGCGTCCTCGGCGGCTTGCGGCTGCACTGCGCCCGGCTGCTGAAACCTCTCTCGTCATGGCGAATTCTTTGGCGTCGCCGCGGATGGCGAACGGAATGCAGGGCCATCGAAGCCGTCCTGTTGCAGGGCCCCTTCCATGATCACCCGACCGCTCGCTGCCACTGCATACACGCTGCTCCCGGAATTGGATGCGGACTGCGGGCTCGGCGCCTGCCATCCCGTGTCGCTCGAATCCTGGTCGGCAGAAGCATGCAATCCCATTCGCTGGCTGTCGAGGAAAAGGGCAGCGTCCACGCTCACCACCGTGAGAAGGACCGGTCGTTTCGATTGCCGAAACGCGCCGGGCGCGCCGCAGGCGCCGCCGCTGCCAGGTTCGCCGTGACCGCCCGCGCATGTGTGCGGTGAAGGAAACAGTCCATGCACCATCCTGACCACCGATTTCCCGGCGACCAGCCGGTCGAGCCCGACGTGCCCGGCAAGCCGCCCGAGCCGGCGGATACGCCGCCGCACAGCGAGCGTTGACGCGCGGAATTCCCGCGCAGAAAACAAAAAACCGCGAACGGGGCAATCCCCATCGCGGTTTTGTGTTCGATTTGCACCGTGGTGCCCGGGGCCGGAATCGAACCGGCACGCCTTGCGGCGGGGGATTTTGAGTCCCCTGCGTCTACCAATTCCACCACCCGGGCAGGCGCAAAAGCGAAGTCGCAAATTATGGCACAGTAGTGCGGTATGACGACCTACCAGACAATTGAAGACGCCATCGGGCGCACGCCGCTCGTGGCTTTGCAGCGCATCGGCGCCGAGGCCAACGCGGCGCGTGGCAACGTGGTGTTGGGCAAGCTGGAGGGCAACAATCCGGCCGGCTCGGTCAAGGACCGGGCAGCGCTGTCCATGATCCGCCGGGCGGAGGAGCGCGGCGCCATTCGCCCGGGCGACACGCTGATCGAGGCGACGTCGGGCAACACCGGCATCGCCCTGGCAATGGTGGCGGCCGTCAAGGGCTATCGGCTCCTGCTGATCATGCCCGAGGACCTGTCGGTGGAGCGTGCGCAGACCATGAAGGCCTACGGCGCCGAACTGATCCTGACGCCCAAGAGTGGCGGCATGGAATACGCTCGCGACCTGGCCGAGCAGATGGTGGGGCAGGGCAAGGGCGTGGTGCTGGACCAGTTCGCCAACCCGGACAACCCACGCATCCACTACGAGACCACCGGTCCCGAGATCTGGGAGCAGACCGGCGGGCGCGTCACTCATTTCGTCAGCGCCATGGGCACCACCGGCACCATCACCGGCGTGTCGCGCTACCTGCGCGAGAAGAACCCGGGCGTGCGCATCATCGGCGCGCAGCCGGCCGAGGGCTCGCGCATTCCCGGCATCCGCAAATGGCCCGAGGAATACCAGCCCAAAATCTACGAGCCGCAGATGGTGGACGAGCTGGTGCTGGTCAGCCAGGACGACGCCGAGGACATGGCCCGGCGCATGGCGCGCGAGGAGGGGCTGTTCGGCGGCATCTCCGCCGCCGGCGCCTGCTGGGTGGCGCAGCAGATCGCCGAGCGCGAGCAGGGTGCGACCATCGTTTTCGTGGTCTGCGACAGGGGCGATCGCTACCTGTCCACCGGCGTCTTCCCGATCTGAACGCCGATTTGGATGCCAAAAGTGCCTGAAAGCCGCTCCAGATAAGCGCGAGAAGCTATCAATAACAAAGCATGCAATACGAATACCGCTTCTGCCCGCACTGCGCCACGGCGCTGGCGGCCAGCGTACAGATGGAGGACGGCGGGCCGAAGGAGCGCCTGCGCTGCCCGGCCTGCGGCTTCACGCACTGGAACAACCCCACCCCGGTGCTGGCCGCCATCGTCGAGATGCCCGACGGCCGCGTGCTGCTGGCGCGCAACGCGCTGTGGCCGCCGAAGATGTTCGCGCTGATCACCGGCTTCATGGAGGCGGGCGAATCGCCACAGGCGGGCATTGCGCGCGAGCTCAAGGAGGAAACGAACCTCGATGCGCAGGCCGTCACGCTGGTGGGTGTGTACGAGTTCCTGCGCATGAACCAGATCATCATCGCCTTCCATGTGCAGGCCACGGGCGAGGTGCGCCTGTCGCCCGAGCTGGTGGACCACCGCTTCTACGACCTGCAGGAACTCAAGTGCTGGCCTGCCGGCACCGGCTACGCGCTGGCCGACTGGCTGCGCACGCGCGGGCACGAGCCGGTGTTCTTCACCGAAGAGGAAAACGCCGAGCGCCGCCGCGGGCTGGATGCCCCGGCCAAGAGCTGAGACGAGACTCCATGCAGATCGACAATGAAGTGGACGCCCGCGGGTTGAACTGCCCGCTGCCCATCCTGCGCGCCAAGAAGGCGCTGGCCGGCATGGCCAGCGGACAGTTGCTGCGCGTGCTGGCGACCGACACCGGCTCGCTGCGCGACTTCCAGGCGTTCGCCAAACAGACGGGCAACGAACTGGTGGAGCAGCGCACCGAGGGCGAGGAGTTCATCCACGTGCTGCGCCGGCGCTGACGGCGACTTGGGAGTAAAAAAGGCCTTCAGCATCCGCCTCGCAAGCGCTGGCAGTTATCAATTTCAGAGCGAAAGCGACTTCAGGTAGTCGCGGAAGTGCTCGCCCACCTGCGGGTGCCTCAGCGCCAGCTCCACGGTCGCCTCCAAGAAGCCTTCCTTGCTGCCACAGTCGTAACGCTTGCCGACGTATTGGTAGGCGTACACCGCTTCGTGCTGCATCAGGCGCGCGATGGCGTCGGTCAGCTGGATCTCGCCGCCCACGCCCTGCGGCTGGTTGCGGATCTCGTCGAAGATGCGCGGGGTGAGTACGTAGCGGCCGGCGACCCCCATGCGGGACGGCGCCTTTTCCGGCGCCGGCTTCTCGACGATCTCTTCCACGCGCAGCAGCGCGTCGCCCGCGCTCTCGCCCTTGACGATGCCATAGCGGCGCGTGTGCTCGGCCGGCACCTCCTGCACGGCCAGCAGCGAGCGGCCCTGCTTGCTGAAGGCCGCGGTCATCTGCGCCATGACGCCCGGGCCGCCGTTGTCGCCCACCATCAGGTCGTCGGCCAGGATGACGGCGAAGGCCTCGTTGCCCACCAGCGG
>DAMCAL010000021.1:0-27733 GCA_032059585.1 Burkholderiaceae bacterium
AGTACGGCGTGGGCATCGTCATCGACTTCTTCGGCCTGGCGGGCAAGTACTCGGGCTATCCGGTGGACTTCGCCTACCCGACCATGACGGCGGTGGTGCCGGCCAACATCGGGCTGATCGCCGGAGCCAAGAATCCCGACGAGGCGAAGAAGTTCATGGCCTTCACCATGTCCGTGCCCGGCCAGCAGCTGCTGTTCGACCCGAAGATCAGCCGCCTGCCCATCCTGCCCTACAGCCAGCTGAAGGCACCCGCCGGCTACCCCGTGCCGCAGGAGGTCGCCGCGCGCGCCAAGGTGCAGTTCGACGCCAAGCTGTCCGAGTCGCGCTACGCCGTGGTCATCAGCCTGTTCGACCAGATGGTGACCTTCCGCCTGAAGGAGCTGCAGGCCGCGACCCGCGCCATCCACGAAGCCGCCAGGGCCCTGAAGACCAAGCCCAACGCCCAGGGCAGCGAGCTGCTGGCCCAGGCGCGCAGCCTGGCCTACACGCCGCTGGTGGGGGAGGCCAACGTCCGGGACGAGGAGTTCCTGGAGCTGTTCCGCAAGAACCGCCGCGACGTCGCTGTTTCCAAGCAACTCACCGGCCTGGAGCAGCTCTGGGCCGACAAGGCACGCGCCAACTACGAGCGCGCCGCCAAGCTGGCGGGCGAGGCACGCGCACTCGCCAAGTAACGCGGCCCCGGCCCGGTTCCCGCCCACCGCCGTGTTCTGTCAGCGCGGCGGCGGGCCCTTGCGGAGATTTCCCTTATGTCCAGCATCACCACGCAACCCGGCGCGGCCGGGCTGCCGGCGGCGCCTGCGCGCGCCTGGAGCGGCCTGTCCAGCCTCGGGCCGTGGGTGGCCTTCGGGCTCATCCTGGCCTTTCTGCTGTGCTTCCTGGTCGTGCCGGTCGGCATGGTCATCTACACCGCGTTCATCAACGAGACGGGCGCACTCACCCTGGGGCACTTTGCCAACTTCTTCGGCCAGGGGGTGTTCCGCGAGTCGTTCCTGAACAGCCTCACGGTGTCGCTGGCCAGCGTGTTCTTCGCCAGCCTGATCGCCGTGCCGCTGGCCTACCTGACGGTGCGCTTCGAGTTCCGCGGCGCCCTGCTGATCCAGACGCTGGGCGTGCTGCCGCTGATCATGCCGCCCTTCGTCGGGGCGGTGGCGCTGCAGCTGATCTTCGGGCGCAGCGGCTCGGTCAACCTGCTGCTGGACGAGTGGTTCGGTTTCACCATCCCGATCATGGACGGGCTGGTGGGTGTGACGTTCGTCGAGAGCATCCACTACTTCCCCTTCATCTTGCTGAACCTGGTGGCGGCCATGCGCAACATCGATGGCGCGATGGAGGAGTCGGCCCTGAACCTGGGCGCGCGCGGCTGGCGGCTGTTTCGGCGGGTGATCTTTCCGCTGGCCATGCCGGGCTACTTGGCCGGCGCGGCGCTGGTGTTCGTCAAGGTGTTCGACGACCTGGGCACGCCGCTGGTCATGGGCGTGACCAACATGCTGGCGCCGCAGGCCTACCTGCGCATCACCTCGGTGGGCATCGACGATCCGCTGGGCTATGTCATCAGCGTGATCATGATCGGTTTTTCCATCCTGGCGCTGTGGCTGGCCGCGCGCGTCATGAAGGGCAAGGACTACGCCACCATGCAAAAGGGCGGCGCCGCGCTGCAAAAGCGCCGCCTGAGCGCCTGGGAATCGGTGCTGGCATATGGCTGGATCCTGTTCGTGCTGGCCATCACGCTGGCGCCGCACCTGGGCATCCTCCTGATGTCGTTCTCCAAGGTCTGGAGCTTCTCGGTGCTGCCCGACGCCTACACGCTGGAGCACTACGCCACCGTGTTCGAGGACGCAGGCGGCATGATCGGCAACACGTTGCTGTACTGCCTGCTGTCGGCCGGGCTGGACGTGGTGATCGGCACCGCCATCGCCTACCTGATCCTGCGCACCCGGCTGCCGGCGCGCCAGTGGCTGGACTACCTGGCGTCCGCCGCCCTGGCCATTCCCGGCCTGGTGCTGGCGATCGGCTACCTGCGCCTGTTCAAGGGGGTGACACTGCCGTTCACCGACACGCCGGTGGTCACCACCTGGGTGCTGATCATGTTGGCTTACGCCGTGCGCCGGCTGCCTTACGCACTGCGTTCGTGCATGGCGGCGCTGCAGCAAGTGCACATCTCGCTGGAAGAGGCCGCGCAGAGCCTGGGCGCGTCGCGCCTGTCCACCATCCGGCGCGTGATGGTGCCGCTGATGGCCGGCGGCATCCTGGCGGGTTTTGTCACCAGTTTCATCACCGCGGCGGTGGAGCTGTCAGCCACGCTGCTGCTGGCCTCCTCCGAGAGCCAGGCGCCCATGAGCTACGGCATCTACCTGTACATGCAGAGCATTTCCGGGCGTGGCCCCGGCGCCGCCCTGGGCGTGCTGGCCGTGGTCGTGGTCGGCCTGGGCACGTATTTCTCGCACCGTTTCGTGGAGCGCCAGCGCGCTGTCATACCCTCGTCGCAAGGATGATGAACACCATGCATCTGAACAAAGTTGCCCTCGAATGCCGCCACATCAGCCTCAGCTACGGCGCGACACCGGTACTGCGTGATGTGAACCTGAAGATCGAGCCGGGCGAGTTCTTCGCGCTGCTCGGCCCCTCGGGCTCGGGCAAGTCCACATTGCTGCGCCTGATCGCCGGCTTCAACCGGCACCAGGCCGGCGAACTGCTGGTCGATGGCCAGGACATCAGCGGGGTGCCGCCACACGCGCGCAACATCGGCATGGTGTTTCAGAACTACGCGCTGTGGCCGCACATGACGGTGTGGGACAACGTGGCCTTCGGCCTCGTGGAGCGGCGCGAGAGCCGCGACACCATCCGCCGCAAGGTCGGCGAGGTCCTGGAGCTGGTCGGCCTGTCGCAGTACGCGCAGCGCCGCCCGGCGCAGCTGTCGGGCGGACAGCAGCAGCGCGTGGCGCTGGCGCGCACGGTGGTCATCGAGCCCAAGCTGCTGCTGCTGGACGAGCCACTGTCCAACCTGGACAAGCAGCTGCGCGTGCAGATGCGCGAGGAGCTGAAAAACCTGCAGCGCAAGCTGGGCCTCACGACCATCTTCGTCACGCACGACCAGGAGGAGGCCATGACCACCGCCGACCGCATGGCGGTGCTGGACAAGGGCATCCTGCAGCAGGTCGGCTCCGCCGCCGGGCTGTACGACTTCCCGCAGAACCGTTTTGTGGCCGGCTTCGTTGGCACCGCCAACGTGCTGGAGGGCCAGGTGACGGCCGTGGGCGGCGAGACGCTGTCCTTCCAGGTCGAGGGCCTGGGCACGCTGACCCTGCCGCGCCCGCCCGAAGCACCGGCGCCGGGGCCCGGGGCGATTGCCTTCCGTCCGCACCAGGTGAGCATCGGCGTGCGTGACGAGCAGGGCGACGCTTCGCGCGTGTGGCTGGACGGCAGCGTGGAGAGCGCCGAGTTCCTGGGCGAGTTCTCGCGCTACCGCGTGCGCGTGGGCGAGGTGGCGCTGGTGGCCGACCAAGCGCACTATGCCGGCATCGCCATGTTCGAGCCCGGGGCGCGCGTGCGCTTAGGGATCGAGCCCGGCCAGCTGCGCTACCTGGACGCCTGAGAACGTGTGAAAGAACCCGCCATGCCCGCTCATCCCGCCAAAACACACCCGCGCGTTGTTGCAAATGCTCGCCATAGCCCGAGCTATGGCTGCGCTTTGCGCCTAGATCGGCTGCATTTTCGCGGCCTGCTCGGCCACGCCGGATTGATTCACACGTTCTGAGCCACGCGGCGACACTGCCCGCATGGAGATCTACCAGCTGCGCGCCTTCGTCACGGCGGCCAAGCTCGGCAATCTGACGCGCACGGCCGAGGCGCTGCACGTCACGCAGCACGCCATCACCGCGCAGATCAAGGCGCTGGAGGAGGAGCTGGGCGTGGCGCTGTTCGACCGCCGGCCCGGGCGCATCAGCCTGACGCGCGCCGGCGAGGCGCTGTTGCCGGATGCCGAGCAGGTGCTGACCGCGGCCGGCCACCTGTCGGGCCGCGCGCGCGAGCTGCAGGGCGAGGTGACGGGCACGCTGCTGCTGGGCACGGTGGCCGACCCGGACTCGCTACGGCTGGGTTCGCTGCTGGGCGGACTGGTGCAGGCGCTGCCGCTGCTGGAAATCCGCACGCGCGGCGGCCTGGCCGAGGAGCTGCGCGACCAGGTGGCTGCCGGACTGATGCAGGGCGCCTTCTACATCGGCCCGCGCATCCCGAGCGAGGTGGCGGGGCTGGCGTTGCAGACGGTGCACTACCGCGTGGCGGCGCCGGCGGCGCTGCGCGAAGCCGTGCTGCGCGCCGGCTGGCGCGAGCTGGCGGCGCAGCCCTGGATCGGCGCGCCGGCGCAGCACCACACGCAGACGCTGCTGCGCGAGACCTTCGCACGCCAGGGGCTGGTGCCGCGCCAGGTGGTGGAATGCGACGAGGCGGCGGCACCGTTGCTGCTGGTCAGAAGCGGCGTGGGCCTGGCGCTGCTGCGCGAGGATGCGGCGATGCCGGCCAGCGAACGCGGCGAGGTGGTCATCTGGCCGCACGCGCGCGTGGGGGCGCGGTTGGCGTTCATCCACCCGCGCGCGGCTGAGCACGACCCGCCCATCGTCGCTGCCTTGTCGGTGCTGCGTGGCATCTGGGGCCTGGGCTGAAGCTACGCGGCGCGCGCCGTACACTGCGGCGCTTCCCCGTAGCGCCTGACTCAGTCCTCTAATGAACACTCTTTCTCTGGGTCGCAGCGACCTGCACGTCACCCCCATCTGCCTGGGCACCATGACCTTCGGTGAACAGGTGAGCGAGCCGGACGCCCACGCCATCCTCGACCGCGCCGTCGAACGCGGCGTGAATTTCATCGACACCGCCGAGATGTACGCCGTGCCCGCGCGCAAGGAAACCTGCGGCGCCACCGAGGCCATCATCGGCCGCTGGTTCGTCGCACGCCCGGGCCTGCGTGAGCGCGTGGTGCTGGCGACCAAGGTCGCCGGCCCGTCGCGCGGCATGCCGTGGATCCGGGAAGGACAGGGCATGACCGGCGAGGACATCGTCCGTTCGTGCGAGGGCAGCCTGCGCCGCCTGCAGACCGAGGTCATCGACCTGTACCAGATCCACTGGCCGGAGCGGCATGCACCGGTATTCGGCCAGCTCTACTACGACCCCGCCAAGGAAACCAGCCAGACGCCCATCGACGAGCAGCTCGAGGCGCTTGCGGGCCTGGTGCGCGCGGGCAAGGTGCGCCACATCGGCCTGTCCAACGAAACGCCGTGGGGCGTGCACGAGTTCGTGCGCCTGGCCGATGCCCATGGCCTGCCGCGGGTGGCGTCGGTGCAAAACCCGTACTGCCTGGTCAACCGCAGCTGGGAAAACGCCCTCGACGAGACCTGCCACCGGCTGGACGTCTCCCTGCTGGCGTACTCGCCCCTGGGCTTCGGCCTGCTGACCGGCAAATACGACCAGCATGCGCCCACCGAGCCCGGCGCGCCGCAGGACGGGCGCATCGCCCGCTACGAATCGGTGCGCAAGCAGCGCTGGGGCCGGCCGGAGGCGCTGGCCGCGGCCCGCCTCTACAACCAGCTGGCGCGCGACCATGGCCTGACGCCCACGCAGCTGGCGCTGGCGTTTTGCTATCGCAGCTGGCGCGTGGCCAGCACCATCATCGGCGTGACCACGCTGGCGCAGCTGGATGAGAACCTGGACGCCTGGAGCGTGCAGCTGTCGCCCGAGCTGCTGGCCGAGGTCGACGCCATCCGCTGGCAGCTGCGCGACCCGGCGCAGTAAAGGTTTAGAAGAAAAACGGCTCCAGCGCCGGCCAGGAAAGCGCTGGCAGCTATCAAATTTGAAGAGAATTCATGGCGAAGAAGGACAAGGCCGCCCACGTCAGCGAGACGCCCGCCACGCAGCTGCTGCGCCAGCACGGCGTGGCGTTCACCGAGCACCCCTATGACTACGTGGAGCACGGCGGCTCGGCCGAGTCGGCGCGCCAGCTGGGGCTGGATGAGCACATGGTGGTCAAGACGCTGGTCATGCAGGACCAGGACGCGCGCCCGCTGATCGTGCTGATGCACGGCGACCGCACCGTGTCGACCAAGAACCTGGCGCGCCAGATCGGCGCCAAGAGCGTGCAGCCCTGCACCCCCGAGGTGGCGCAGCGCCACAGCGGCTACCAGGTAGGCGGCACCTCGCCCTTCGGCACGCGCAAGGCCATGCCGGTGTACGTCGAGGAGAGCATCCTGCAGCTTCCGAACATCGCCATCAACGGCGGGCGGCGCGGCTTTCTGGTGCGGCTCGATCCGCAGGTGTGCGTGCGGCTGCTGGCCGCGCAGCCGGTGCAATGTGCGCTGGCACAATAGCCCGCCGCCTGCGGCCCGACCCTTCTCCTTTTCCTTCTTCTTCGCCGTCCATCCATGCTGCTCTCCCTTGCCGCCACCGTGGCCGCCTACCTGCTGGGCTCGCTGTCGTTTGCCGTCATCGTCAGCCGCGTGATGGGGCTGAACGACCCGCGCACCTACGGCAGCAAGAACCCCGGTGCGACCAACGTGCTGCGCTCGGGCAACAAGGCTGCCGCCGTCGTCACGCTGCTGTTCGACGCGCTCAAGGGCTGGCTGCCGGTGGTGCTGGTGCGCTGGTACGGCGCGCCCCACGGGCTGGAGGAGGGCACCATGGCCGCGGTAGGCCTGGCCGCCTTTGTCGGGCATTTGTGGCCAGTGTTTTTCCGTTTCCAGGGCGGCAAGGGCGTGGCCACCGCCGCCGGGGTGCTGCTGGGCATCAGCGGCTGGCTGGGACTGGCGACACTGGCCACCTGGGTGATCATCGCCTTCTTCTTCCGCTACTCGTCGCTGGCGTCGCTGGTGGCAGCGGTGTTCGCCCCGTTCTTTTACGTGCTGGGCGGGGGGCTGGCCTGGTACACCGACGCGCGGGTGGGTCTTGCCATCACCGCCATGTCGGCCCTGCTGGCCTGGCGGCACAAGGACAACATCCGCCGCCTCCTGGCCGGCACCGAATCGCGCCTGGGCGCCAAGAAAACACCCCGCTAGCCGCGCAGCGACGCGCTGCGCTGCGCCGCAAACAGCCCCAGGCGCACCATGGTGCGGTGGTTCAGCTCCAGCGCCACGGCCGAACGCGCGATGGCCGTCTGGATGCGCGGGCTGCCGCGCTCGGTCTGGTAGAGCTGCGGCACGGCCAGCGGCTCACCCTGCGCATCGATCACGCTGGCCACCAGCGGAAAGTTCGCCTGCCGTCCGCGGCGCAGCACTGCGCCGATCTCACCGTTGTCCAGCCGCACGAAGGTGCCGGGCGGACACAGGCCGACGGTGCGCACCAGCGTCAGGCTGACCTCGTCGCGCAACTGCGCCTCGTCGCCGACGATGGAGCGCACCGAGTCGGTGGCGCTGCGCCCTGCGCGCGACTTGCGCGGGCTGATCATCGCGGCGTAGCGGTCGATGGTGCCCAGGATGCGCACCAGCCGCTCGGCCGGGCCCATGGCCGACAGCATGGCCTGCTCGGCCAGCGGCGCGTGGTGCATGCCCACGGTCTCCAGCCACAGCTCGTCGCGCACATCAAGGTGCTCCAGCAGTTCCACCCCGGCGTGCGGATGCTGCTGCACCGCCTGGCGCTGCTCGGGTGTCAGGGGATCGCGCTGCAGCGCCAGCTCGTCCTGCAGCGCCGTCATGCCGATGTTCATGGTGAAGGCGGCGCGCACCAGGCTGGAGCGCTCCAGCGGGGGCAGGCGCAGTTCCTGCGCCAGCACGTGGCACAGGGCGGCGCACACCAGCGCGTGCGAGGCGCTGTAGCCCACCGTGGAGGTCGAGGCGAGCTGGAACATCAGGTACAGCGCGGCGTCGACGTCGTGCGCCACCAGGTCGGCCAGCCAGACCTCGCACTGGCGCACCTTGGCGGCGAACGCCTGCACGCTTGTCGGGCGCGACAGCAGCGTGGAGGCAAAGGCCTCCAGGTCCGACCACTGGCCCAGCAGGTCCTCGTATTCGCTGTCGGGCGGCTCGGCCGCGGCGGCACGGGGCAGGGCGGACATGGCGGGTCGGTGGATAAAAAAGAAGAGAACGTTGCGCGCCGAGGGCGGGGCGGGCGCGCCGCCGTATCAGTCGCGGAAGTTGTCGAAGGTCAGCGGCAGGTCGGCCACTTCCTTGCGGATCAGCGCCATGGCCGCCTGCAGGTCGTCGCGCTTGGCGCCGGTGACGCGCACCTTTTCTTCCTGGATGGCCGCCTGCACCTTCAGCTTGCTGTCCTTGATGAACCGTTGAATCTTCTTGGCCTGCTCGCTGTCGATGCCGTTGCGCACCTTGACGACCTGCTTGAGCTTGTCGCCGCCGATCTTTTGCGGCTTTTGCACGTCCAGAAAGCGCACGTCGACATTGCGCTTGGCGAGCTTGCCGCGCAGCAGCTCCTCGACCTGCTGCAGCTGGAACTCGGCGTCGCCGAACAAGGTGATCTCCTTGTCCTTGAGCTCGACGGCAGCGGACGTGCCCTTGAAATCGAAACGCGTGCCGATCTCCTTGGCAGCGTTCTCCACGGCGTTCTTCACTTCAACGAAATTGGCTTCGCAAACGGTATCGAAAGAGGGCATGACAGTACCTCGGGAAACAGGGCCAGGCACCACGCGCTGACAGGGCGGGTGCGACAATCCGGTCAATGGTAGTCGAGAAAAATGTGTCCCTTCAGGGCTGCAACACGTTCGGCATTGCGGCACGCGCGCGCGCGCTCGCGCGGGTGCGGTCGGCGCAGGACGTGGCGGACGTGCTGGCCGATCCGCTGTGGGCGCGCCAGCCTAAATTCGTGCTGGGCGGGGGCAGCAACATCGTGCTCACGGGCGACGTCGAGCCGCTGGTGCTGAAGGTGGAGATCCGCGGCCTGCGCCTGCTGGAGGAAACGGACAAGGGCTGGGTGGTGGAAGCAGGCGCCGGCGAGGCCTGGCACGACGCCGTGGCGTGGACGCTGGCGCACGGCTTTGCCGGCCTGGAAAACCTGGCGCTGATCCCTGGCACCGTGGGCGCGGCGCCGGTGCAAAACATCGGCGCCTACGGCGTGGAGCTGCAGGACCGGTTCCATTCGCTGCTGGCCATCGACCTGGACACCGGCGAGCCCTTCGAGCTGAATGCCGCGCAGTGCGCGTTCGGCTACCGCGACTCGGTCTTCAAGCACCGCGCACCCAGGCCGCACGGCGCGCCGCGCGGCTTCGGCCTGGCCGGTCGCGCGCTGATCACGCACGTGCGCTTCTGGCTGCCCAAGGCCTGGCGCCCGGTGCTCGGCTACCTGGACCTGGAAAGAAAGCGCGCCGAGGCCGGCGTGGAGCACCCCAGCGCCCAGCAGATCTTCGACTGGGTCTGCGAGGTGCGCCGCGCCAAGCTGCCCGACCCGGCCGTGGTGGGCAACGCCGGCAGCTTCTTCAAGAACCCCACCGTCACGCCCGAGCAGTGCCAGGACATCATCGCCCGCGAGCCCAAGGTGGTGCACTACGTGCTACCCGACGGGCGCTTCAAGCTGGCCGCCGGCTGGCTGATCGACGCCTGTGGCTGGCGCGGCAAGAGCGTGGGCAAGGCGGGCGTGTATGACCGCCAGGCGCTGGTGCTGGTCAACCGCGGCACGCCCGAGGACAGCGTCACCGGCGGTGAAGTGATGACGCTGGCGCGCGCCATCCAGACCAGCGTGTACGAGCGCTTCGGCATCCGGCTGGAGCCGGAGCCGGTGGTCGTCTGAGGCTCCTGTTTTGATAGCTGCCAGCGCTTGTCCAGCAAGCGCTGGAGGCCAAAAAGGCTTGAAACCCCGGGGTTACATGGACGCGGCCAGCATGGCGCGGTAGTCGTCGGCGCTGGCCAGGCGCGGGTTGGTGGTGTGGCAGTGGTCGGCCATGGCGCCGCGGATCACGTCGTCGAACAGGGACTCGGTCACGCCCAGGGCGGCCAGGCCGGTGGGCAGGCCCAGGCGGGCCGTCATGTCCTTGACGGCTTCGGCCACGTCGCCGCCGCTTGGCAAGCCCATGGCATGGGCCATGCGCTCCAGGCGGCGGTCCTTCTTCAGGCTGTCGGCCTCGGCGTTGAAGCGGATCACGGCGGGCAGGAAGACGGCGTTCAGCGTGCCGTGGTGCAGCCCGGGGTTCAGCCCGCCCAGGCTGTGGCTGAGCGAGTGCACGCAGCCCAGCCCCTTCTGGAAGGCCATGGCGCCCTGCATGCTGGCGCTCATCATGTTCAGGCGGGCGTCCTTGTCGGAGCCGTCGCGCGTGGCGGCCTCGATGTGGTGCCAGCCGCGCTCCAGGCCGTCCAGCGCGATGCCGTCGGCCGGCGGATTGAAGGCGGCGGACATGAAGGTCTCCATGCAGTGCGCGATGGCGTCCATGCCGGTGGCGGCCGTCAGGCGCGGCGGCAGGCCCAGCGTAAGGCCGGGGTCGCAGATGGCGGTGCGCGGCACCAGGTGCCAGGAGTGAAAGCCCAGCTTGCGGTGGTCGTCCACGATGATGATGGCGCCGCGCGCCACCTCGCTGCCGGTGCCGCTGGTGGTGGGCACGGCGATCAGCGGGGCCACCGCGGCCGTGATGCGCGGCGAGCCGCCCTCGATGGTGGCGTAGGTGACCAGCGGCCCTTCGTGCGTCGCCGCGATGGCGATGCCCTTGGCGCAGTCGATGGCCGAGCCGCCGCCCACCGCCACCAGACCGTCGCAGCCACCCGCCCGGTACACCTCGACGGCGGCGCGCACCGCGGCCTCGGTCGGGTTGGCCGGCGTCTGGTCGAACACCGCCACCGGCAGGGGCGCCAGCGCCTGCAGCGCCGGCTGCAGCACGCCCGCGGCGCGAACGCCCGCATCGGTGACGACCAGCGGCCGCGTGATGCCCACGCGCGCGCATTCCTGCGCCAGCAGGCGCACCGCGCCGAACTCGAACTGGATCTGGGTGACGTAGTGGATGAGGGCCATGGCTGCGAAGTAAGAAGGTTGCAATTACGATCGACCGCCACCTTACAACCGGGAGACCCGCATGACCAAGCCACACCCCCTCGCCACCCTGGTGCTCGCCGTCGCTTGCGCGACAGGCGCGGGCGCACAATGCCTGGACGAAGCCCAGGTCGCCGAGATGGCCGCGCGCTACGCGGACAAGGCGCCCGCGGCCAATTTCGCGGCGCCTTTGTCCGCCGCCGATGGGGCCTGCACGCGCCAGCGCTTCAACGCTGTGCTGGCCGCGCGCCTGGGCAAGGTGGTGGGCTACAAGGCGGGCCTGACCAACCCGGCGGTGCAAAAGCGCTTCAACACCGACCAGCCGGTGTGGGGCGTGCTGTACGAGGGCATGGTGCAGCCGAGCGGCTTCACCACGCCCGCCCGGTTCGGCGCGCGCCCGCTCTACGAAGCCGACATGCTGGTGCGGGTGAAGGACGCCGGCATCCACGAGGCGCGCACGCCGGCGCAGGTGATGCAGCACATCGACCAGGTCATCCCGTTCATCGAACTGCCCGACCTGATCGTGGAGACGCCCGGCCAGCTCAACGGCGCCGGGGTGGCCGCCATCAACGTCGGCGCGCGCCTGGGCGTGGCCGGCACGCCGATCCCGGTGCCGGCCACGCGCGGCGAGCGCTACCGGCTGCTGGATGCGCTGGAGCGCATGGAGGTGCAACTGACCAACGACAGTGGCCAGCTGCTGGCCGCCGGCAAGGGTGCCGACATCCTCGGCCACCCGCTGAACGCGGTGGTCTGGATCGCGCAGGCGCTGCAGCAGGAGGGCATCACGCTGAAGGCCGGCGACCTGGTCAGCCTGGGCTCGTTTTCGCCGCTGCTGCCACCCAGGCCGGGCCTGGGCGTGACGGCCACGTACCTGGGCCTGCCGGGCGCGCAGCCGGTGCAGGTGCGCTTCGAGTGAGGGGCGTGCACCACCCCGGCGCTCCCACGCCGGTGGCACCGTGCGCGCACCTGCTGACGCCGCAGATGCGCGGCGTGATCGACCGCATGGCACGCCTGGGGCGCCCGCCGCTGCACACCCTGGCCCCTGCCGAGGCCCGCGCCGCGTACGAGGCGGGCGCCGATGTGCTGGAGGTGCCGCGCGCGGCACTGGCGCGAGTCGAGGACCTCGACCTGCCCGCGCGCGACGGCGAGCGCCTGCCGGTGCGGCTGTACGCCCCGACCCACGACGCGGCGCTGCCGGCGCTGCTGTTCCTGCACGGCGGCGGCTTCACCATCGGCAGCATCGCCACGCACGACGTGCTGTGCCGCGAGCTGGCGCGGCTGTCGGGCTGCATGGTGCTATCGCTGGGCTACCGGCTGGCGCCCGAGCACCGCTTTCCCACGGCAGTGCACGACACCTGGGATGCGCTCCAGTGGCTGGCGGCGCACGCGGCGCAGCTCGGCGCCGACCCGGCGCGCCTGGCGGTCGGGGGCGACAGCGCCGGGGGCACGCTGGCGGCGGTGGCCGCCCTGCAGGCGCGCGACGCCGCGCTCCCGCTGGCGCTGCAACTGCTCATCTACCCCGGCACCACCGCGCACCAGGACACCGCCTCGCACACCACCTATGGCGAGGGCCTGGTGCTGGACCGCGCCGCCATCGCCTGGTTCTTCGACCAGTACATCGGCCCGGGCGCCGCGCGCGAGGACTGGCGCTTCGCGCCGCTGCTGGCGCCCGACCTCGACGGCGTGGCGCCCGCCTGGGTCGGGCTGGCCGAATGCGATCCCCTGGTCGATGAGGGCATCGCCTACGCCGACCGCCTGCGCATGGCCGGCGTGCCGGTCGACTTGGAGATCTACCGCGGCGTGACGCACGAGTTCATCAAGATGGGCCGCGCCCTGCCCGAGGCCCGCCAGTTCCACCAGGACGCCGCCCGTGCGCTGGGCGCGGCCTTTTCCCTGCACCCCTGATCTGTTGAAAGCTGCCCCGTTTCCATGCAACGCCAAGATTTCCGCTGCTCCCTGCGCCTTCGGGTGCGCTGGTCCGAGGTGGACCCGCAAAAAATCGTCTTCAACGCGCACTACCTCACCTATGCCGACTGCGCCATGGCCGAGTACTGGCGCGCCCTGGCGCTGCCGTACGAGGGCAGCATGCAGGCCCTGGGGGGCGAGGTGTACCTGAAGAAGGCAGAGGTCGAATACCACGCCTCGGCGCGGCTGGACGATGTGCTGGACGTGGGCATGCGCTGCACCGCCATCGGCAACACCTCGCTGCGTTTCGCGTGTGGCGTGTTCGCCGGCGACCGGCCGCTGGTGTCGGTCGAGCTGGTCTACGTGTTTGCCGACCCCGCCACACAGACCAAGCGCGCAGTGCCGCCCGCGCTGCGCGCCATCATCGAGCACTTCGAGGCCGGCGGCGAAATGGTCGAGCTGCGCACCGGCGACTGGGCGACGCTGGGCCGCGAGGCCGACGCGTTGCGCACGGCGGTGTTCGTGCACGAGCAGGGCATCGCGCCCGCGCTGGAGCGCGACGGCCTGGACACGCAGGCGGTGCACGTGGTGGCGTTCAACCGGTTGGGCCAGCCCGTGGCCACCGGCAGACTCGTGCCGGGAGAGGCCGGCGAATCGCGCATCGGCCGCATGGCGGTGGAGCGCACCGTGCGCGGCCAGCGCTGGGGCCGCGCCGTGCTGGACGCGCTGGTGCAGGCCGCGCGCGCACGGGGCGACGCCGCAGTGGAGCTGCACGCCCAGCGCAGTGCCGAGGCGTTCTACCGCCGCGCGGGCCTGGAGCCCGTGGGTGCGCCGTACGAGGAGGCGGGCATCCCGCACGTCACCATGCGCCAGGCGCTGCGGTAACTCCTGATTTGATAGCTGCCAGCGCTTGCTGAGCAAGCGCTGAGGCCCGATTTGGCTTGTATTTTCGGCTCAGATGTCTTCGAGCAGGGCGTAGGGCAGCGCGCCCACCTGCAGCGGCTGGCCGCCGGCCACCAGCGGCTTGCCGGCCGCCGCGATCTGCATCGACACCAGCGCGTCGAACCCGCCCGCGGGATGGGCGGCGCACTGCACCACCAGGCCCACGGGTTGCTCGTCATCGCCCTGCGCGAACAGCTCGGTGCCCACGGGCAGGGCGGCCGGTGCGTGCACCAGGTACGCGCGCCGCTTGATGGCGCCGCGGAACTGGCTGCGCGCCACCACCTCCTGGCCGGGGTAGCAGCCCTTCTTGAAGCTCACGCCGCCCACCGACTCGTAGTTCAGCATTTGCGGTACGAAGGCCTCCACCACCGGGGCCGTGAGGGTGGCCACGCCGCTGCACACTTCGCTCCAGTGCCACAGCGCGGTGTCCAGCGGCGGGGCGTCCGGCGCTGGCGTGCTGGCGGGCGCCAGCCACAGCGCGCGCGGCTGCCCGTCGGCCGGGTACAGCGCGACGACGCTGGCCTCGCCGGCGCGCGCCAGGGTCCAGGGCGCGGCGTCGCCCGGCAGCAGCGCGCGCGCGGCGTCGCCGGCCAGCCCGTAGAGCTGGAACTCGGCGCTGGCATCGCTCAGCTTGGCCTTGGCGCGCAGCACGAACATCGACAGACGCCGCAGCGCGGCTGGCAGCACGTCGCGCGGGCACACCAGCAGCACTTCGGTGGCGCTGCGCTTGAGGCCGACGAAGCTCGCCAGCATCCGGCCCTTGGGGTTGAGCAAGGCCGTCAGGCGGGCGTGGTGCTCATCGAGCAGGGCGAAATCCTGCGTCAGCTGGCCATGCAGGAAGGACGCGGCGTCATCGCCCGCCACGCGGATCACGCCGAGGTCGTGCAGGGGCGCCGCGCCCTGCAGCGCGCGGGTTTGAGGCTGGGGATCGGTCATGCGTCCATTATCATGGCCGGCTGTTTTCCGTCACCGGTCCATTGCCTTTTTCACTCCCGTGCGCCGCTTTTTTCTCCTGCTGATGCTTGTCGTGGTCGCCGCCGGCGCCGGCGCCGCGTGGTGGCTGCAGGCGCCGCTGCAGGTGCGCGACGGCGCGGCGCCGGCCGGGCAGCCGCTGGTGCTGGAAATCGAGCCCGGCACCACCCCGCGCGGGGTCGCGCGCGCGGCGGTGCAGGCGGGCCTGGAGGTGCGGGCCGACCTGCTGTACTGGTGGTTCCGCCTTTCGGGCAAGGACCGGGAGATCCGCGCCGGCAACTATGAAATTCCCCCGGGCACTTCGCCGCATGCGCTGCTGCAAAAGCTGGTGCGCGGCGAGGAGGCGCTGCGCGCCGTGACCCTCGTCGAGGGCTGGACCTTCCGCCAGGTGCGCCAGGCCCTGGCCCGCGCCGAACAGCTGCGGCCCGACACTGCCGGCCAGAGCGACGCGGACATCATGGCGGCCCTTGGCCGGCCGAACGTGCCGCCGGAAGGGCGCTTCTTCCCCGACACCTACACCTACGCCCGCGGCAGCAGCGACCTGGCGGTTCTGCGCCGCGCCCTGCACGCCATGGACCGGCGCCTGGAAGCCGCCTGGGCCCTGCGTGCCCCGGACACGCCGCTCAAGTCGCCCGACGAAGCCCTGACGCTGGCGAGCATCGTGGAAAAGGAGACCGGCCGCACCGAAGACCGCGCGCAGATCGCCGGCGTCTTCACCAACCGGCTGCGCACCGGCATGCTGCTGCAGACCGATCCCACCGTGATCTACGGCATGGGCGAGGCGTTCGACGGGAACCTGCGCCGGCGCGACCTGACGACCGACACACCGTTCAACACCTACACCCGCGCCGGCCTGCCGCCCACGCCGATCGCCATGCCCGGCAAGGCCTCGCTGCTGGCCGCCGTGCAGCCGGCGGACACGCGGGCGCTGTACTTCGTGGCGCGTGGCGACGGCAGCAGCCACTTCAGCGAGTCGCTGCAGGAGCACAACCGCGCCGTCAACCGCTACCAGAGGAAGCAGTGAGCCGGCCAGGGACATGACAGACGGCCTGTTCATCACCTTCGAGGGCATCGACGGGGCGGGCAAGTCCTCGCACATCGAGGCCCTGTCGCGCGCCTTCGCCGCCGCCGGGCGCGGCGTGACGCTGACGCGCGAGCCCGGCGGCACGCCGCTGGCGGAGCAACTGCGCGCGCTGCTGCTGCACGATGCGATGGACCCGCTGACCGAGGCGCTGCTGGTGTTCGCCGCGCGGCGCGACCACCTGTGCACGGTGATCGAGCCGGCGCTGGCGCGGGGCGACGTGGTGCTTTGCGACCGCTTCACCGATGCCACGTTCGCCTACCAGGGAGCCGGCCGCGGCTTCGATGTGCAGGTGCTGTCGCAACTGGAGCGGCTGGTGCAGACCGGCTGCGCGACCGATCCCGCCGAGCTGCGCAACCCTGATCTCACGCTGTGGTTCGACCTGCCGCCCGAGGTCGCGGCGGCGCGGCTGGCCGCAGCGCGCGCACCGGACCGTTTCGAGGCGCAGCCGGTGGAGTTCTTCGCCCGGGTCGCGGCCGGCTACGCCGCGCGCGCCCGCCAGGCCGGCACGCGCTTCGCCCGCATCGATGCCGCGCAGCCGCGCGAACAGGTGGCCGCGCAGGTGCATGCGCAGGTGGCCGCGCGCGGCTGGCTGGCAGGGCAGGGGGCCGCCGCATGAGCGCGCAGGCGACGCTGCCGGCGGCGCCCTGGGTGGCGCGACAGCGCGACGCGCTGCTGACCCAGCGCGGCCACGCCTGGTTGCTGCATGGCCCCGCCGGCCTGGGCCAGTACGAACTGGCCCTGGAACTGGTGCGCGCCTGGCTGTGCGACCAGCCCACGCCGCACGGCGCCTGTGGCCGGTGCGCGAGCTGCCACGGCATCGACGTGCGCACCCATGCCGACCTGTGCGTGCTGATGCCCGAGACCACCGCGCTGCAACGGGGCTGGCCGCTGGGGGAGAAGGCACAGGCCGACATCGACGACAAGAAGCGCAAGCCCAGCCGGGAAATCCGCGTGGAAGCCATGCGCGATGCGGTCGAGTTCACGCAGCGCACCAGCAGCCGCGGCCGCGGCAAGGCGGTGCTGGTGTTTCCGGCCGAGCAGATGAACCACGTGACGGCCAACGCGCTGCTCAAGACGCTGGAGGAGCCGCCGGGCGACGTGCGTTTCGTGCTGGCCACCGAGGCTGCCCACGCTCTGCTGCCCACCATCCGCAGCCGCTGCCTGGCGCACACCATGGCCTGGCCGCACGACCAGGAAATGCAGCAATGGCTGGCTGCGCAAGGCGTGGCCGCCGAGGCGGCTCACGCCTGGCTGCGCGCCGCCGGCGGACGGCCCCATGAGGCGCTGGCGCTGGCGCAGGGCGGCGGCAGCCCTGCGGCCTGGAGCCTGATCCCCAGGGCCCTCGCGCGCGGCGACGCCTCGGCGCTGGCAGGCCTGGCGCCGCCAGAGGCCGTACAGGTGCTGCAAAAGCTCTGCCACGATCTGCTGGTGCAGCACCTGGGTGCGCCGCCGCGCTTCTTTGCGCCGGCCGACCTGCCGGCCGCCGGCGCCCTCGGCCCGCTCACGCGGTGGTCGCGCGCACTGGTGCAGCACGCCCGCACCGCCGACCACCCGTTCAACGCGCCCCTGATGCTGGACGCGCTGGCGGCGCAAGCACACCAGGCCATAAACTCGCGCTAACCGCAGGTTCCACTGAAAGGCAGCCATGGGCAGTACCCCGTCCGCTCCGCGTCCCAGCGTGATGCAGCTCAACATCAAGGAAAAGGCGGCGTTGTATGCCGCCTACATTCCATTCTTCGAGGACGGCGGCATCTTCGTGCCGACGCCGCGCGAGTACCGGCTGGGCGACGACGTCTACGTGCTGCTGACCCTGCCGGACGATCCGCAGCGCTACCCGGTAGCGGGGCGCGTGGCCTGGGTGACGCCGGCGCGCGCCGCGGGCAATCGCACGCAGGGCGTGGGCATCCAGTTCCCCAAGGACGAAAAGACGAGCCAGCTGCGCCAGAAGATCGAGCAGATCCTGGGCAGCAGCCTGGCCTCGGACCGGCCGACGCAGACCATTTGAGCGCTGCGCCCTTCTTGCGAAGCCGACCGACAACGCCGGTCGGCTTTTTCATTGATAACCCCTTCCCATGTTCGTCGACTCGCACTGCCACCTGAACTTCCCCGAATTGCGCGATCGCCTGCCGCAGATCCGCGAGGCCATGGCCGAGGCGCGGGTGGACCGCGCCCTGTGCATCTGCACCACCATGGAGGAGTTCGAGGACGTGCATGCGCTGGCCACCGGCCATGACAACTTCTGGGCCACGGTGGGCGTGCACCCCGACACCGAGGACATGACCGAGCCGACGGTGCAGGACCTGGTGCAGCGCGCCCGGCTGCCGCGCGTGGTGGCCATCGGCGAGACGGGGCTGGACTACTACGGCATGGAGGACCGCAAGGGCGGGCGCAGTGTGGCCGACCTGGAATGGCAGCGCGAGCGTTTTCGCACGCACATCCGGGCGGCGCGCGAGGTCGCCAAGCCGCTGGTGATCCACACGCGCAGCGCGTCGCACGACACGCTGGCGATCCTGCGCGAGGAGGGCGAGGACGGGGCCGGCAACCGGGCGGGAGGCGTGTTCCACTGCTTCACCGAGACGGCCGAGGTGGCGCGCGCGGCGCTGGATCTGGGCTACTACATCTCGTTTTCCGGCATCGTGACCTTCAAGAACGCCCAGGACCTGCGCGACGTGGCCGCGTTCGTGCCGCGGGACCGGCTGCTCATCGAGACCGACAGCCCGTACCTCGCACCGGTGCCGTACCGCGGCAAGGTCAACAGCCCGGCGTACGTTCCCCACGTGGCGCAGCAGCTTGCGCAGGTGCGACAGGTGCCGGTCGAGGAGATCGCAGTTGCAACCAGCCGCAACTTCGAGCAACTCTTCTTGCACGCGGGAGGTGCTGCGTGACCGCGCGCCGCACGCTGCTCGCCGCCGCCCTGGCCCTGGGCCTGGCCGGCTGTGCCCACGCCAGCGCATACGAGGATTTTTTCCGCGCCATCGAGCTGAACGATGGCCGCTGGGTGGCAGACCTGCTGCGCCGCGGTTTCGACCCGAACGCACGCAACCCGAAGCGCGAGCCGGCGCTGCTGGTCGCGCTGCGCGGCGATGCGCACAAGGCGGCCGACGTACTGGTCAAGGCCCGCGGGCTGCAGGTGAACGCGCGCAACGCCAAGGGCGAGACGGCGTTGATGATGGCGGCGCTGCGCGGCAACCTGCCGGCCGCGCGCGCGCTCATCGCCCGTGACGCCGATGTCAACCAGGAAGGGTGGACACCGCTGCATTACGCGGCTTCCGCCATCGGGGACAACGCCGCGCCCATGGTGGCGCTGCTGCTCGAGCACCATGCCTACATCGACGCCACCTCGCCCAACGGCACCACGCCGCTGATGATGGCCGTGCGCTACGGCGCGCCGGACGCCGCCCGGCTGCTCGCGCGCGAGGGGGCAGACCCTACGGTGAAGAACGAGCGCGGCCTCACCGCGCTGGATTTTGCGCGCCAGGCCGGGCGCGATGACATGGCCGAGCTGATCGCCGACACGCTGCGCCGGCGCCAGCCCAACCGGGGCCGCTGGTAAACGCAGGCACCGGAAAATTTACAGCCAAATTGGCCTTCAACGCTTGCCAGTCAAGCGCTGTCAGCTATCAAAACCATAGCTTTCAAGGAGTGGCGGGCCGCGCCTGCAGCCGCGCGTACAGGCCGCCCTGGGCCACCAGTTCCGCATGCGAGCCCTGTTCGGCGATCTGGCCGCGTTCCATCACGACCACCCGGTCGGCGTGCTCGATGGTGGACAGGCGGTGGGCGATGACCAGTGTCGTGCGCCCGTGCATCAGGCGCTGCAGCGCTTCTTGCACCAGGCGCTCGGACTCGGTGTCGAGCGCCGACGTGGCCTCGTCCAGGATCAGGATCGGCGCGTCCTTGTAGAGCGCGCGGGCGATGGCCAGGCGCTGGCGCTGGCCGCCGGACAGTTGCGTGGCGTTGTGCCCCACCAGGGTGTGCATGCCCTGGGGCAGGGTGGCCACATGCTCGCCGAGGTTGGACGCGGCCAGGCAGTCGGCCACGCGCTGTTCGTCGATGGGCGCCCCCAGCGCCACGTTGGCCGCAATGCTCGCGTTGAACATGACCACGTCCTGGCTGACCAGGGCGAACTGCGCGCGCAGGCATGCCAGGTCCCAGTCCTGCAACGCCACGCCGTCCAGCAACAGCCGGCCGCTGGTGGGCGCGAAAAAGCGCGGCAGCAGGTTCACCAGCGTCGTCTTGCCGGCACCGGAAGGGCCCACCAGCGCCACCACCTCGCCCGGGCGGATGGACAGCGACACCCGGTGCAGCGCGCGTGCCTCGCTGTCGCCGAATGTCATCGAGACATCGTGCAGCTCGATGGCGCCCCGGGCGCGCTGCACCTGGTGCGAGCCACTGCTTTCGGGCAGGGTCTGGCCCAGCAAGGCCAGTCCGCGCTCCAGCGCAGCGACACCACGCGTGATCGGGTTGGCCACATCGGCCAGGCGGCGGATCGGCGCGATCAGCATCAGCATGGCCGCGATGAACGAGGCAAAGCCGCCCACGGTCACGTCGCTGGCGCCGCTGCCCTGGCTTTGCCACAGCGCGATCACGATCACCGCCGACAGGGCGCCCGCGGCGAGCAGCTGGGTGGTGGGCGTCATGGCGGCCGAGGCGATGGTCGACTTGATGGCCAGGCGCCGCAGTTGGCGGCTGAGCACACCAAAGCGCTCGGCCTGCTGGGCCTGCGCGCCGTGCAGGCGCACCATGCGGTGGGCCAGCACGTTTTCCTCGACCACGTAGGCCAGGTCGTCGGTCGCCTGCTGGCTGGTCTTGGTGATGCGGTACAGGCGGCGCGACAGCGTCTTCATGATCCAGGCGACGCCCGGCACCATCACCGCGACGATCAGCGTGAGCTGCCAGTTCAGGTACAGCAGGTAACCGAGCAGCGCCACCAGCGTGAAGCCGTCGCGCGACAGCCCCATCAGCGCCTGCACCAGGGCCGTAAAGCCGGTCTGCACTTCGTACACGACGGTGTTGGACAAGGTGCTGGCCGACTGGCGCCCGAACAGGTCCATCTGCGCCACCATCAGCCGCTCGAAGAGGGCCGTGCGCAGGCGCAGCATGCCCTCGTTGGCGATGCGCGCCAGCGCGTACTGCCCGGTGAACTGGGCGAGACCCCGCACCAGGAACACGCCGATGATCGCCACCGGCACCATCCACAGCTCCAGCGCGCCCTCGGTGAAGCCCTGGTCGAGCAGCGGCTTGAGCAGCGCGGGGATGAGCGGCTCGGTGGCCGCCCCGACCAGCGTGGCCACCACCGCCAGGCTCCAGGCCAGCCGCTGGTGGCCAAAATACAAGTGCAGGCGCTTCAGGCGCGCAACGAGCGGCAGCGGCGGCGACGTGGGGGACGGCGCGGCGCCGGAAATCTTTTCTTGCATGACAGGCCGATTCTACGAAGGCCGATCGGCACAGTTTGTCACGTGGCAGCCGGCGCAATGTGTAACATGCGGGGCCTCTGTTGTACGGCCCTTGACGGTGTTGCTTTCGATGGATCCACACACGCCCATGCGTATCGACCCCCTTTCTCCCAGCGCGCGCGCTGCCTCTTCTTCCTTGACCCCGTTCGCTCCGTCTTCACCGATGCGTTGGCCCGCCGTTTCGCGGCGCGGCGCCGTGCTGGCCATGGCCGCAGGGTGCGCGCTGCCGGCGGCAGCGCAATTTCGCGTCGAGATCACGGGCGTGGGTCTGACCCAGCTGCCGATCGGCCTGGCTCCGTTTCGGGGTGAAGCGCAGGCGCCGCAGAAGATCTCTGCCATCGTGCAGGCCGACCTGGAGCGCAGCGGGCGTTTCACGGGTGTGGACGCATCCGGGGTGTCGCTGGACGAGACCTCGCGTCCGGACCTCGCCCTGTGGCGCCAGCGCAAGGCCGACGCCTTGACCTCGGGCAGCATCACGCGGCTGGCGGATGGGCGTTTCGACGTGCGCTTTCGGCTGTGGGATGTGGTGAAAGGCCAGGACCTGGGCGGCCAGAGTTTCGTCGTCACGCAGGCCGACCTGCGCCTGGTGGCGCACCGCATCGCCGACTACATCTATGAGAAGCTCACCGGTGAGCGCGGGGTGTTCTCCACCCGCATCGCCTATGTCACCAAGGTGGGTGCGCGCTACAGCCTGTGGGTGGCGGATTCGGACGGCGAGAACGCCCAGTCGGCCCTGTCCAGCCCCGAGCCCATCATCTCGCCGGCGTGGTCGCCGACCGGCGGGCAGCTCGCCTACGTGTCGTTCGAGTCGCGCAAGCCGGTGGTGTATGTGCACGACGTCTCGTCCGGCCGGCGGCGTCTGATCGCCAATTTCCGCGGCTCCAACAGCGCGCCCGCCTGGTCGCCCGACGGCCGGCAGCTGGCCGTCACGCTCAGCCGTGACGGGGGCTCCCAGCTCTACACCATCGACGCCAACGGGGGCGAGCCACGCCGGCTGATGCAAAGCAGCGGCATCGACACCGAGCCGGTCTTCTCCAGCGATGGGCGCAGCATCTATTTCGTGAGCGACCGCGGTGGCTCGCCCCAGATCTACCGGGTGTCCACCAGCGGCGGCGGTGCAGAGCGCGTCACCTTCCAGGGGTCCTACAACATTTCCCCCACTGTCAGCCCGGACGGTCAGTGGTTGGCCTACATTTCCCGCACCGGCGGGGGTTACAAACTCCACGTGATGGATCTGAAGTCAGGCACTGCTACGGCGGTGACGGATACGACAGCGGACGAGAGTCCCAGCTTTGCACCCAACAGCCGCCTGATCGTGTACGCGACCAAGCAGCAAGGTCGCGACGCGCTGATGACCACGACGCTGGACGGCAAGATCAAGGCGCGCCTGTCCGGGCAGGGCGGAGACATCCGCGAGCCTGACTGGGGACCATTCGCCAAATGACGAATTTTTCCTTCGACCTTTTTTCCTCGTTTCCGAACCTTCTTTTTTGTCCCTCAGGAGCCTCTTCATGATCCCCTTGTCCTTCCAGCGCATATCCACCGCTTTCGCCATCGCCGCCCTGGTGGCCGGCTGCAGTTCGGGCGTCAAACTGGACGATGTGCCGGTCGAAGACCGCGGCGCCACCTCCACTGCGCCTGCGGCGCCGGGGGCCAACTCGGGCAGCATGGGCCAAAGTGGCGTCGCGCCGGTGGACCTGTCGCAGTCCGGTCGCGAGGGTGCCGGCCCGGTGGGCGTGGAGCGCATCGTGTACTTCGACTTCGACAGTTATGCCGTCAAGCCCGAGTACCAGTCGGTGCTGGAAGGGCACGCCCGTTTCCTGAAGGCCGGTCCCAACCGCAAGGTGATGATCGAAGGCCACACGGACGAGCGCGGTGGTCGCGAGTACAACCTGGCCCTGGGCCAGAAGCGCGCCGAAGCCGTGCGCCGAGCGCTCGGTTTGCTGGGCGTGTCCGACAGCCAGATGGAAGCGGTGAGCTTCGGCAAGGAAAAGCCGGCGATGACCGGCTTCTCGGAAGACGCGCACGCGCAGAACCGCCGTGCTGAGCTGACATACCGTTGATGCCAGTTCGCACGATGTCCACAGCCCGCACGCGCGGCGCCGTATGGGCTGCGGTGTTCACCGCGGCCCTGTCGTGGGCCGCTCCGAGTTATGCGCTGTTCGAGGACGACGAGGCGCGCCGGGCGATCCTGGAGTTGCGTCAGCGCGTGGACGCGATGACGCAGGCCACCCAGCGTGCGGGCGAGCGTTCGGGCGATGAGGTCTCGCAGTTGCGCCGCAGCCTGCTCGACCTGCAGGCGCAGATCGAGGCGCTGCGCACCGAGCAGTCGCTGCTGCGCGGACAGAACGAGCAGCTCCTGCGCGATGTGGCCGAGCTGCAGCGCCGGCAAAAGGAGGTTGCCCAGGGCGTGGATGAGCGCCTGCGGCAGTTCGAGCCGACCAAAGTGACGGTGGACGGCAAGGAGTTCCAGGCCGACCCTGCCGAAAAGCGCGACTTCGAGGCGGCTTTGGCGGTGTTCCGTACCGGCCGGTTCGAGGACGCGGTGCCTGCGTTCACGTCATTCCTGCGGCAGTATCCGCAGTCCGGGTATGCGCCTTCTGCACGCTTCTGGCTGGGCAATGCCCAGTACGCCATGCGTGACTACAAGGAAGCCATCAACAACTTCCGCACACTCCTGTCGGCCGCGCCCGACCATGCGCGCGCACCGGAGGCAGCGCTGTCGATCGCCAATTGCCAAATCGAGCTGAAGGACACGCGCGCGGCCCGCAAGACGCTGGAAGACCTCATCCGCAGCTACCCCCAGTCCGAGGCCGCGACAGCGGCGAAGGAACGGCTGGCGCGCTTGAAGTAAATGGCGGAAGTGCCGGCCGAGACGCCTGCAGGGTCGCTTGCGCCGGAAGTGGAACGCCGGTTCGGCGGCCTGGCGCGCCTGTATGGTGTGCAAGGTGCGGCCGCGGTTCGCAACGCCCATGTGGCCGTGGTCGGCATCGGCGGCGTCGGGTCGTGGGCCGCCGAAGCGCTCGCGCGCAGCGGCGTGGGCCGGTTGACGTTGATCGACATGGACCATGTGGCCGAGTCCAATGTCAACCGCCAGGTGCACGCGCTGTCCGACACGCTGGGCCAGGCCAAGGTCAGCGCGATGGCCGAGCGCATCGCGCAAATCCACCCGCTGTGCCAGGTGAACACGGTCGACGATTTCGCCACTCCCGACAACTGGCCGGCGCTGCTGCCTGCCGGCGTCCATGCCGTGATCGACGCGTGCGACCAGGTCAGGGCGAAGACCGCCATGGCCGCCTGGGCCCTGAAGACGCGCATGCCGTTCGTCACGGTGGGCGCTGCGGGCGGCAAGCGACTGGGGCATCTGGTGGACGTGGACGACGTTGCCCTTGCCACGCATGACCCGCTGTTGGCGCAATTGCGGTATCGGCTGAGGCGAGAGCACGGCGCAGCGCAAGGAGGCAACCGCATAGGGGTGGCCTGCGTGTTCAGCCGGGAAGCGGTGGCGCCCCCGCATGCTTCGTGCGAACTGCCAGCGGCGGATGGCACGCTCAACTGCCACGGCTACGGGTCCACCGTCGCAGTGACCGCCAGCTTTGGCATGTGTGCCGCAGGCTGGCTGATGAACCGCATCGCCACGATAGCGCAAGACAGGCAAAGTGCGATGCTATAATTCGAGGCTTCGCTGGAACTGCAGCGAAACCTCCACAGTTGGGGCCTTGGGTCGTTAGCTCAGCCGGTAGAGCAGCGGACTTTTAATCCGTTGGTCACAAGTTCGAATCTTGTACGACCCACCATCTTTCCCATCTCGTGCCTTGGAAAGCCTGCTATCTGCCAATAGCAGGCTTTTTGCTTTGGGCGTTCAACGGCGTTTTCACCAACCACGCTGTCCTACTGTGGCTTGCAGGCGCAGGGCTATCGATCGCACTCGGGCCGCTGCAACGCCTCGCATCACCACCCAACGTGCGCCTGCGCCAGCCCGTCAGCGGGATACCGGCAACACCGGATTGCGGTAGTTGCGAATCAGCTCGACCGTCTCCTGCACTTCGATGCTGAACTGTCGCACCGCCTGCTCCAGGCGGGCGATGAAGGCCTCATCGCGCTCGATACGCCGCACGATCAGCCGCGCATTCGCTGGAAACGCGGGATTGAAGCTGACGAAATCCCACCACCGTCGCTGCGTCACCCACAGGCATCCCTGGATCTGGGCCGTGTAGCACGCAGGTTCAGCGGGCAGCGTCAGGTATTCGGCGTGGGTGCGCTCGCGCGGGCATTTGATTTCGAGGCCGCCCTCGTCGTCGATCAACCCGTCCGGTGACACGCCGCAGGGAAGCGACTCGTGCAGGCAAAAGCCCACCTCTGTGACGAAGTTTCCGGTCAGCGCCTCATACGCCGCACGGGCGATGGGTTCGCGTTCCGTGCCCAACTCCATGGCATGCGAGGTGAAGGTGTCGGTGGCCTGGCCCGTGATGATCTCGAGGGCCAGTTGGGTGGCATACGCGCGTCGGGTCAGGCCTTTGCCCGTTGCCAGCACCTCTGCGAAGCGGCTGCCCGTGGCCTTGCCCAGGCGCTGTTTCGCCCATTCGGCACTGCCCTGCGCGGCATCACTGACCTGCATTCACCTCGTCCGTGACCCGCTGCGCCGTCGCCTTGAGTTCCGCGTGGCGCTCGGCCAGCGCCATGCGCTCGTCCTGTGTCGCGCTCTGCCAGAACGTGCGGTAGGCGGTCAACCCGGCGTTGGCAGCGTTCGTCGCAGCGTCGAGCAGCTCCCGCGAGGGCGCAGGCCCGATCGGCAGGGTGTCGTCGTCCGGGTCCAGGTAGGACTCGGGGTCAATCGCCATGGTCGGGACGACGAACTGCTGGAACAGCGCGGTGCGAAAAGCGATGGACTGCGCCTTGGTGACTGCCTTGTCACCGCTGTCCATCGCCTCCCCGAAGCATTCACTGACGACGAAGGTGCCATCTTCTGCAGAGAACCGGAAGCTGCCCTTGAGCGTGCAGAACCGTATCGCGCGACCATCTTTCGGGTCGCCCCGGAACCGTTCGTGGATGACCAGCTCGGTGTAGCTGGGCGTCACGGTGATGCCATGTTTGACCAGCAGCGGCGAGAGCTCGTTCATCGCGGATTCGATACCGCGAAACGCGTAGCCCTGCTGGATGTTGCGCTGGAGTTTTGCAATGCCGGTGGCGGCAATGTCCTTCATGACGCCCAGGACGGCGGACTGGATTTTGCTCATGCGATCGGGTTCCCGCAGATGCGGCATGGTGCCAACGTGGACAACTTAGCAACGCTTGGTGTTCAGTGGTGTAGGCCGACTGGCAACCCATGGGTCGGCGGTCCGCGGCGGCCGGCGGCCCTTGGGTGCGTGCCAGCGTGGTCCTACCCTTGCTGCGGCGCTGGCCCCACCGGCGCCGCGCGATAGCGGCGGCAAGCTCTGCGGTACTCAGACATTCAGGAGGCCACCATGCAAGTCAAGAGCATTCCCGGTTCCCTCGAGGCCGACACCCCCGAGGAGGCGACCGCCCAGGCAGACACCGCTGCCGAATCGAACACCACCCTGAGCGCCGAAATGGACGTGTCGGACGGCGTGGACGACATCACCGCGCACCCGTTCGACGACATTCCGAACGACGGGCCACTCAATTTTGAGGACGGAACGATGGAGCACCCGCGTGGAGACACGCAGCGCACCGGTGGGACCTGGGACGACGAGGGTGCCGACAGCGGCGACCTGGCACCGCCGGCCGAGATCCTGTCCGACCGGGTCGAGCCGAGCGACGAGATCGAGCGCCGCGAGCGCTGAACGCGGCGGCTGCCGCTGTCATGGACGCTTCAGGGGGCCGCAGGCGCGCCCGTGCGCACCATCTGCATCGCCGAGCCAATCAGGGCGGACACTTCGGTCATGTTGCTTGGCACGATCAGGGTGGTGGTGGCATCCGCGGCCACCTTGCCGTAGGCTTCGACGGCTTTTTCCGCGACGCGCAACTGCACCGCCTGCTCGCCGCCAGGTTGGCGGATGGAGGCGGCCACGCGCTCGATGGCCTGCGCCGTGGCAGCTGCCACTGTGAGCAGTGCGGTGGCTTCGCCCTGCGCGTTGTTGATGGCGGCCTGTTTTTCGCCTTCGGAGCGCGCAATGAAGGCCTCGCGCTGGCCGGTCGCGATGTTGATCTGTTCCTGGCGGCGCCCTTCGGAGGCGGCGATCAGTGCACGCTTTTCCCGCTCGGCCGTGATCTGCGCCTGCATGGCCCGCAGAATTTCTGCGGGAGGGGTCAGATCCTTGATCTCGTAGCGCAATACCTTCACGCCCCAGTTCAGCGCGGCCTCGTCGATCGCGGCGACCACCTGCGCATTGATCATGTCGCGCTCTTCAAAGGTCTTGTCGAGCTCCAGCCGGCCGATCACGCTGCGCAGGGAAGTTTGCGCCAGTTGTGTCAC
>DAMCAL010000022.1:0-26953 GCA_032059585.1 Burkholderiaceae bacterium
GCAGGCCCTCGATGGACAGCAGGTGGATCAGCTCGCCGTTCTTGTTGAGCTGGGGATTGCGCTTGTACAGCACGGCCTTACGCCCCCTTCACGTCGAAATGGAAGGCGCCGGCGTCGGTGCGCGCCAGCGCCAGCGACTGGTGCGCGGGAAGGGCCACGCGCGCGGCAGCGAACTCGGCGGCAATCGGCAGCTCGCGCCCGCCGCGGTCCACCAGCACCGCCAGGCGCACGCGCGCCGGGCGGCCGTAGTCGAACAGCTCGTTGAGCACGGCGCGCACCGTGCGGCCGGTGTAGAGCACGTCGTCCAGCAGCAGGATGTCGGCACCGTTCACGTCGAACGGAATGGTGGTCTGGGCGCTGGCGGCCAGGCCGCGGCGCGCGAAGTCGTCGCGGTGCATGGCCGAGGACAGCACGCCCGGCGCCTCCTGCAGCCCCAGCTCGCGCTGCAGCCGCTCGGCCAGCCAGGCGCCGCCGGAGGTGATGCCGGCCAGGCGGGTGTCGGCCGCCAGCAGCGTGCGCACGCCGCGCGCCAGCTCCGCGTACAGCGCCTCGGCGTCGAGCAACAGGCGGCCAGGCGCGGCAGCGCCGTCGGATCGGGTCATGGTCAAAGGCTCCTCAGGAACTGTTCCAGGATGATGCAGGCGGCGCCCGCGTCCGCGTCGCGCGCGCCGTCTTCCAGCGCGGCGGTGGTGCTGTAGCGCTCGTCCACCTCGTGCACGGCCAGGCCGAAGCGCCCGCGCAACTGGCGGGCGAACTTCTGCGCGCGCACGGTGTTCTCGTGCGCCGTCCCGTCGGGGTGCACCGGCAGGCCCACCACGAGGGCGTCGGGCTGCCACTCCTGGATGCGTTTGGCCACCTCGGCAAAGCGCGCCGCCGCGCCTTCGGCGTGGATGGTGGGCTGGGGCGAGGCCGAGCGCAGCAGGCGCGTGCCCACGGCCACCCCGGTGCGCTTGGCGCCGAAGTCGAACGCCAAAAAGGTCTGGTGGTGCGCGGGAACGGGGCTGGAGCCGTTCGCAGCGGCCCCGCCGCCGTCGCTCATGCGTGCCCCGCTGCGGTCGAGAGCATCCACGACTGCAGGCCCAGCAGGGCCAGCGCGCGGTCGTAGCGCTCCTGCGCGGGGGCGTCGAAGATCACCTGCGGATCGGCCTCCACGGTGAGCCAGCTGTTTTCCGCCAGCTCCGACTCCAGCTGGCCTTCGCCCCAGGAGGCATAGCCCAGTGTCACCAGCACGCGCCGGGGCCCGACGCCGTGCGACAGCGCCTCCAGCACGTCCTTGGAGGTGGTCATCTCCAGCCCGCTGGCGGAGATCTGCATGGTGGACGCGTAAGGGGAGGTATCCTCCTCCTCTTCGCCCTCGTCGGCGTCTTCGGCCTCTGGGCCCTTCTCGACGGCCGATGCGCGGTGCGCATGCACCTGCGGGCGCATGGCATCGTGCAGCACGAAACCCCGCTCGGTCTGCAGCGGTCCACCGTGGAACACCGGTGCATCGCTCAGGTCGCTGCGGCCCAGGGTAAGGTCCACCTTTTCCAGCAAACCCTCCAGGCTGATGTCCATGGGCTTGTTGATGACCAGGCCGAGCGCGCCGCGCTCGCTGTGCTCGCACAGGTAGACGACGCTGCGTGAGAAGAAAGAAGACGCCTCTTCCAGCCCCGGCATGGCGATCAGGAAGTGGTGGGTCAGGTTCATGGGGAAACTGGCAGCGGACATGCTGCCGATTTTACGCGGGCAAGCCCTGCGCCCTCCGGCCAGCGCCTGCCGGCGTGTGCGCGGCCGCCGGCGCGGCACCCGCGCCAACGGCCGCCCTGCGCCCTCAGGCGGTTTGCGCCACCGCTGCCGCCTGGCGCGCGTAGTGCTTGACCAGGCTGAGCAGTTCCTCGTCGGAGTACGGCTTGCCCAGGTAGTGGTTCACACCCAGCTCCATGGCGTGCTCGCGGTGCTTTTGCGCGATGCGCGAAGTGATCATGATGATCGGCAGCTCGCGCATCGCCGCGTCGGAGCGGATGTTGCGTGCCAGGTCGAACCCGTCCATGCGCGGCATCTCGATGTCCGACAACACCACCGTCGGGCGCTCTTCCTGCAGCCGCTCCAGCGCCTGCAGGCCATCGGCGGCCAGCGCCACGCGGTAGCCTTCGCGCACCAGCAGGCGCTGCGTCACTCGGCGCACGGTGATGGAGTCGTCCACCACCAGCACCAGCGGCACCTGGGGCGGCGCGGCCAGCGCCAGGGCCTCCGACCGGCCGCCGCCGGCCACCGTGTCGGCCGGCGCGGCGCCTTCGAGCAGCGGCGCGGCCACGCCCGCCTCCATCTGTGCGCCGTACACCGTGGCCAGGGCCACCGGGTTGTAGATCAGCACCACCGCACCGGAGGCCAGCACCGACATGCCCGCCAGGCCCGGCAGGCGCGACAGTTGCGGGCCCAGGTTCTTGACCACCACTTCCTGGTTGCCCAGGACCTCGTCGACGTGCACGGCGATGCGCTGCGCGGCACTGCGCAGCACCAGCACCGGCCGGCTCTTGCCGGTGGGTTCGGCAGAGCGGGCCGACGATTGCAGCAGCGCCCCGGCCCAGTGGAAGGGCAGCTGCTCGCCTCCGTGCTCGAACGCATGGCCGGTGTAGGCGGCATCGAGCTGCGCTGCGCTGCTGCGCCGCACGATCTCCACCAGCCCGGCCGGCACGCCGAACACCAGGCTGCCGGCGCGCAGCATCACCACCTGCGTCACGGCAGTGGTCAGCGGCAGCACCAGGCGGAACGCCGTGCCCTGGCCGGCCTCGGTCTCGGTCTCGATGCGCCCGCCCAGCGCGCTGACCTCGGCCCGCACCACGTCCATGCCGATCCCCCGGCCGGACAGCTCGGTGACCTGGGACGCGGTGGAAAAGCCCGGCAGAAAGATCAGCTGGGCTGCCTCGGCCGGGGTGAGCGCGGCGTCGCCCGCCACCAGCCCCAGGTCCGCCGCCCGTTGCCGGATGCGCTCCACGTCCAGGCCCTGGCCGTCGTCGCGGAACTGCACCGACACGTCGTTGCCTTCCTGGCGCAGTGCGATGGTGATGGTGCCCGCGGCGGGCTTGCCGGCCGCCACCCGCGCTTCAGGAGCCTCGATGCCGTGGCCGACGCAGTTGCGCAGCAGGTGCTCGAACACCGGCGTCATGCGGTCCAGCACGCCGCGGTCCATCTCGATGGAGCCGCCGGCGATGTCCAGCTTGATCTGCTTGCCCGTTTCCTTGGACGCCTGGCGCACCACGGCATACAGGCGCTCGGAGATGCCCTCGAACTCGACCATGCGCGTGCGCAGCAGATCGCGCTGCAGCTCGCGGGCTTGGCGGCCCTGGGCGATCAGGTCGTCCTCGGCGCCTTCCATCGCGCGCTGCATGTTGCGCTGCACGGTGGCCACGTCGTTGACCGACTCCGCCATCATGCGGGTGAGCTCCTGCACGCGCGTGAACCGGTCGAACTCCAGCGGGTCGAAGCCGGCCGCCGAGTCCTTGGACAGGGCCAGGCGCGACTGCATCTGGCTCTCGGCCTGCACCTCGATGTCGCGCAGCTGCTGGCGCAACCGTTCCAGGTTGCCGGTCAGGTCGCCCAGCGATCCACGCATCTGGCCCATGCGCGCCTCCAGGCGCGAGCGGGCGATCATCACCTCGCCGGCCTGGTTCACCAGGCGGTCGAGCAACTGGGCGCGAACGCGCACCGACTGGCCGCTGCCCGGGCGCACCACGGGCGCGGCCCGCACGGCCGCGACAGGCAGCCGCGGCGCAGCCGGGGCCGCGGCGGCTGCCGCTTGCGCGGCGCCGGCAGCGTCCGGCGTCGCGCCGCCTTCGGCCACTGCCGCGGCCTGCGCCTGCTGGTGCGCGGCCTGGGCAGCCGGCACGTCCACGGTCACCGGCTCGCTCAGCGACTGGGCGCCGATGGTGCGCAATGCGTCGAAGTCGGCCTGCAGCGCGTCCAGCCGCGCCAGCAGCGGCTCGACGTCCGCACTGTGCGCCGTCTCGGGGGCGATGTGCTCGACGGCGCTCTCCAGCCGGTGCGCCATCTCGCCCAGGCGCATGGCGCCGGCCAGCCGCGCGCTGCCCTTGAGCGTGTGCAGGGCGCGCAGCAGTTCGCTGCGCGCGCCCAGGTTGTCCGGCCGCGCCGACCATTGGCGCAGGGCGCCGCCCAGGCGGGGCAGCAGCTCGGCCGCCTCCTCCTCGAAGATCGGGAACAGGTCGGGGTCGATGGTGTCCAGCACATCGATGTCATCGTCGTCACCGGCCGACGCCAGGGCATGGGCGATGGCGGCATCGATGTCCCGGTCGTGCTGGGAAAAGCCCGCGAAGGCAGGCTCCGCCTGCGGCGCCGGTGGCGGGGAGGCGTCCTCCTCGGCGCCACGGCTGCCCTGCGAAAAGGGACTCTCCAGCGGCGCACCGGCGCTTGCCAGGTCGGTGTGCAGCAGCTCCAGCAGCTGCGCATGCACCTGGGCGTTGGGCTCCTTGAGAAAACCGGCGGCGAACTGGTGCAGCAGGCGGCGAATGTCGGCAGCCGCCGCCGTGACCACCTGTGCGTGTTCGGCTGTGCCGTGCGGCAGCAGTTGCAGGTGCTGCAGGGTGTGCTCGAGCGTGCGCGACAGCTGGGACAGTGCGGAGAACCCGACCGTGGCCGAACTGCCGGCCAGGGAATGGGCGAGCGCCACCGCCACATCGGGCACCGGCTGGTGCAGCTCGAGCTCCCACTCCTGCAAAGACGTGACCAGACGGCGCGACCATTCGTCCGCCTCGTTGAGGTAAACGTTGTACAGCGGGATGCCGATGCGCAGGTCGCCGATGACCTTGACCTCGTCCTCGGGCGGCGTCAGGGCCGCGGGCCCATCCAGTGCGAACACTGGCGTCGAGGGCGGCGCGGAGTTCCCCGCCTCGGCCTCGCCAGTCTCGTCGACAGGACGCGGCGCTTCGGTCGGCGGGGTGCTCTCGGAAGGCGCTTCGGCAGCTCGCTCGGGGGCTGCGTCTGCCACCTCCTGCTCATCAGCCCGGGCCTGTGCCTCGGGCGCGGGCATCTCGTCGGCCGAAATCTTTTCGACCGACTCCTGCACCGTTTCCTCCTCCGCTACGGTGGTGGACTCTGCCTCCAGCTGTGCTGCTGGCTCAGGCTCTGCTGTTGACTCAGGCTCCGTGGCTGGTTCAAGTTCAGGCTGCGCCTCCAGCTCCGACACATCGGCGGGCTCGAGCGAAAGGTGGGTGTCGGCGTCGGAGGATCCCAGGAAGAATGTGTCTTCGGGCTCCGGTGCCAGGTCTGCCGTGGGGGCAGATGGCGGCACGGGCTCCGCAGCCGCCATGGCTTCCTGGAAAAAAGAGAAATCGATCTCTTCGCTCGCGGGCAGAGCCGCCGCATCCGGCGCGTCGGCATCCGAATCTGCCTCGATGAAGGTGTCCACGAAATCGGGCATCGCCTCGCCCGCCTCGCCCGCCTGGTCCGTTTCGTCGGCCTCGGCTGTTTCGGCCGTATCGGCTGTTTCGTCAGCCTCGGCTGGCCATTCCGGCTGGGCGTGCGCGGCCATGTCCAGGTCGACGTCGAGCACAGGCTGGGCCTCGTCCGCCGCGGCGTCGAACTCGAGAGCAAGAGGGGCTTCGGCCACCGGCTCGGCACTGGGAGACGCCTCGGCAGTACGCTCCGGCATCCCGAAATCGGGCAGGCTCCCTGCGTCGAAAACCTCGGCCGCGCTCGGCTCGGGCGTGAGGCTGCCGGTGTTCGGCGCCGCCGCGGGCACCTGCAGCGCCACGGGCGCGCCGTCCGCGCGCATGGCATCGGCCGCCTGGATGAACGGCTGGGCCTGCCAGGCCAGCGCCTGTCCGGCCTGGATGTCGTTGGCCCAACGGCCGAACGCCTGGAGCGCATCCGCAGACAGGGCCAGCAGCGGTGGCTGCATCGGCTTTTGTTCGGCCAGCCAGGCATTGAGCGCCTGCTCCATGGCCCACGCGGCTTCGCCGAACTCGGTCAGGCCAACCATGCGCGAACTGCCCTTGAGCGTGTGGAACGCCCGGCGCAGCGTGGTCTGCTCGCTCAGATCGCCGGGCGCGTTGTGCAGCACCTCGATCGCGGCCCAGCCGTTCGCGACCACTTCGCGCGCTTCTTCCAGGAAGATGTCGAGAAGCTCGTCTTCCTCGTCGTCCTGGTCAGCGGACGCGTCTGGCGCCGCAGGCACCGTGGGCACGCCGAACCCGGAGGGCGCGAACGGCGCTGCCGCCTCGGCCTGCTCTGGCAGGGCCACCGGCGCTGCATCGGGCCGGGACCCTTCGGGCTCTGCCGGCGCCGCGCCCTCGCCGGCGTCCGGTGTCGCCAATGCCTTGCGCTCGCCCAGGCTGACTTCGGCCTGCTGGGCCGTGTCGGTGGTGCGCGAGCGCACCCGGCCCATCAGGATGCGCAGCTCGCCCTGCTCTTCGTCGTAGACGAACAGCTTGCGCGCCATGGCCCGTTGGTAGCTGAGCATGTCGATCAGGAAACCGAGCGCGCCCAGGCTGTTGCCCAGCTTCTCGAAGACCTGCACGCGCTCGTCGTCGGGCACGTCGCCCGTCAGCAAACGCTCGACCGTGGTGCGCATGCGCATCACCGCCAGCGAGGCCTGGTCCAGCCCCAGCACCGACAGCACGCCGCGCATCTGCTGCAGCCCGCCCGGCACCGACGCCAGCACGGCCGTGTCTTGCGGATTGCGGAAATACTGGTCCATGGCCTTTTCGGCCTCGGCCAGCGCGGCGCGCAGCTCGCCCACCACGCTGCCCATCGTCTGGTGGTCGCTGACCCGCCGGTACAGGTCCTCCATCCACGGCTGCAGGGGCTGCGGCTCGCCCCCGGCGGCCACATCGGCCACGCGCTGCGCCAGGCTGGCCGCGCGTTCGGACATCTCTTCCTGGGCGACATCCATGTCGTCGAACGAGGCCTGCAGGTACAGCACCGCCGTCGCCACCTCGATGGCCAGCGACGGATGCGGCGGCTCGCCCGAACGCGCGGTCGCCTCCACGGCCTGCATCAGGGCCTGCGCGAGGCTTTCACTGCCCGGCTGCAGCTTGCGCAGCGAGTCGCATACCAGGCTGAACTGGTCGGTCGCGGGCTTGAGCTTGCTGCGGTCGCCCCCGGCCAGGGCCGACCAGGTCTCGGTGGCCGCAGCGATGCGCTTGCGCGCCTGCGCCAGCACGGCCGGGTCATACAGGCCGAAGCGCGGGCGCTCATAGTCCACCGGCTTGTGCCGTGCGAGCCCGAAGGCCTGGCGCACCGCGGCCAGGGAGGGCGCGTCGGAGGGCTCCAGGGCGCCCGCCTGGGCGCAGAAGAAAAGCAGGTCCTGCACCAGCCGGTCATTGATGGTCGGCTCTCCCTTGGCCAGCGATGCGTACTGCATCAGCACGCGCGAGGCCACGCGCTTGACGTACACGTCGGCCTCGAGCGCACCGTGCGCCAGTGCGTCGAAGAACCCGGCGCAGATCTTCCAGAACGCACGCGCATGCCGGTCGGTTTGCGCCGCCGTGAAGCCCAGGGCCACGGCCCGCAGGTCGGCTGCGGCCTGCACGTCGCCGCTCTTGACAATGCGCAGCACGGCGCTGTCCAGGCGCGCACGGGCAGCCGCGCCATAGGCCAGCGGTTCGGCCGATACCTGCAGGTCGGGCTCGCGAAAACGCCGCTCCGCCGGCCACAGGTCGGCCGGGTGCACGCGCTCGGCGCCCGCCAGCACTTGCGCCTGCCGGTACTGCGGAAACAGCGACACGGGCGAGACAGCCTTGCCCGCCAGCACATGTTCCAGGTATTCGATGAGCGCGAAGCTGGCGCGCTCGATCACCGCCGAGGCTTCATCGCTGCACAGCTCGGGGCGCTGCACGAAGCGCTGCACCGCGGACTCCAGCGCGCGCACCACCTGCGCCGGCTGGCCCATCCCGACCATTTCCAGGGCGCCGCCGGCCTGGTGCAGTTGCTGGCGCGCAATGCGCAGCGCGCCGGCGTCGAGCGACGCCAGGTCCGACTGCCGCGCCACCTCGGCGTCGCGCACGAACCGGCGCATGGCCTTGACGGCCCCCTGCAGCGATTTGCGCAGCTCGTCCAGCACCCAGGCCAGCGGCCCCAGGTCCTGTTCCGTCGGCGTCCAGTCCGTGGGGGTGGCAGTGGCGGCGTCCATAGTCGACATGGGTTCGTCCCCGGCTGTCCATCAGCCAGTGCGTTGAAGGAGAAAGGGGCGCCGGGTCAGGCGATCTTGAAGCGGGTCACCGACTGGCGCAGCTCTTCCGCCATGTGCGACAGCTCGCGCACCTGCTGGGCGGTGGCGCGCGTTCCCTCGCCGGTCTGCTCGGTCACCGCGAAGATGTGCTGGATGTTGTCGGCCACACCGTTGGCCAGTTCCGCCTCGCGCGAGGTGGACGAGGAGATCTGCTCGATCAGCTCGGCCAGGCGGCGCGACACGCGGTCGATCTCGGTCAGGGCCGTGCCCGCGCTGTCGGACAGGCGCGCACCTTCCACCACACCCTGCGTGGAGCGCTCCATGGCGGCCACCGCGTCCTGGGTGTCGGTCTGAATGGCCTTCACCAGTGCCGAGATCTGGCGCGTGGCGTCCGCCGAGCGCTCGGCCAGTCGCTGCACTTCTTCGGCCACCACGGAGAACCCGCGTCCCGCTTCGCCGGCCGAGGCGGCCTGGATGGCGGCGTTCAGTGCCAGCACGTTCGTCTGCTCGGTGATGTCCGAGATCAGTTCGGTGATTTCGCCGATCTCCTGCGACGACTCGCCCAGCCGCTTGATGCGCTTGGAAGTGTCCTGGATCTGGTCGCGGATCGAGTTCATGCCGCCGATGGCGTTCTGCACGGCGTGCAGGCCCTGCTCGGCGGCCTCCAGCGACTGGCGTGCCACCGAGGCCGATTCCTGCGCCTGCGAGGACACGTCGTTGATGCGCCCGGCCATGTCGAGCACCGAGCGGCCGGTCTCGCGGATCTCGCGCAGCTGCTCGGTGGACGCGGCCAGCAGCTCGGTGGAGGTGGAGTCGACCTGCGCGGTCGTCTCGGCCACGCGGGCGGCGGTGTTTTGCACGCTGCCCACCAGCAGGCGCAGCTCTTCCACCGTGTAGTTCACCGAGTCGGCGATGGCGCCGGTGATGTCTTCCGTCACCGTCGCTTCCTGGGTCAGGTCGCCCTCGGCCACGGCCTGCAGCTCGTTCATCAGCCGCAGGATGGCGGCCTGGTTGGCGTCGTTCACGCGCTTGGCTTCCTGCTCCTGGCGGCGCGCGTCGCGCTGCTGCGACTCGGCTGCCACCTGGCGGTTGCGGCTGTCGAGCAGCTGCACGCGCGAGATGCCCACACCGCACAGCAACACGAACAGCGCGGCGACCACCAGCGCGGCCAGCTGGCCCGCGCTCATGCCCGAGCGCGCGGTCAGCTCGTCCTGCAGGCTCTCCAGCTTGCGGCGCAGCGGCTCGCTGTCGGCGATGATGGCCGACTGCGCCTCACGCGCGGACACCAGACCCTGCAGGTTGCCCAGGATGGCGCCGGCCTGCGTGCGCGTCTGCTCGTACAGCTTGATGAGCGCCTCCAGCTGCTCGCGCGTCTGCGGATCGCGGGTGGCGCCCAGGCGCAGCGCCTGGCTGCCGTCCAGCAGGCCCTGGGCGATCTCCTTGAACGCATTCAGGTCCTTGCCGAGCAGGAACACCGCCTCCGGGCTGACCCCCTCGGTGGTCTGGAATTCGTTGGCGGACTTGCCGATGCGCTGCGTCAGCATCACCAGTTGGCCGGCCGCCGAAATCTCGCCGACGGGCGCGGCCTGCTGCAGCTTCAGCGAGGACACGGTTTCGGCGATCTCCAGCAGGTCCGACGACTGGCGGTTGATCGTGCGCAGGGCATCGCCCACCTGGGTCAGGATCTTTTGCTGGCCCATCACGGTGGCGGCGTTGCGCTCCGCGCGGTCCACCAGCGGCAGGATGCCGCCAACCTCTTCCTGGAACTGGTCGCCCAACTGGTGCACGTCCATGGCGTCGTCGCCCGTTGCCAGTGCACGCACGTTGCGCGCCAGCACGCCGGAGCTGTCGACCACGTCCGGAAACGCCTGGGGATTGCCCACCAGGGCCTGGGACACCGATTTCGCCAGTCGCTGCGACTGCATCAGCGCCTGGCCGGTGGCCGACAGCTGCGCGGCGGAGCGGTTGGCCTGCTGCAGCACCCAGCCGGCGATCAGGGCCAGCACCACGAGGCCCAGGCCCAGCAGCGTCAGCAGGCGCCGCTGGTGCGCAGCGGTGCTGGCACGGCCCAGCAGCGGCAGGCTGACACTGTCCTCGAGCGCCGCCGCGTCGTCGGCCGGCGCGGCCAGCATGCCCGGGTCACCCTGCACGCTGTTGAGCGCGTCCTCGGCGAAGACGTCGGGCATCAGGCCCTCAGCCTGCCGGTCCTGCACGTCATCGGGCAGGTCTGCAACGCCCTGCCCGGCGGCCTTGCGGTTGAACAGTTTTCCAAAGGGATTGACGACGGACATGGTGCTGCCTTGACGGAAGTGGGAGCGGAGATCAGGTACTGATGGTCAGGAACGCAGGGTCGCGGGACAGCGCCTGCAGGTCGACTTCCTGCCAGCCATCGCCCTGCGCATCCAGATAGGTGGCGCCGACGTAGGGCGGCGCATCGTCGGGGGCAGGCTCGCTGGAGACGAAGGCGTCGGCACTGCGCAGGCCAGCCAGGCGCTCCACGAGCAGCGCGGCGTTGACCTCGAGCGCGCCGGCCAGCGACAGCACGCTGGCTTCGGCGAGCGCCTGGTCGGAGCGCGCGGGCGAGGCGCCCAGCAACGCCGCCAAGTCCACCACCCCGCTCAGCGCGCCGCGCAGATTGGCCACGCCCAGGAACCAGCGCTGGGTGTAGGGCACGGGCTGCACGCCGGTCCAGGGAAAGATTTCGCCCGCCTGCGCCAGCGGCAACAGCAGGCGGCGGTCCGCGGACTCGACGGCCAGCCAGGACGAAACGGCCACGCCCTCGCTGCGGGCGGCCTGCAGGCGCGCGGCCAGGCGGGTCTGCAGTTCCTTGAGCGCTTCACGGTTGGCCATGGGACCTCGGGTCTTGCGCCTCAGCCGAGCGCATCGATGGTGGCCTGCAGTTGCGCCGGATCGACCGGCTTGGTGACGTAGCCGCGCGCACCCTGGCGCATGCCCCACACCCGGTCGGTTTCCTGGTTCTTGCTGGTGCACATGATGATGGGCACATCCGCGTACTGCGGATCGCGAGAAATCGCGCGCGTGAGCTGAAAGCCGTTCTGGCCCGGCATGACCACGTCCATGAGGATCAGGTCGGGCTTTTCCTCGGCCAGGCGGCGGAAGGCCTCTTCGGCGTTTTCCGCGGTGCGCACCTGCATGCCCTTCTTTTGCAGCAGGTCGGTCAGAAACATCAGTTCGGTCTTCGAATCGTCAACGACCAGTACCTTGTGGATGGGCATCAAATTGCTCCTTGTTGCGCGCTGGCGAATTGCTGCACGGCCTGCAGCAACTGGTCCTTGGTGAAAGGTTTGGTGAGGTAGTCCTGGCAGCCCACCATGCGCCCGCGCGCCTTGTCGAACACGCCGTCCTTGGACGACAGCATGACCACGGGGGTATCGGCAAAGCGGGCGTTGCGCTTGATGATGGCGCAGGTCTGGTAGCCATCGAGCTTGGGCATCAGGATGTCGCAGAAGATGACCTGCGGCTCGTAGTCGTTGATCTTGGCCAGCGCGTCGAAGCCGTCGTCGGCCAGCAGCACTTCGTGGCCGCCCTGCTTGAGGAAGATCTCCGCGCTGCGCCGGATGGTGTTGCTGTCGTCCACCACGAGCACTCGGACCGTGGGACTGGTGGTTGTCGTAGCCAATTTCTTCAATGCTCCTCGTCGGGAACGGTTGTCATCGCGCTGGCCGCATGCCCGTTCAGATCTCGACCATTTCGAAATCCGCCTTGGGTGCGCCACATTCGGGGCAGGTCCAGTCGTCAGGCACGTCCTGCCAGCGAGTGCCGGGCGCCAGGCCGTCCTCGGGAGAGCCGGCGGCCTCGTCGTACAGCCAGCCACAGACCACGCACATCCAGGTTTTGAGGTCGGTCACAGCTTAAGGGGGGTTCACATAGAATGCAACGATTGTATCCAGCCATATCCGAAAGACGCGGTTTTCGCGCAACCCGTTAGGCTGGTCGTTTTTTGCATGAAAACCAGTCCCGCGCGCACCCCGGAAACTTCCGTTGCCTTGGCCGAGGACGGTGGTGAAGAGGTCCCGGACGTGACCTGCGTGCTGGCGTTCAACGCCAGCGACCCCAGCGGCGCGGGCGGGCTCACGGCCGACGTGGCGGCGATCAGCGCGGTGGGCGGCCACCCGCTGGCCATCGTGACGGGCGCCTATGTGCGCGACAGCGCCCAGGTCTTCGACCATGTGGCCTTCGACAGCGACACCGTGGCCGAGCAGGCCCGTGCGGTGCTCGAAGACATCCCCGTGCAGGCCATCAAGGTCGGCTTTGCCGGCAGCCCCGAGAACCTGGCGACCATCGCCGAGATCGCCACCGACTACGCCGACGTTCCGGTCATCGCATACATGCCCGACCTGTCGTGGTGGCGCGACGACCTGATCGACCAGTACCTGGACGCCTTTGCCGAACTGTTGCTGCCGCAGACCTCGGTGTTGGTCGGCAGCCACAGCCTGCTGGCGCGCTGGCTGCTGCCCGAGTGGACCGGCAGCAACAGCCCCACCCCGCGCGAGCTGGCCGTGGCGGCGCAGGAGCACGGCGTTCCCTACCTGCTGGTGACGGGCGTGGCGCTGCCGGGCCAGCACCTGGACAACGTGCTGACGTCGGCCCAGGCGGTGCTGGCCAACGCGCGCTTCGAGCGCATCGAAGCCACCTTTGTCGGGGCCGGCGACACGCTGAGCGCCACGCTCACCGCGCTGGTGGCCAGCGGCTGCGACCTCCCCGAAGCGATGGCCGAGGCGCTGACCTACCTGGACGGCAGCCTGGAGTGCGGCATCCGCCCCGGCATGGGCCATGTGCTGCCCGACCGCATGTTCTGGGCCCAGCCCGAGGACGATCCCGAAGACGACGAATCCTCCGCCGCCGACCCGACGGACGCGGCGGGCTTTGATCTGCCCCCTCATGACACACAGCACTGACCGCAACCAGCTCCTCTTCGACCGCGCCAAGGCGCTCATCCCCGGTGGCGTCAACTCCCCCGTACGGGCCTTCCGCGCCGTGGGCGGCACGCCGCGCTTCATCGAGCGCGCCCAGGGCGCCTACATGTGGGATGCCAACGGCCAGCGCTTCATCGACTACATCGGCTCCTGGGGCCCGATGATCCTGGGCCACGGCCACCCGGCCGTGCTGCAGGCCGTGCAGCAGGCCGCGCTGGAAGGTTTCAGCTTTGGCGCCCCCACCGAGCGCGAGGTGGAACTGGCCGAAGAGATCCTGCGCCACGTGCCGTCCATGGAGATGATCCGCCTGGTCAGCTCCGGCACCGAGGCCGGCATGAGCGCCATCCGCCTGGCGCGCGGCGCCACCGGGCGCAGCAAGATCATCAAGTTCAACGGCTGCTACCACGGCCATGCGGACTCGCTGCTGGTCAAGGCCGGCTCGGGCCTGGCCACCTTCGGCCACGCCACCAGCGCCGGGGTGCCGCCCGAGGTGGTGCAGCACACGCTGGTGCTGGAATACAACGACGTGGCGCAACTCGAAGAAGCATTCGCGCTGCATGGCGCGCAAGTCGCCTGCGTGATCATGGAGCCGATCGCCGGCAACATGAACTTCGTGCGTGCCAGCGTCCCATTCATGCAGCGCGCGCGCGAGCTGTGCACGCAGCACGGCGCCCTGCTGATCCTGGACGAGGTCATGACCGGCTTTCGCGTGGCGCTGGGCGGCGCGCAGAGCCTGTACGCCCAGCAGATCCCCGGCTTTGCGCCCGACCTGACGGTGCTGGGCAAGGTCATCGGCGGCGGCATGCCACTGGCAGCCTTCGGCGGCCCGCGCGCCATCATGGAGCAACTGGCGCCGCTGGGCCCGGTCTACCAGGCCGGCACACTCTCGGGCAACCCGGTGGCCACCGCCTGCGGCCTGGCCACGCTGCGCGAGGTCGCCAAGCCCGATTTCTACGGGCAACTGGCCGCGCGCACGCGCTCGCTGGTGAACGGCCTGGGCCGCGCCGCCGGTGACATGGGCATGCCCCTTTGCGCCGACAGCGAAGGCGGCATGTTCGGCTTCTTCCTGTTGCCCGCGCTGCCGCAGAACTACCCCGAAGTGCTCAAGACCGACGGTGCACGCTTCAACGCGCTGTTCCACGGCCTGCTGGAGCGCGGCGTGTACGTCGCCCCGGCGCTGTACGAGGCCGGCTTCGTGAGCAGCGCGCACACCGACGACGACATCGCTGCCACCGTGGCCGCCGCGCGCGAGGCGTTTCAGGCACTACCAAATTAATAGCTGCCAGCGCTTGCCCAGCGGGCGCCAGAGCCACTTTTGACCATGAAAAAGGCCCAACAGGGCCTTTTTGCGCTTCTGTGCTCGACAAACAAAGCGCGCTTCCCAACAAGCGTCACCCAGGCCAGCAGACGCCGTGCAATGGCCGCCCCGCAGCACCGGCGTCGTCCCCCTTCCCAGCGAGCAACGCGCGCGCCAGAGAAGGGGGAAGCGGCGCAGCCGCTCAGGGGGCTGCTCCGAATGCTCAATGCCTGAAGTGCCGCACGCCCGTGAACACCATCGCCACGCCGCGCTCGTTCGCGGCGTCGATGACCTCCTGGTCGCGCATCGAGCCGCCCGGCTGCGCCACGCAGGTGGCGCCCGCGTCCACCACCACGTCCAGGCCATCGCGGAACGGGAAGAAGGCGTCGCTCGCGACCACCGTGCCGGCCAGCGACAGCCCCGCCGCCTGCGCCTTGATGCTGGCGATGCGCGCCGAATCGAGCCGGCTCATCTGCCCGGCCCCCACGCCCATGGTCATGCCGCCCTTGGCGAAGACGATGGCGTTGCTCTTGACGTACTTGGCCACCTTCCAGGCGAACACCAGGTCCTGCATTTCCTCCTGGCTGGGCTGTTGGGCGGTGACCACGCGCAGCTCGGGCAGCTGCAGCTCGTGGTTGTCGGCGGTCTGCAGCAGCAGGCCCGAGCCGACGCGCTTGGCGTCCATGGCGTTGCGGCCCTGCTGCCAAGCAGTGTCGCCGCCCGGCGGCAGGGCGATCTTGACCAGGCGCACGTTGGCCTTGGCCTTGAAGACTTCGAGCGCCTCGGGCGTGAAGTCGGGCGCCATCAGCACCTCGACGAACTGCCTGGCGACGGCCTGCGCGGCCGCGCCGTCCACGGCGCGGTTCAGGGCGATGATGCCGCCGAAGGCGCTGGTCGGGTCGGTCTGGAAAGCCTTGGAATACGCCTCCAGCGCGCTGGTGCCCACGGCCACGCCGCAGGGGTTGGCGTGCTTGACGATGACGCAGGCCGGCAGCCTGAAACTCTTCACGCATTCCCAGGCGGCGTCGGCGTCGGCGATGTTGTTGTACGACAGCTCCTTGCCCTGCAGCTGCGCGCCGGTGACGATGGAGCCGGGCGCCGGGTGCAGGTCGCGGTACAGCGCGGCGCTCTGGTGGCTGTTCTCGCCATAGCGCAGGTCCTGCACCTTGGTGAAGATGCCGTTGCTCTGGCCAGGGAAGGGGTTGCGCGCTGGCACGTAGCCCTCGCTCAGCTTCTCGGCCTCGAAGGTGATCGAGGACAGGTAGTCGCTGATGGCGCCGTCGTACTGCGCGATGCGGTTGAACGCCGCCACCGACAGGGCAAAGCGCAGCGCGTCGCTCAAGGCGCCGTGCGCCTGCAGCTCGGCCAGCACCTGCGGATACTGGGCGGCATCGGTCACCACGCCCACGTCCTTCCAGTTCTTGGCGGCGCTCCTCACCATCGCCGGGCCGCCGATGTCGATGTTCTCGATGGCGTCTGCCAGCGTGCAGCCCGCCTTGGCCACCGTGGACTCGAACGGGTACAGGTTGACCACCAGCAGGTCGATGGTGTCGATGCCGTGTTCCTTCAGGGCCGCCATGTGCGCCGGCAGGTCGCGCCGCGCCAGCAGCCCGCCGTGCACCGCGGGGTGCAGCGTCTTGACGCGGCCGTCCAGCATCTCGGGGAACTGCGTGACGTCCGCGACCTCGGTGACCGGCAGGCCTTCCTTGGCCAGCAGCTGCGCCGTGCCGCCGGTGGACAGCAGGCGCACGCCCATGCGCGACAGCGCGCGCGCGAATTCGACGATTCCGCTCTTGTCGGAGACGGACAGCAGTGCAGTCTTCATGGGGGCCTTCGGTTTTTGATAAATGGGTGAAAAGCGGCTCCAGCGCTTACAGGCAAAGCGCGAGCAGCTATCGAAACAGTAGCTCAGAGCAGCTGGTGCTCGACCAGCTTCTTGCGCAGCGTGTTGCGGTTCAGGCCCAGCCACTGCGCGGCGCGCGACTGGTTGTGGTCGGCATGGCTCATCACCACCTCCAGCAGCGGCCGCTCCACCAGGCGCACGACCATGTCGTACACGCCGTCGGGCGCCTCGCCCCCGAGGTCTCGGAAATAGCTGTGCAGGCTGTCGCGCACGCACTGCTCCAGGCCAGCGCCATTGGTCTCGGTGCTCATGCAGGTATCGGTTCGTTGGTGACTGGGGCGGCGGCCGGCAGGCGGTCCATGCGGTCGCCCAGGGCGTCGAAGTAGTCGGCCACGGCCTGCCATTGCTCGGTGCAGTCCAGCGTGGCGTTGATGCGCGCGCGCAGCGCTTCGCCGCCGGGCAGTTGGCGCACGTACCAGCCGATGTGCTTGCGCGCGCTGCGCACGCCGGTGGCCTCGCCGTAGAGCTGGTAGTGGTCCTGCAGGTGCGCCAGCAGCAGGCGCCGCACCTCGGCCACCAGCGGCGGCGCCAGGTGCTCGCCGGTGGCCAGGAAGTGGCCGATCTCGCGGAAGATCCACGGCCGGCCCTGGGCGGCGCGGCCGACCATCAGCGCGTCGGCGCCGGTGGTGGCGAGCACGTCGCGGGCTTTCTCCGGGCTGTCGATGTCGCCGTTGGCCACCACCGGCACGCGCACGGCGGCCTTGACGGCGGCGAGGGTGTCGTACTCGGCCTGGCCGCGGTAGCCCTGCTCGCGCGTGCGCCCGTGCACGGTGAGCATCTGGATGCCCGCGTCCTCGAACTGGCGCGCCAGCCGCACGGCGTTCTTCTGCGCATCGCACCAGCCGGTGCGCATCTTCAGCGTGACGGGCACGCCGCGCGGGGCGCAGGCTGCCACCACCGCGGCGGCGATCTGCACCGCCAGGGGCTCGTTTTGCATCAGCGCCGAGCCGGCCCACTTGTTGCAGACCTTCTTGGCCGGGCAGCCCATGTTGATGTCGACGATCTGGGCGCCGCGGTCGATGTTGTAGAGGGCCGCCTCGGCCATCATGGCCGCATCGGTGCCGGCGATCTGCACGGCGATGGGGCCGCTCTCGCCGTCGTGGTTGGCGCGCCGGCTGGTCTTCAGACTGTCCCACAGGTCGCGCCGCGACGTGACCATCTCGCTGACCGCGTATCCCGCGCCCAGCTGCTTGCACAGCTGGCGAAAGGGCCGATCCGTCACGCCCGCCATGGGGGCGACGAACAGGCGGTTGGGCAAGGCATGGGGGCCGATGCGCAAGGCGGGCAGCGAGGGGAGCACGGTAGGCAACAAAGGGGCGCGAGGGGGAGGCGATTGTACCTGCCTATATTTTCAGCAGCGGCCGAAAAATGGCCGTTTTTCCAGCCCTTCGCCTACGCAGCGCGCGCGCTTTCCGTCCCGCTTCCCCCGCCCGGCCGCCCCTACACTGCGCAGCCATGGAAACCTGGATGCACGAGTTGCTGCACACGCTGGCCCTGCCGCAGTTCGGCCTGACCACCGTGTTCCTGGTGGCCTTCGTGTCGGCCACGCTGCTGCCCCTGGGCTCGGAGCCGGCGGTGTTCGGCCTGATCAAGCTCAACCCCGAGATGTTCTGGCCGGCCATCGGCGTGGCCACGGCCGGCAACACCCTGGGCGGCGCCGTGAGCTGGTGGATGGGCCTGGGCGCGCGCAAGGCCTGGCACGCAGCGCTTGCGCGCGCCGCGGCAGACGCACCGGGGGCGCCCGCTGCCCGCCGGCCGCGCGAGCTGTCGCGCAACGAGCGCCTGGTGCGCGTGTGGCTGCGCCGCTGGGGCGCGCGCGCCTGCCTGCTGAGCTGGCTGCCGGTGGTGGGCGACCCGCTGTGCGCCGTGGCCGGCTGGCTGCGCCTGCCGTTCTGGCCCTGCCTGGCCTACATGGCGGTGGGCAAGTTCTTCCGCTACCTGGTCATGACGATGGCGCTGCTGCACGCGGTGCCCGCCGGGTGGATGCGCTGGTTGACGGGGTGACGGCCTGGCGGGCTGCCGGGCGGACCGGCGCTTTGCCAGGCAGCCCGTGTTCGCTCTCCTTTTCATAGCTTTCGACGCTTGACCAGCAAGCGCTAGAGGCTATTTTCATGCCCCATCAGCCCGGCGCGCGCACCAGGGCGCTGCGGCGCTGCCATGCCCCTTCCAGCGTGTACAGCACCAGCGCCACCCAGATCAGCGCAAAGCCCACCAGCCGCAGCGGCTGCACCGCTTCTCCCAGCAGCCACACGCCCGAGAGGAACTGCAGGCTGGGCGCGATGTACTGCAGCAATCCCAGCGTTGCCAAGGGGATGCGCCGCGCCCCGGCGGCAAACAGCAGCAGCGGCACCGCGGTGATCGGCCCGGTGGAGACCAGCCACAGCAGCTCGCCCGCGCCCGCGTGCGCCCACACCGCGGTGCCCTGCCAGGCCCACCACGCCAGCAGCCCCACGGCCAGCGGCGTGAGCAGCGCCGTCTCGAGCGCCAGCCCTTCGAGCGCGCCCAGCGGCGCCATCTTGCGCAGCAGTCCGTAGCCTCCGAACGTGAACGCGATGGCCAGGCCGATCCAGGGCATCTGCCCCGCCTGCACCGTCAGCCACAGCACCCCGAGCGCCGCAATGGCCACCGCCACCCACTGGGCGCGGCGCGGCCGCTCGTGCAGCACCACGTAGCCCAGTGCCACGTTGAGCAACGGCAAAATGAAGTAGCCCAGGCTGGCATCGAGCACATGGCCATGGTTGACCGCCCACACGTAGACCAACCAGTTGGCCGCCAGCAGCAGCGCCGACAGCGCGAACACCCCGACCAGGCGCGGGCGGCGCAGCGCCGCGCCCACCCACGCGCCCTGGCGGCGCACCAGCAGCACTAGCGCCACGAACACCAGCGACCACAGCGTGCGGTGCGCGATCACCTCGACCGCCGGGACGGCAGCCAGCTGGCGGAAGTACAGCGGAAACAGGCCCCAGGCGGTATAGGCGAGGGTGGCGTAGGCGATGCCGGGGTGCATGGAGATGGGGCGAGGCGGAAAAAGGGCCGATTGTCCAACGCGCAGCAAATCCATGCTGGCAGCGCCTAGGACCGCCAGCCGCGGTGGTCCCGCCTCGGCTCGGCGGCGCGTGAACCGGGCGGAAAAGGCCAAACGCAACAAGACGTACTTTTTTGTGCGACCATTTCATTGCCGCCCTCTGAACCGCTATGCGCAGCGCTGCCTGCGCCCGCCCGCCTGACCACCCGAGCCCATGACGCACCAGCCCTCCATCCCGCTTTTGCCCGCCGGCGGCCGCGCCACCGGCTGCCCGGGCTGCCAGGACGCGCAGCCCCTGGGCTTCGATTTCGACTTCGCCTACCAGCCCATCGTGGACCTGGCGACGCACCAGGTCTGGGCGCACGAGGCGCTGGTGCGCGGCACGCAAGGCCAGGGCGCGGGCTGGGTGCTGGAGCAGGTCAACGAGGACAACCGCTACCGCTTCGACCAGGCCTGCCGCGTCAAGGCGATCGCCACCGCTGCTGCACTGGGCATGGACACGCGCCTGTCGATCAACTTCCTGCCCAACGCCGTCTACCGGCCCGAGCTGTGCATCCGCACCACGCTGGCCGCTGCGCGCCAGCACGGCCTGGCGCTGGAGCGCATCGTCTTCGAGGTCACCGAGGGCGAGCGTGTCGAGGACGGCCCCTGGCTGGCGACCATCCTGCGCGAGTACCAGCGCTGCGGCTTCCTGACGGCCATCGACGACTTCGGCGCCGGCTACGCCGGCCTGGCGCTGCTGGCGGACTTCCAGCCCGACGTCGTCAAGCTGGACATGGCACTGGTGCGCGGCGTGGACACCAGCCGCGCCCGCCAGGCCATCGCGCGCGGGCTGCTGCGCATCTGCCAGGAGCTGGACATCCAGGTCATCGCCGAGGGCATCGAGACCGCGGGCGAGCGCGACTTCTTCCTGGCCGAAGGGGTGACGCTGATGCAGGGCTACCTGTTCGCGCGCCCGGCGTTTCGCGCCCTGCCCGGCGCGCAGGACGTGGACTGGGCAGGCACGTCCCACGCGGCCTGAGGCGCGTGGCGGAGGCGCTTAAACGTTGAACAGGAAGTTCATCACGTCGCCATCCTTGACGACGTATTCCTTGCCTTCGGCGCGCATCTTGCCGGCGTCCTTGGCGCCCTGCTCACCCTTGTATTGGATGAAGTCGTCGAAGGCGATGGTCTGCGCGCGGATGAAGCCACGCTCGAAGTCGCCGTGGATCACGCCGGCGGCCTGCGGGGCGGTGTCGCCCTTGTGAATCGTCCACGCGCGCACTTCCTTCACGCCGGCGGTGAAGTAGGTCTGCAGGCCCAGCAGGTCGTAGCCGGCGCGGATCAGGCGGTTCAGGCCGGGTTCTTCCAGGCCCATCTCCTGCAGGAACATGGCGCGGTCCTCGTCGTCCATCTCGGCCATTTCGGCTTCGATCTTGGCGCAGATGGCGACCACCGGCGCGCCTTGCGCGGCAGCGTACTCTTTCAGCTTGTCCAGCAGCGGGTTGTTCTCGAAGCCATCCTCGGCCACGTTGCCGACGAACATCGCCGGCTTGGCGGTGATCAGGCAGAACTGCTTGAGCAGCGGCGCGTCCTCCTTGGACACCTCCACCGTGCGCGCCGGCTTGCCCTCGTTCAGCGCCGCCTGGATCGGCGTCAGCAGCGCGACCAGCTTGGCGGCTTCCTTGTCGTTGCCGCTCTTGGCGGCCTTCGCGTAGCGGTTCAGGGCCTTTTCCACCGTGGCCAGGTCGGCCAGGCACAGCTCGGTCTGGATGACCTCGATGTCGGCGATCGGGTCCACGCGGCCGGCCACATGGATCACGTTCTCGTCCTCGAAGCAGCGCACCACGTTGACGATGGCGTCGGTCTCGCGGATGTGCGCCAGGAACTGGTTGCCCAGGCCCTCGCCCTGGCTGGCGCCGGCCACCAGGCCGGCGATGTCCACGAACTCGACAATGGCCGGCACGGTGCGCTCGGGGCTGACGATCTGGGCCAGCTGGTCCAGGCGCGGGTCGGGCACCTCGACCACGCCGGTGTTGGGCTCGATGGTGCAAAACGGGTAGTTCTCGGCGGCGATGCCGGCCTTGGTCAGGGCGTTGAACAGGGTGGACTTGCCGACGTTGGGCAGGCCCACGATGCCGCATTTCAGGCTCATGGCGCTCAGGCTTTCTGGGTGTCTGGGGAAACCCGCGATTCTAGGCTGCACCCCTGAAATCCCCCGCGCACGCCGCTCCTACAATGCGGCGCATGGCCCAGACATTCGATATATGCATCCGGGGCGCGGGCGTGGTGGGCCGCACGCTGGCCCTTCTCCTGGCGCGCGAGCGGCTGCGCGTGGCGCTGGTGGCGCCCGCGGCGGCCCCCGCTGCACCCGGCGCACCCGACGTGCGCGCCTACGCGCTGAACGCGGCCTCGCACGCGCTGCTGCAGTCGCTGCGCGCCTGGCCCGACGAGCCGCACGCCACGCCCGTGACGCGCATGGAGGTGGCAGCCGACCAGGACGGCGCGGTGCACTTCGACGCCGCGCACCAGGGCGGCCAGCCGCTGGCCTGGATCGTGGATGTGCCGGCGCTGCAGGCGCGCCTGGGCGAGGCGGTGCGCTTTCAGCCGCAGGTCGAGCTGGTGGCCAGCCCGGTGGCCGCGCCGCTCACCGTGGTCTGCGAAGGCCGCGCCAGCGCCACGCGCGCGCAGTGGGGGGTGGAATTCGATGTGACACCCTACGGCCAGACGGCCATTGCCACGCGGCTGGAGTGCGCGCTGGCGCACGGGCAGGTGGCGCGCCAGTGGTTCGCGGCCGACGGCAGCATCCTGGCGTTTCTGCCGCTGGGCGGGGCGCAGGGGAACTCGGTGGCGGTGGTGTGGTCTGTCTCCCATGACCAGGCCGCACAGTGGCTCGCCGCCGACGACGATTCCTTCACCGAGCAGCTGGCCCAGGCCAGCCGCGGCGCGCTGGGCGCGCTGCGCATGACGGCGCCGCGCGCCGCCTGGCCGCTGCAGCAGGCGCAGGCGCGCCGCTGGTGCGGCCGCCTGGCCGGCCATGACGGCCAGGCCTGGGCACTGGCGGGCGACGCCGCGCACAACGTCCACCCCCTGGCTGGCCAGGGGCTGAACCTGGGCCTGGCCGATGCCCAGCGCCTGGCCCGGGTGCTGCACGGGCGCGAGAGCTGGCGGGCGCTGTCGGACCTGCGCCTGCTGCGCCGCTACGAGCGCGCGTCCAAGGCGGCGCTGCTGCCGCCCAGCCTGGTCATGGACGGGCTGCAGCAACTGTTCGCGCGCCGCGAGGCGGCGCTCGCCACCCTGCGCAACTGGGGCATGGCCGGCTTCGAGCACAGCGGCCCGCTCAAACACTGGGTGGCGCGCCGCGCCATGGGCAGCGTCCTGCCGTGATGTTTGCGCACCTGTCGTCGCCGGCGGCGGGCGCTTTTGTCCTTTCCACCAACCCCCCTGCTCCATGATCCCATTCCGAACCCTGCTGGCCACCGCGGCGCTCTTTCTTCTCGCCGGCCACGCCGTGGCGCAGGAGTCGACCATCCGCAAGACGCTGGCCGAGCGCATCCCGCAGCTGTCGCAGATCGACGAGGTGCGCTCCACGCCCATGAAGGGGCTGTACGAGGTGCGCATCGGCACCGACCTGTTCTACACCGACGCCGCCGGCAACTACCTGATCCAGGGCGAGCTGATCGACACCCGCGCGCGGCGCAACCTGACCGAAGACCGCATCGAGAAGCTCACCGCGGTGGACTTCAAGGCGCTGCCGCTCGCCGACGCCTTCACCATCGTGCGCGGCAAGGGCGAGCGCAAGGTGGCGGTCTTCGAGGACCCCAACTGCGGCTACTGCAAGCGCTTCGAAAAGGACATGCAGAACGTGGACAACGTCACGGTCTACCTGTTCCTGTACCCCATCCTGAGCCCCGACTCGGCCGAGAAGTCGCGCAACATCTGGTGCGCCAAGGACCGCGTCGCGGCCTGGGAGGGCCACATGCTGCACGACAAGACGCCGGCCGCCGCGAGCTGCGACACCGCCGCGCTGCAGCGCAACCTGGCGTTCGGCCGCAAGCACAAGATCACCGGCACGCCCACGCTGATCTTTGCCGACGGCTCGCGCGTGCCGGGCGCCATCGGCGCCCAGGATGTGGAAAAGCGCCTGGCCGAGGCCGCTGCCGCCGCCAAGTGACATCCGCGCGCCCTGCGACCCGCAGGGCCTTTGCTATGCATTGAAGAGCTGCCAGCGCTTGTCCTGCCTGGGTTTGCTTTTGAAAACATCCGCAAATCCTTGTCCGACAAGCGCCACAAGCTCCTGTTTTGATAGTGCCGGCGCCGCCGGCACCCCGGCATGACCACACTGCGACCCGCTTCCGCCGCCGTCCATTACCACCTCGACCCTTCCGCCCGGCACGAACACCTGTACCGCATCGTGCTCACCGTGCACGCGCCCGCCGCCCGGCAAGAGCTGTCGCTGCCGGTGTGGATCCCCGGCAGCTACCTGGTGCGCGAGTTTTCCAAGAACCTGCACATGCTCGGCGCCAGCCAGGACGGTCGGCCCGTCGCGCTGACGCAGCTGGACAAGTGCACCTGGCGCGCCGACTGCGTGGAGGGCCGCCCGCTCACCGTGCGCTACGAGGTCGCGGCCTACGACACCTCCGTGCGCACGGCCTGGCTGGACGTGTGCCGCGGCTTCTTCAACGGCACCAGCGTGTGCCTGCGCGTGCACGGGCAGGAGGACCAGGCGCACGACCTGGAGATCGAGCGCCCGCAGGCGCTCGCCGGCTGGTCGCTGGCCACGGGCCTGCCGCCGCACCGCGTGGCGCGCTCGGGCTTCGGCACCTACCGCGCGCGCGACTACGACGAGCTGGTCGACTGCCCGGTGGAGATGGGGGCGTTCTGGAGCATCCGCTTCACCGCCGGCAACGTGCCGCACCGGCTGGTGGTGGCCGGCGCCGCGCCCAGCTTCGACGGCCACCGCCTGGTGCGCGACGTGCGCCGCATCTGCGAGGAGACGATCCACCTGTGGCACCAGGGCGGACGGCCGCCGTTCGACCACTACGTGTTTTTGCTGAACGTGGTGCACGACGGCTACGGCGGGCTGGAGCACCGCAACTCCACCGCGCTGATCTGCGGCCGGCGCGACCTGCCGCGGGTGGGCGAGGATCACCCGGGCGAGGGCTACCAGACGCTGCTGGGCCTGGTCAGCCACGAGTACTTCCACACCTGGAACGTCAAGCGCCTGCGCCCCGCGCAGTTCGCCCGCTACGACTACGCGCAGGAAAATTACACGCAGCTGCTGTGGTTCTTCGAGGGCTTCACCAGCTACTACGACGACCTGCTGCTGCGCCGCAGCGGCCTGATCGACCACGCCACCTACCTGCGTCTGGTCACCAAGAACATCAACCAGGTGCTGCAGACGCCGGGGCGGCTGGTGCAGTCGGTGGCCCAGTCGAGCGTGGACGCCTGGGTGAAGTACTACCGCCAGGACGAGAACACCCCCAACGCCACGGTGAGCTACTACACCAAGGGCGCGCTGGTGGCCCTGTGCCTGGACCTGGCGCTGCGCCGCGAGGGCCGCGCGACGCTGGACGATGCCATGCGCGCGCTGTGGCAGCGCACCGGCGGCGGCCCGATGGAGGAAAGCGACCTACTGCAGGTGCTGCAGGCGCTCACCGGGCGTGACTGGAGCGCGGAAATCGGCGCCTGGGTGCACGGCACCCGCGAGCTGCCGCTGGCGGAACTGCTGGCCGCCAACGGCGTGGCCCTGTCGTATTTGCCGGCGCAGTTGGCGCAGCGCCTGGGCCTGCGCGCCAGCGAAGGTGCTGGCACCGTGCACGTCAAGACGGTGCTGCGCGGCGGCGCGGCCGAGGCCGCCGGCTTCATGGCCGGCGACGAATGGCTGGCCATCGAAACGCAGGACGAAGCCTGGCGCATGCAGCAGGTGGACGACCTGCTGCTGTACACCCAGCCGGGCGCACCCTGCACCGCGCTGGTGGCGCGCGACCGGCGCTTGTTGCGCCTGTCCCTGCAGGTGCCCCCGGCGGACCCCGGCCAGGACACCGTGCGCCTGGAGGTGGCGGACGCGGCGGCCGTGCAGCGCTGGCTGGGGCAGCCGGTATAGTCGGCCGACCCCCTTCTTTTCCCTTCTTTCCGGAGACACACCGTGGCCTACGAATGCATCGAAGTTCGCACCGAGGCGGACAAGGTCGGCGTCATCACGCTTGCCCGACCCAAGCAGCTCAACGCACTGAACGACCAGCTCATGGACGAGCTGGGCGCGGCGCTCAAGGCCTTCGACGCCGACGACAAGATCGGCTGCATGGTGCTCACGGGCAGCGAAAAGGCCTTCGCCGCCGGGGCTGACATCGGGGCCATGGCCAAGTACAGCTTCGCCGATGCGTACAAGGGCGACTACATCACGCGCAACTGGGAGCAGATCCGCCAGATCCGCAAGCCCGTGATCGCCGCCGTGAGCGGCTACGCCCTGGGCGGCGGCTGCGAGCTGGCCATGATGTGTGACTTCATCATCGCCGCCGACAACGCCAAGTTCGGCCAGCCCGAGATCAAGCTGGGCGTGATCCCTGGCGCCGGCGGCACCCAGCGCCTGCCGCGCGCCGTGGGCAAGTCCAAGGCCATGGACATGGCCCTCACGGCGCGCATGATGGACGCGCGCGAGGCCGAGGCGGCCGGCCTGGTCAGCCGCGTGGTGCCGCTGGACAAGATGATGGACGAGGCCCTCGGCGCAGCGCTGGTCATCTGCGGCTTCTCGCAGGTCGCCGTCATGGCCGCCAAGGAGACCGTCAACCGCGCCTTCGAGGGCTCGCTCTCCGACGGCCTGATGTACGAGCGCCGCCTGTTCCACGCGCTGTTCGCCACCCAGGACCAGAAGGAAGGCATGGACGCTTTCGTGAACAAGCGCGCCGCGAATTTCACGCACCAGTGACGCGGCGCCACCTTGGCCGGGCGAATTTTTGATCTATAATTTGCGGCTTCGGTGGTATAGCTCAGTTGGTTAGAGCGCAGCATTCATAATGCTGATGTCCCAGGTTCAAGTCCCGGTACCACCACCAGACAACACCCGCAAAAAAGCCCGGCCATGGCCGGGCTTTTTTGTTCCTGGGTGGCTCTGGCATCGCCGTCTCGCCCACCCGGCCTGTGCATCAGCGGGGCCCGGTCAAGGGCGGGCCCCGCAGCGCGGATCACAAGTCTTCCAAGTCGTCACTTCCCGCGGGCGAGCGCGCCAGCGCGGGCGCTGGCGCCGCACGGGCGGCAGCGGACGCCGTGCCGGCCGGAGCGTTCGCGGCGCCCAGGCGCGCGGCGGGCGGCTGGGCGGGGGCGGACGGTTGGGCCGGGGTTGGGCGCGGCGATGCGCGGTGCGTGACGGGCGCCGGCGCTGCGCCTTCGCCGCCCAGGTCGAACACGCTCACGGCCTGCACCAGGTCCTGCGCCTGCTGGCTCAGGCTGGAGGCGGCGGCGGCCATCTCCTCCACCAACGCGGCGTTTTGCTGCGTCGCCTGGTCCATCTGCATCACCGCCTCGCCCACCTGGGCCACGCCCGCGCTTTGCTCGCGGCTGGCCGCGCTGATCTCGCCGACGATGTCGGTCACCCGGCGGATGCTGCCCACCACGTCCTGCATGGTGCTGCCGGCGCGGTCCACCAGGC
>DAMCAL010000023.1:0-26561 GCA_032059585.1 Burkholderiaceae bacterium
CGCGCCAGCAGCACGTGCGGGTTGTGGCGGCGCACGGCGTCCACCTTGTCCTGCGTGGTGCCGCTGCGCGAGCTGATGGAGGTGCCGCAAAACTCGCTGGCCAGCACGCGCGGTGCCGGCCCGCCCGGGCCTTCCACATTGCACACGTAGTTCTGGTGGATGTCGCCGCCCAGCAGCACGGCGTTGCGCGGTGCGGCATGGGCCAGGTCGGCCAGCAGGCGCGCGCGCGCGGCAGGGTAGCCGTCCCAGGAATCGCTCGACTGAACGCCCGAGGGATAGCGGCGCGGCGCAAACAGCGTCTGCTGGGCGAGCACGCTCCAGCGCACCGGCGCCGACCCGGCATCGGCGGCCAGTCCGTGGCGTAGCCATTCCTCCTGAGTCCAGCCCAGCAGGGTGCGCCCGGCCTGGCCCAGTTCCGGGCACGCGGCGGCGCGCACGGCCGCCGCCCCCGCGCCCGGGCGGCGGCAAGCCTGGCGGTCGCGGTGCTGGCGGGTGTCCAGCACGTGCAGGCGTGCCAGGCGCCCCCAGGACAGGCGGCGAAACAGCTGCAGCGTATGGAAGCTGCCCCCGGCTGCCGCGAGCGCCGAGGCCCGCAGTGGCATGTGTTCGTAGAAGGCCTGCCACGCGGCGCTGCGCATCGGCAGAAAGTCGCCCGCGTCGCCGCGCCCGGTGGTGCCCGCATAGTCGTTTTGCACCTCGTGGTCGTCCCAGGTGACGACCCATGGCGCGCAGGCATGCGCAGCCTGCAGTGCGGCATCGCTTTTGTGCAGCGCGTAGCGGTCGCGCCAGTCGTGCACGCTGCGCGCCAGCGGCAACGTGTGCGTGCGCGCCAGGCCGGCGGTGTTTGGCGGGCTGGCGTATTCATAGACGTAGTCGCCCAGAAAAAGCACCAGGTCCGGCTGCTCGGCGCACGCATGGCGCCAGGCGGCGTAGTGGCCGTGCTCCCAGCGCTGGCACGACGCATGCACTACGCGCAGGCGCGCCGGCCACTCGTGCGGCGCGGGTGCCGTGCGGGTGCGCGCGGGCGGGCTGACCGCATCGCCCACCATGAAGCGGTAGTGGTACCAGCGCCCGGGCGCCAGGCCCTGCACCTCGACGTGCACGCTGTGACCGAGTTCGGGCAGCGCCAGCGCCGTGCCATGCTGGGCGATCTGGCGAAACCGGCAATCGTGCGCGACCTCCCAGCGCACCGTGACGGGGCCAGCCCAGCGGGGCGCGTCGCCGTCGTCAGGCGCGGTGCCGGGTGCCGGCAGCAACCGCGTCCAGAGCACCACGCTGTCGGGCAACGGCTCGCCGCTGGCCACACCCAGGGCGAAGGGGTCATGGCGCATGGGCGCGGTGGCCCAGGCCCAGCGCGGCATCTGCGCGGCCGTCGCCGCCCACGCCATGCGCGACAGCCACGCGCGACGGTCGAGTGCTGGCATGCTCAGGCCGCCACCACCCGGTTCTTGCCGCTGCGCTTGGCCAGGTACATGCCCTGGTCGGCGCGGCGGATGGCATCGACGTGGTCGCTTTCGCCCTGCACCTGCGCGACCCCTGCACTGAACGTGATCAGCACCCGTTCTCCGTCCCTCAGGAAGTAGCGGGTGGTGAGTTCGCGCTGCAGGCGGCGCACGACCTGTACTGCTTCGCCTTGCTCGGTGTCGGGCAGGATGATGACGAATTCCTCGCCGCCGTAGCGCGCCAGCTGGTCCTGGGGGCGCAGGACCTGGCGGGTCACTTCGGTCAGGTGCACCAGGGCCTGGTCGCCGCCGGTGTGTCCCAGCCGGTCGTTGATGGCCTTGAAGTCGTCCAGGTCGAGCAGGGCCACGCACAGCGGCTGGCCCTGGCGCTGCATGCGCGCCACTTCGCGCTCCATCGCCTCGTCGAATCCCTTGCGGTTGAGCGAGCCGGTCAATGGATCATGCCGTGCCATGCTGCTCATGCGTTCCAGTTCCTGGCGCAGGGCGTCGATCTCGGCATGGCGCGCATCGGCGCGGCTGCGCAGGTCCTGCAACTCGCCGCGCGTGACGCGGCTGGACAGGGCCATGGCACGCGTGGCGCTCAGCACCTGCTCCAGCAGCGGTGTGATATCCTGCAGCCGGGTGGCTTGGTGGATGCGCTCGGCGCACAGCTCCAGCTGTCCCTGGTAGGCATTGCTGGATTCGTCCATGCGCGCCAGTCGGTCGATGAACGCGGCCAGCAACTCGCGCATCTGCGTTTGCGCCTGGTGCAGCTGTTCCTTGGCTTCGGCCTGCTTGAAGATGACGCCGCGCAGCCGCTGCTCGACCGCATCGAGCTGGCGCAGTGCCAGTGGAGGCTCCGACGCGGCCAGCAACGCTTCCATCTGGCCGTGCAGCCATTCGTCCTCCATGCACAGGGTGCCGATGTTCTCCAGCACCAGGCGCAGCAACGCCAGCAGCCCGGCGCGGATCGCGCCCTGGTCTTCGGCGGCGAAAGAAAGCCGGTGGGCAAAGTCGGCCAACTGGCGCTCGGCCGTGCCCGGATCGGGCTGGGGCGCGCGCAGGTGCGAGGCGATCTGCTCGGCCATCTCGCCCAGGCGCGCGTCGTCACCGCCCAGGGCCGGCAGCACGTTCTGCACCACCCGCGCCACCGCCTGGGCCAGCCGGGGGGAAATGGCGGCGCCCGCGCCAGGCGCGGCGTCCTGCGCGGCCGTGGCGACGGGGGTGAGGCCCAGGTTCGCATACCCCACCAGCGTCGCCTGCAGGGCCGACCAATCGTGCTGCGCAACCGCCTGCTCGAACTGGTCCAGCAGGCGTTTTTGCGCCGGCGTCTGGCCGGGCATCACGCGCGCGATGCCGCGCAGCGCAACGGCGGGAAACGCGGGCGGGCTGGCCACTCCGGCAACCTCCTCGTACAGCGCGCGGTACTGGTCGGGCGTCGGGCTGAGCCGCCGCGCCGCGAGCTGTTTGAGGGTCTCGCGTGCGATTTCGGAAGGTGTCTTGAAGGTGGCGGCCATCTGCACGGGCGGCGGGGGATGAAAGGCCCGCAGTGTGACAGAGCGCCGCGTGTTTTCAGAGGCTTGGATGCGCCATTCAGTTGACCAGCACCAGCTTGCCCATGACCGAGCGCGAGGCCATGCGCTCAAACGCTGCGGGCAGTTGCGACATGGGCATGGTGCGGTCGATGACGGGGCGGATCTTGCCCGCGCCATACCACTGCGCCAGCTCCGCCATCATCGCGGCATTGGCCTGGGGTTCGCGCTTGGCGAACTCGCCCCAGAACACGCCCACGATCGAGGCGCCCTTGAGCAGCGGCAGGTTCAGCGGCAGCGCGGGGATGGGGCCGGCAGCGAAGCCGACGACCAGGTAGCGGCCGCGCCAGGCAATGGAGCGAAAGGCCGGTTCGGCCAGGTCGCCGCCCACGGGGTCGTACACCACATCGGGCCCGGTGCCGCCCGACAGCGATTTGACTGCCTCGCGCAGGTTTTCCTGGCTGTAGTCGATCACCGCGTCGGCGCCGATCTCCAGGCACAGGTCGCATTTTTGCCGGCTGGAGGCCGCGGCGATCACCCGCGCCCCCTGGGCCTTGGCGATCTGGATGGCCGCGCTGCCGACCCCGCCGGCTGCGCCCAGCACCAGCACGGTTTCCCCGGCGCGCAGCTGCGCGCGGTCGACGAGCGCGTGGTAGGAAGTGGCGTAGGTCATGATGAACGCCGCCGCGTCCACATGCGTGAAGCCCTCGGGCAGGGGCATGCAATGCGCCGCAGGCGCCAGCACGTGGGAGGCGAAGCCGCCCGTGCCGCTCAGGCAGGCCACCGCCTGGCCAGGCCGCAGATGGGTCACCCCATCGCCCACAGCCTGCACCACCCCCGCCCACTCTGCGCCCGGCACAAAGGGCAAGGGCGGCTTGATCTGGTACTTGTTTTGCACCATCAACAGGTCGGGAAAGTTCAGGCTGGCCGCGCGGATCTCGACCAGCACCTCGCCAGCCTTCGGCGTTGGTGTGGGCAGCTCGGTCCAGGCGAGGGCTTCGACGCCGGTGGGGTCGGTGCAGAGCCAGGCGTGCATCGGTGGTTCTCCTTTGTTGTGTGATCGGAAAGGCAGCGGCCATGATAGGAGCGGCCGCACGTCCGTTCTTGTCCCTCGTGCGACCGGCTGCGTCCCTGTCAGCCGGCTCCTACAATGCCCCGACTTTGGTCTTCCGTGCCCATGAAAATCCTGATCTCCAACGATGATGGCTACCAGGCGCCAGGCATCGTCGCGTTGCATGACGCGCTCCAGTCCATCGCCGATGTCGAGGTCGTCGCACCCGAGCACAACAACAGCGCCAAGTCGAATGCGCTGACCCTGCACTCGCCGCTTTATGTGCAGCGCGCGGCCAACGGCTTTCGCTATGTGAATGGAACGCCCGCCGATTGCGTGCACATCGCGCTCACCGGCCTGCTGGGCTACCGGCCCGACCTGGTGGTGTCGGGCATCAACAATGGCGCCAACATGGGCGACGACACCATCTATTCGGGTACGGTCGGCGCCGCGATGGAGGGGTACTTGTTCGGCATTCCGGCGATCGCTTTTTCACAGGTGGACAAGGGCTGGGGCGAGGTCGAGACGGCCGCGGCGAAGGCGCGCGAGATGGTGCAGCAGATGCAGCGCCACAACCTGGTCGGTGCCGCCCCGTGGCTGCTCAACGTCAACATTCCCAACCTGCCGCTGGAGGCGCTGCGCCCGCTGCGCCTGTGCCGCCTGGGACGCCGCCATGCGGCCGAGCGGGTGATCGAGCAGCAAAGTCCGCGCGGTGAGGTGATGTACTGGATCGGCGGCGCCGGCGCGGCCAAGGACGACGCCGAGGGAACCGATTTCCACGCCACGGCGCACGGCCACGTCGCCGTCACGCCCCTGAAAGTCGACCTGACGGACCACGAGGGCCTGGGCTATTGGGCGCAGACCGTTGCGCGCATGGCCACCGCGGCGCAGCAGGACGGGGAGGCCGCCTGATGCAGCCCCGCCGTCCCGGATTCCCCGCCCGCCTGGATGGGCTGCAGGGGCGGCCGGTTCCCGCGCCGGCACCCGCGGCTGGCCCCCAGGGCGCAGTGGCGCGTGCGGCGGCGCAGCCGCGGGGCGTAGGGCTGGATTCCGCCGCGGTGCGCGCCCGCATGGTGCAGCGGCTCGCGGCCGGGGGGATCGGCGCTGCAGCCGTGCTGCAGGCGATGGGCGGGGTCGAGCGCCACCGTTTCGTGGACAGCGCCCTGGCCAACCAGGCCTATGAGGACACCAGCCTGCCGATCGGATTGGCGCAGACCATCTCCAAGCCCAGCGTGGTCGCGCGCATGGCCGAGCTGCTGCTCGGCGCCGAATGCGCGCAAGACCAGCCGCTGGGCCGGGTGCTCGAGATCGGGACCGGGTGTGGCTACCAGGCCGCCGTGCTGGCCCGCCTGGCACGCGAGGTCTACACCATCGAACGCCTGCGCGCGCTACACGAAAAGGCCCGCGACAACCTGCGGCCGCTGCGCCTGGCCAACGTCCATTTGATCCTGGGCGACGGCATGCTCGGCTACGCCCGCGGCGCCCCGTACGCGGGCATCATCGCGGCCGCAGGCGGAGACGCGCTGCCGCCGGCGTGGTGTGACCAGCTGGCCCTGGGCGGTCGGCTCGTCGCGCCGATGGCCGGCCCCGGCGGAGGGCAGGCACTGCTGGTGGTCGACCGCACCGCACAAGGGTTGAAGCACCGTGTCCTGGAGGGGGTCCATTTCGTCCCATTAAAATCGGGGATTGCCTGAAGGGAAATGCTGTCTATGTCGGGAATGCGAGGTCATGGAACTCTGGAGTTTGCCGTGCTGGCCGCCGCGCTGGTGCTGGCAGGCTGTGGCACGCCGGTCAACCGGGCGCCCGTGGAGGACCGGGGAACGTTCGCCGGCAGCGCCGGGCGCGTCACGCAGGCGCCGGCGGCGCTGGACGTGCCCGACCCGAAACTGTTGCCGGGCGCGGAAAACGCCGGCAAACCGGGCTATTACACGGTCCGGCCGGGCGATACGCTCATTCGCATCGGGCTGGAAAGCGGCCAGAGCTGGAAGGACATTGCGCGCTGGAGCAATCTGGAGAACGCCAACCTGATCGAGGTGGGCCAGGTGCTGCGCGTCGCGCCTCCCACTGCGGCGACCGCCGCCACCACCGTGGCCAGCGACACCGGGGTGGTCACCCGTCCGATCGCGCCGCCGGGCGTGCAGCCGGCGCCCGCGGCGGGCGCGTCCAAGACGCCGGGGACGGCCGGGGCAACCGATGCAGCGGCCGTGCCGCCTGCGGCTGCGCCGGCTCCCGCGCCGGTGCCGGAGCCGCAGCCAGCGACGTCCGGCGATGGGGTGAACTTCATCTGGCCGGCCTCAGGTCCGCAGATCGCCGGTTTCGACGAGGCACGCAACAAGGGGCTGGACATCGCCGGCAAGTCAGGGGACCCGGTGCTGGCGTCCGCTGACGGGCGTGTGGTGTATGCCGGCGCCGGCCTGCGCGGCTATGGCAACCTGGTCATCCTCAAGCACAACAACACTTACCTGACCGCCTACGCACACAACCAAACGCTGCTGGTCAAGGAGGACCAGAACGTGCGGCGCGGCCAGAAGATTGCCGAGATGGGCAGCACCGACGCCGATCGGGTCAAGCTGCACTTCGAGATCCGGCGCCAGGGCAAGCCGGTGGATCCGGCGCGCTACCTTCCCGCCCGTTGACCGGAACGACGCCCGACACGGCGGCCGAGCCGCCGGACGACGACGGCCTCGAGGCGGGCGCGGCCGAATCCCACGAGGTGCGCGAGGTCACGGTGCCGCGGGATCTTCACCAGCAGCGGCTGGACCGGGCGCTGACTTTCCTCGTTCCTGAATTTTCGCGCAGCTATCTCCAGCAGCTCATGGCCCAGGGTGCCGTGACGCTGGACGGCGCGCGGGCGCCGAAGCCTGCGCACAAGGTGCAGGCCGGGCAGTGCATCTCGGTGGAGATGCGCCCCACGCTGCAAAGCCAGGCGTTCCGCGCCGAAGCGTTGCCGATCGATGTCGTGCATGAGGACGAGCATCTGTTGGTGGTGAACAAACCGCCGGGGTTGGTGGTCCACCCGGCGCCGGGCAACTGGAGCGGCACGCTGCTCAACGGCCTGCTCGGGCGCGATGCGCGCGCAGCCCAAGTGCCGCGGGCTGGCATCGTGCACCGGCTGGACAAGGACACCAGTGGGCTGATGGTGGTCGCGCGCAGTCGCGCGGCCATGGATGCGCTGGTGCAGATGATCGCTGCGCGCGAGGTCAGCCGCCAGTACCTGGCGCTGGCGTGGGGTGCATGGACCGGACCGGTCCAGCGCTGCGTGGACGCCCCGATCGGGCGCGATCCGCGGCAACGGCTGCGCATGGCGGTGGTCGACCTGGCCCAGCATCCGGGCAAGTCCGCCAGAACCGACATCGAAATGCTTGCCAGCGATGACGAAAGATGCCTGGTGCGCTGCACCTTGCACACCGGCCGCACCCACCAGATCCGCGTGCACATGGCATCGCTCCGGCATCCCTTGGTGGCCGACGGCTTGTATGGCGGAGCCTGTGCGGGCGGGCTGCAGCGGCAAGCCCTGCACGCGTTCAGGCTGGCATTCCGACACCCGTTTTCGGGCGAGGCGCTGGAGTTCCGCGCGCCGCTGCCGCAGGACATGCGCCAGGCGCTCGCGCACTGGGGGCTCGGCTACAATGACCCCGCGGCGTCCGGTTAGCGGGCGCTGGGCACGGCTTTCGGCGGTGCCGTCCGGGACCTGTGAAGGCGCCCGTCTCTCGTCTGCAGGCTTGCACCAGACTGCGCTGCAGCTCTTTTTCTCCCGGAATCGCCCATGAATTCGGTGGATGCCAAACGGGTACTCGAAACAGCGCTGATCTGCGCCGCGCAACCTGTGTCCATCCGCGAACTGCGGACATTGTTCGACGATGCGCTGGGCGCCGACACCATCAAGGCGCTGCTCCTGCAGCTGCAGCAGGAGTGGACGACACGCGGAGTGGAGCTGGTGGCGGTGGCCAGTGGCTGGCGCTTCCAGAGCCGGCCCGAAATGCGCCCCTACCTGGACCGTTTGCACCCCGAAAGGCCGCCGCGCTACACACGCGCTGCCCTGGAAACCCTGGCAATCATCGCGTATCGACAGCCCGTGACCCGCGGCGACATCGAGGATATCCGGGGCGTGACGGTCAACAGCCTCATCATCAAACAACTCGAAGACCGGGGCTGGGTGGAAGTGATCGGCCACCGCGAGACCGTGGGCCGGCCGGCGCTGCTGGCGACCACCCGCCAGTTCCTGGACGATTTGGGGCTGCAATCGCTGGACCAGCTTCCTCCCATGGAGGATGTCGCAGTGCAGGGGAGTGTCCTGGATGCGCTCGACGATACGCGGCATCTGCCTGAAGCCGCCCCGTCTGAAACGCCCGGCCCCCTGGACGAACCGCCGCCTGCGATCGATGTTGCCGGTTCGACCGACGACCGCGCAGTGGACGGCACCGCAATGGAACCACACTCATGACCCAACCTCCCAAGCCACCGCGCCGCAAACCGTCCTCGCAGCAGGGCAGGCCCCCGCGCGCGCCGCGACCGAACCCGCATGCCGAAGCGCCGGCTCACCCTGCCCCTGGCGACCCGGATGGTCCAGACGAGGGCACTCTCGCGGAAGGGTACCGCTTCTCGGATGTGGTCTCCGGCCAGCTCGACCATGACGAGGCCGATGCGCAGGTCGTGCCCCCGAAGCGGGTTCTGCAACCCGACGCGGAAAGCCCCAAGCTGCACAAGGTGCTCGCGCAGGCGGGCATGGGCTCGCGCCTGGAGATGGAACAGCTCATCGTCGAAGGGCGCATCTCGGTCAACAACGAGCCCGCGCATACCGGCCAGCGGGTGCAGTACGGCGACCAGATCAGGGTCAATGGCAAGCCGATCCGGTTTCGCATTGCACCGCCGCCCGTGCGGGTGCTGGCCTACCACAAGCCCGTCGGAGAAGTGGTCACCCACGACGACCCGCAGAACCGCCCCACGGTGTTTCGCCGGTTGCCGCGCCTGGCGCATGGCAAGTGGCAGTCGGTGGGCCGGCTGGACCTGAACACCGAAGGCTTGCTGCTGTTCACGAGTTCGGGCGAACTGGCGAACCGCCTCATGCACCCGCGTTTCGGACTAGAGCGCGAATACGCCGTGCGCGTGCTGGGGGCGCTGAGCGACGAAGAGCGCCAGCGGCTGCTGGACGGTGTGCAACTCGACGACGGCACCGCCGCCTTCGGCTCGATCGAGGATGGCGGTGGCGAGGGGGCCAATTGCTGGTACCGGGTCACCATTTCCGAAGGGCGAAACCGCGAGGTCCGGCGCATGTTCGAAGCCGTGGGTCACGCGGTCAGCAGGTTGATCCGTATCCGCTATGGCGCCATGATGCTGCCCCGCGGGCTTAAGCGCGGCGCCTGGCTGGAGCTGGACGAGCGCGACATTCGCGCGCTGATGCAGGCCGTCGGCGTTTCGCCCGTGGAGGCCACGCGGGGCCCGCGCGACGACCCGTCCGGCCGACGTGGCCGTGCGCCCGATCGGCCCAGGGGCCCGGCGACGGGGCCGCGCAATGCTGCACCGCGCCCGCCACGCCCCAGTCCCGGTCCCGGTGCACAGCCCGATCCCCTGAAAACCTCGGTCGGGTACATCGGTGCCGACAGCCTTGCGCGCAAGCGGCAGCAGCAAAAACAGCGCGGCGGGGGTGGACGGCGCGGCGGCGGGCGTTGAGGCGCGCTGCAAAAGTTAAAATCCGCCGTTTTGCCCGACGGGCAAAAATACTGCAACAACTCACAGGAACCTTTTCCATGGCTATCGAACGCACCCTGTCCATCATCAAGCCCGACGCCGTCGCCAAGAACGTCATCGGCCAGATCTACGCTCGCTTCGAGGCCGCGGGCCTGAAGATTGCCGCAGCCCGCATGATCCACCTGTCGCGCGCCGAGGCCGAGCAGTTCTACGGCGTGCACAAGGAGCGTCCCTTCTTCAAGGACCTGGTGGACTTCATGATCTCCGGTCCGGTCATGGTGCAGGTGCTGGAAGGCGAAGACGCCATCCTGAAGAATCGCGAGCTGATGGGTGCGACCGACCCCAAGAAGGCTGCCTCGGGCACCATCCGCGCCGATTTCGCCGACAGCATCGACGCCAACGCGGTGCACGGCTCGGATGCTGCCGAAACGGCCCAGGTGGAGATCTCGTTCTTCTTTCCTGGCCTGAACATCTACGCACGCTGATGCCGAGCCTGCGGGCGGCGGCGCGTAACTGTCCCGCGCGCCCGGGGCCTGCGGCGTGGCAACGGAGGACTGCGCCATGACCACAAGCCTTCTGGACCTGGACCTCGACGGCATTGCCGCGTTCTGCGGCCAGCTGGGCGAGAAGCGTTTCCGTGCCACGCAGCTGTTTCGCTGGATCCACCAGCGCGGCGTGGCCGACTTCGACCAGATGAGCGATCTGGCCAAGTCGCTGCGCGAAAAGCTCAAGGGCTGCGCCTACGTGGCCGCGCTGCCGGTGGTCAGCGAGCACGTCTCGGCCGATGGCACCGTCAAGTGGCTGTTCGATGTGGGCGGGGGAAACGCCGTGGAGACGGTGTTCATCCCCGAGGACGACCGCGGGACGCTGTGCATCTCCTCGCAAGCTGGCTGTGCGGTTGGCTGCCGCTTTTGCTCCACCGGCCACCAGGGGTTCAGCCGCAACCTCACCGCCGGTGAAATCGTCGCCCAGCTCTGGTTCGCAGAACACCAGTTGCGCCAGCGGCGGGGAGTCGACGAGCGGGTCATCTCCAACGTCGTCATGATGGGAATGGGCGAGCCGCTGCAGAACTATTCTGCGCTCGTGCCAGCGTTGCGCGTGATGCTGGACGACCATGCCTACGGCCTTTCGCGCCGGCGTGTCACGGTCTCCACCTCCGGCGTGGTGCCCATGATCGACCGGCTCGGGCAGGACTGTCCGGTGGCGCTGGCCGTGTCGCTGCACGCGCCGCAGGATGCCTTGCGCGACAACCTGGTGCCGCTGAACCGCAAGTACCCCCTGGCCGAATTGTTGGCTGCCTGTCAGCGTTATCTGGAGCATGCGCCGCGCGACTTCATCACGTTCGAATACTGCATGCTCGACGGCGTGAACGACCAGCCCGAACACGCGCGCGCGCTGATTGCCCTGGTGGCAGGCAGCGCCGGCACGCGTGTGCCCTGCAAGTTCAACCTCATTCCATTCAACCCCTTTCCTGCTTCCGGGCTGCGCCGCTCCAGCAATGCGGCCGTCGCGGCATTTGCCAAGCAGCTCAGCGATGCGGGGATCGTCACCACGGTGCGCAAGACCCGAGGCAACGATATCGATGCCGCCTGCGGCCAGCTCGCGGGCGATGTGCGCGACCGTACGCGGGTGGGCGAGCGCATGGCGAGGCTGCGAACCATTCCCATCGTCCCGGTGCCTTGAAGGGCCGGGCCGCCACAACATCCGATCACGAGGGGAGGCAAGTTCATGACCGTGGACCACAGGGCGGCGCGCTGGCGGTGGCTGGCGGGTGCGTGTCTGCTGGCGTCGCTGGCCACGCTCACCGGCTGCGCGCACCGCACCGACGAGGGCGATGGCCACGGGAGCGCCTCCTCGCTTCAGGGCGAGAGCGAAGCGCGGCGACGCGCCCGCATCCGCCTGGAACTGGCGGCAAGTTATCTCCAGCGCGGACAGCCCCAGGTGGCGCTGGAAGAGGTGCGCCAATCGCTGGCCGCCGACCCCGGCTTTGCCGATGCGTACCACCTGCGCGGATTGGCGCTGATGGCGCTGGGAGACCTGGCCCAGGCCGAACAGAGCCTGCGCCGGGCCCAGGAGTTGCGGCCGTCGGATGCAGACATCCTGCACAACCTGGGCTGGCTGCAGTGCCAGCGCGGGCAGTACGAGCAGGCCGATGCGCTGTTCGAGCGTGCCCTCGCCACGCCGACCTACGGCGCTCGCAGCAAGACGCTCATGTCCCAGGGCCTGTGCTTTCGCAACGCAGGTCGTCCCGCCCAGGCCGAACAGGCCTTGCTGCGGGCTTACGAGATCGATGCCGGCAACCCGGTCATCGGCTATCACCTGGCATCCGTGATGTTTGCGCGCGGCGAGAAGGAGCGCGCCCAGTTCTACATCCGCCGGGTGAACAACGGTGAGTACGGCAACGCCGAGTCTCTGTGGCTGGGCCTCAAGATCGAACGCGCGCTGGGCGAGGCGGTGGCCATGCGCCAGCTTGCCGACCAGCTGCGCAAGCGCTTCCCCGACGCTCCCCAGACGCGCGCGCTGGACAGGGGGGCATTCGATGAGTGAGCTGGGACAGCCATCCGGCGGCGCCACAGCCGACGAAGCATCGGCCATGGCCGACCCTGCGGTGACCGCCGGCAGCCTGCTGAGGCAGATGCGCGAGGCCGCCGGGGTGCATATCGCCGCCCTCGCCACCACGATGAAGGTGTCGGTCGACAAGCTCGAGGCGCTGGAAGCGGACCGCTACGACCTGTTTTCCGACGTGGTCTTCATGCGCGCGCTGGCCGCGGGCATCTGCCGCCTGCTCAAGCAGGATTCGGCACCCGTCCTCGCGTTGCTGCCGGGTGCCGCGCCCGCGCCGCTGCACCTGGACAAGGGCATCAACGCCTCGTTCAAGGCGTCCGCGCCGCGCGGCAATTTCGGTAGCGCCGCGGAGCCGCCGCGCTCGCGGCTGTTGGGCGTGGCCGTGGTGCTGCTGTTGGCCGGGGCGCTGGGCGTCGCCCTGTGGCCCCAGCACCTCGGCCTGGACGGGTTGTGGCCGCGCCCGGATGCCTCCACGGTCGCCCAGGAGCCTGTCCGCCCCATCGATGCGCCCGAGGAGGCGGCGACCACAGAGGTCGCACCGGCGGTCGCGCTGCCGACACCCGATGCGGCCCCGGTCCCGCCACCTGCGCCGGCCGCCTTGTCCGGGCAGGCGGAGCCGGCCGTGGCCGCTGGCAGCGCCGCCGCGGTGCTTTCGCCCCAAGCGCTGAGCAGCGATGCGGCGCAGCAGCCGCAGGCCACGCTGGTGCTGCGCGCCAGCGCGCCGTCGTGGGTGCAGGTGCGCGGCAGCGGTGGCGCCGTGGTGCTGCAAAAGACGTTGGCGGCCGGCGAAAGCGCGCCCGTGCCGGGCACGCCCCCCTGGTCGGTCGTCATCGGCAAGGCGGATGTGACCGAGGTGGTCGTGCGGGGAAAACCGCTGGATCTTTCGGCATTCGCGCGCGAGAACGTCGCGCGCTTCGAGGTGAAATGAAATGAGCTTGCCCAGCACCACCCACCCCGTCGCACTGGCCGGTGCGCTTGCGCGGCGCACGCGCCAGGCCCGCGTGGTGTGGGGCGGACGGGTCGTGACCGTGGGCGGGGACGCGCCGGTTCGGATCCAGTCCATGACCAACACCGACACGGTGGACGCGATCGCCACGGCCATCCAGGTCAAGGAGCTGGCGCAGGCCGGCTCGGAGATGGTGCGCATCACCGTCAACACGCCCGAGGCGGCGCAGGCCGTCCCCTACGTGCGCGAGCAACTCGACCGCATGGGCGTGGACGTGCCGCTGGTGGGCGACTTCCACTACAACGGCCACCGGCTGCTGACGGAGTTTCCCGCCTGCGCGCAGGCGCTGTCCAAATACCGCATCAACCCGGGCAACGTCGGCAAGGGGGACAAGCGCGACCGCCAGTTCGGCCAGATGATCGAAGCGGCCGTGCGCTGGAACAAGGCGGTGCGCATCGGGGTGAACTGGGGCAGCCTCGACCAGGAGCTGCTGGCCAGCCTGATGGATGCCAACAGCCGCCGCGCGCAGCCCTGGGACGCGCGCCAGGTCATGTACGAGGCCCTGATCACCTCGGCCATCGACTCGGCCCGCACGGCGGAAGCCCTGGGCCTGGCCGGCGAGCAGATCATCCTGTCGTGCAAGGTCAGCGGCGTGCAGGACCTGATCGCCGTGTACCGCGAACTGGCGCGCCGCTGCGACTACGCGCTGCACCTGGGCCTGACGGAGGCCGGCATGGGCACCAAAGGGACGGTGGCCTCCAGCGCGGCGCTGGCCATCTTGCTGCAGGAGGGCATCGGCGACACCATCCGCGTCTCGCTCACGCCCCAGCCGGGCGAGGCGCGCACGCAGGAGGTGGTGGTCGCCTCCGAGATCCTGCAGGCGCTGGGCCTGCGCAGCTTCGTGCCGAGCGTCACCGCGTGCCCGGGTTGCGGGCGCACCACCAGCACCACGTTCCAGGAGCTGGCCAAGCAGATCGACGACTACCTGCGCGCACAGATGCCTGTGTGGCGCGCACGCTACCCGGGCGTGGAGAAGATGAAGGTCGCCGTCATGGGCTGCATCGTCAACGGCCCGGGCGAGAGCAAGCACGCCGACATCGGCATCAGCCTGCCCGGCACGGGCGAGGCGCCGGCGGCGCCGGTGTTCATCGACGGCGAGAAGGCCCTGACGCTGCGCGGCGAGCGCATCGCCGAGGAATTCCAGGCCATCGTGCAGGACTATGTGGCGCGGCGCTTCGGCGGCGTGGCCGCCTGAACTATCAAAATAATAGCTGCTGGCGCTTGACTGGCAAGCGCTAGAGCCCGATTTCATTCAAAACTTATAGAACAACGAGCAAGATGCAGAAGCTGGTCGCCATCAAGGGCATGAACGACATCCTGCCGCCCGAGTCGGCGCGCTGGGAGTGGCTGGAGGACAAAGTGCGCTCCCTCATGGCGCGCTACGCCTATCGGAACATCCGCACTCCCATCGTCGAGCCCACGCCGCTGTTCGTGCGCGGCCTGGGCGAGGTCACGGACATCGTCGAGAAGGAGATGTACTCCTTCGAGGACCGCCTCAACGGCGAGCAGCTCACCCTGCGCCCCGAGGCCACGGCCGGCGTGGTGCGTGCGGTGGTCGAGCATTCCATGCTGTACGAAGGTGGCAAGCGCCTGTACTACATGGGTCCTATGTTCCGCCACGAGCGGCCCCAGCGCGGACGCTATCGCCAGTTCCACCAGATCGGCGCCGAGGCGCTGGGCTTTCCGGGCGCCCACGCGGATGCCGAGCTGATCTTGCTGGCGCACGCGCTGTGGCAGGAGCTGGGCCTGCAGGACGTGCGGTTAGAGCTCAACAGCCTGGGTCAGCCCGAGGAGCGCAAGGCCCACCGCGCGGCCCTCATCGCCTACCTGGAACAGCACCAGGAGGTGCTAGACGAGGACGCGCGCCGGCGCCTGTACAGCAACCCGTTGCGCATCCTGGACACCAAGAACCCCGCCATGCAGGCGATGGTCGAGGGCGCGCCCAAGCTCATGGACTTCCTGGGTGAAGCCTCGCTGGCCCACTTCGACGCCGTGAAGGCGATCCTGGACGCCAACGGTGTGGCCTGGCGCATCAACCCGCGCCTGGTGCGCGGCATGGACTACTACAACCTGACGGTGTTCGAGTTCGTCACCGACCGCCTGGGCTCGCAGGGCACCATCTGCGGCGGCGGGCGCTACGACTACCTGATCGAGCAGATCGGCGGCAAGAGCGCCCCGGCCGTGGGCTGGGCCCTGGGCGTGGAGCGGGTGCTGGAGCTGCTCAGGGAGCAGCACGCCGCGCCGCCCGCCTGCGCCTGTGACGCCTACGCCATCGTGCCCGACGCGGCGGCGCTGCCGCAGGTCATGGCCGCGCTGCAGCGCCTGCGCGCGCTGGGCGTGTCGGTGCAGATGCACGCGCCTGCCGGGGCGGGGGAGGGCATGGGCTCGATGAAGTCGCAATTCAAGAAGGCGGACGCCAGCGGCGCGCGCTTTGCCCTGGTCTTCGGCGCCGACGAGCTCGCGCGCGGCGCCGTCACCGTCAAGCCTTTGCGCGACGCGGGCGCGCAGACCGAGCAGCCCCTGGCATCCCTGGCCGACTGGGCTGCCACCCTACAATCGCCGCGCTGAACGACACACGGATCCACATGGCCAACAACTTCGACCTGCAGGAGCAGGAACAGCTTGAGGAACTCAAGCACTTCTGGAAAACCTGGGGCAACCTGATCACCTGGGCGCTGATCGTCGTCATGGGCTCGCTCGCAGCCTGGAACGGCTGGCGGCTGTGGCAAAGCCGGCAGGCCCAGCAAGCCACGGCGCTGGCCGAAGAGGTCGATGTCGCGGTCCGTTCGGGCGACACCGCGCGCGTGCAGCAGGCGTTCGGCGACCTGAAGTCCAGCTATGGAGGCACGGCGCAGGCCGCGCAGGCCGGCCTGCTGGCCGCCAAGGCTCTGGCCGATGTCGGCAAGGGCGACGAAGCCAAGGCCGTGCTGACCTGGGTGGCGGAAAAGGGCGAAGACGAAGGCCTGCGCGCGCTGGCGCGCCTGCGGTTGGCCGGTTTGCTCATCGACCAGAAGGCCTACGACGAGGCGCTGGCGCTCATCTCGGGAGGTCTGCCGCACGAGTTTGCCGGGCTGGTCGCCGACCGCAAGGGCGACGTGCTGCAACTGCAGGAGAAAAAGGACCGGGCGGTCGAGGAATACCGGCGGGCCTGGGAGGCCCTGGACGGCCGCGGCGACTACCGCCGTCTGGTGGAAGCCAAGCTGAACGCCCTGGGAGCCCAGCCCCAGGCCGTCGCGGCGGCGAATGCGCCGGGAGCTGCGCAATGATGCCCCGGACGATCCGCCGGCCGCTTGCAGCTGCCTTGTGCAGCCTGCTGTTGGGTGGCTGCTCGACGATCGGCGACATGATGCCGTGGAGCGGCCCTTCGCGGCCACAGCCCGCCGAGCTCGGGCCGAACGTGCCGGTGCTGGGTGTCCGCCAGGCCTGGACGGCCCAGATCGGCAGCACGCAGGGCTTGGCCCTGGATGTGCGGGTGCTCGGCAGCACGGTGCTGTTGGCCTCGGCGGCGGGGGACGTGGCCGCCATCGACGCGCGCACGGGCGGTGACCTCTGGCGTGCGCGCCTGGGCGTGCCGCTGGCCTCCGGCGTGGGCAGTGATGGGCGCTGGACGGCGGTCGCCGCCAAGACCAACCAGGTCATCGCCTTGGAAGAGGGGCGCGAAATCTGGCGAAAGCCGCTGCCCGCGCAGGCCTACACGGCGCCGTTGGTCGCAGGCAACCGCGTTTTCGTGCTCGCGGCCGACCGGTCGGTGTCGGCGTTCGACGCTGCGACGGGGCGTTCATTGTGGCGCCAGCAGCGCCCAGGCGAGCCGCTGGTGCTGCGCCAGGGCGGTGTGCTGGTGGCATTTGGCAACACGCTGGTGGCGGGTCTGTCCGGGCGGCTGGTCGGTTTTGATCCCGACAATGGCCGGGTGCTCTGGGAGGCACCCATGGCCAGTCCGCGGGGCACCAACGACGTGGAGCGCCTGGTCGAGATGGTCGGCCGCACGAGCCGGGTGGGCGATACCCTGTGTGCGCGGGCCTACCAGGCGAGCGTGGGCTGCATCGATGCCACGCGGGGCACTGTTGCGTGGACGCAGTCGGCCAGTGGCGGAGAAGGCATCGACGGCGACGACACGATGCTGTTCGGTACCGAAGGCAACGGTACCGTGGTGGCGTGGCGGCGCGCCGATGGCACGCGCGCCTGGAGCAGCGACCGCCTGCAGTGGCGCCGCCTGACGGCCCCGCTGGTCCTCGGCCGCTCGTTGGTCGTGGGGGATGACAGCGGCACGGTGCACTTGCTCTCGCGTGAGGACGCGGCGCCGCTCAACCGCCTGACTACCGACGGCTCGCCGATTGCCGCTGCGCCGGTCGCGGCGGCCGATACGCTGGTGGTGGTCACGCGCAAGGGCGCGGTGTACGGATTCCGCCCTGAGTGAGCGAACGCCTGCTTGGCGGCATATAAACAAAGGCAAGGGATGAAACCCGTCATCGCCCTGGTGGGGCGGCCCAACGTGGGCAAGTCCACCCTGTTCAACCGCATGACGCGCTCGCGCGATGCGATCGTGGCGGATTTCGCCGGCCTGACCCGCGACCGCCACTATGGCAACGGCCGGCAGGGCAAGCGCGAGTTCATTGTCATCGACACCGGAGGGTTCGAGCCGGACGCCGGCAGTGGCATCTTTCGGGAGATGGCCCGCCAGACGCAACAGGCGGTGGCGGAGGCGGACGTGGTTGTCTTCGTCCTGGACGTGCGTGCGGGGGTGTCTGCGCAGGACCACGACATCGCCCGCTACCTGCGTCGCCTCGGCAAGCCCTGCGTGTTGGCCGGCAACAAGGCCGAAGGCATGCAAGGCGGAATGCAGCTGGCAGAGTTCTATGAGCTCGGGCTGGGCGAAGTCTTTCCGGTCTCTGCGGCACACGGGCAGGGCGTGCGCGGCCTGATCGAGCAGGCGCTCGAGCCGATTGGCGAGCCTTCGCAAGACGAGGAGGGCGCCGCTGCCGAGGAAGATGTCATTCGCCTGGCCGTGGCCGGGCGTCCGAACGTTGGCAAGTCCACCCTGATCAATGCCTGGCTGGGCGAAGAGCGTCTCGTCGCCTTCGACTTGCCTGGTACCACGCGCGACGCCATCAGCGTGCCACTGGAGCGCGGCGGAAAAAGATTCGAGTTGATCGACACGGCCGGGTTGCGCCGCAAGGGCCGGGTGTTCGAAGCGATCGAAAAGTTCTCCGTGGTCAAGACACTGCAGGCGATCGAGTCAGCGCACGTGGTGCTGCTGCTGCTCGACGCCACGCAGGGCGTGACCGATCAGGACGCGCACATCGCAGGCTACATTCTGGAGAGCGGACGCGCGGTCGTGGTGGCCATCAACAAATGGGATGCGGTCGACAGTTACGAGCGCCAGCAACTCGAGCGCTCGATCGAGACGCGCCTGTCGTTCCTGAAATTTGCCTCGATGCATTTCATCTCGGCGCAAAAGCGCCAGGGCCTCGGACCTGTCTGGGGTTCGATCACGCAAGCGTACCGCGCTGCGACCCGCAAGATGCCTACGCCGCAGCTCACGCGCGTGCTGCTCGAGGCCGTGCAGTTTCAAAGTCCCAAGCGTTCGGGCAGCTTTCGTCCGAAGCTGCGGTATGCCCACCAAGGCGGCATGAACCCGCCCATCATCGTGGTCCATGGCAACTCGCTCGAGCACGTGACCGATGCGTACAAACGGTTTTTGGAGGGACGTTTTCGCAAGGAATTCGACTTGGTCGGTACCCCCTTGCGCATCGAAATGAAGACCCAGGCGAATCCGTTTGCGGACAAAGGCAGCGGCTGAACCCCCGGCCCGTTCAGGGGCGCGAGGCTGTGGTAAGGTGCCGAATCACAACAACACTCTTGAACACGGAGAATATCGTGAGCAATAAAGGCCAGCTTCTGCAAGATCCCTTCCTCAACGCCCTGCGCCGCGAGCATGTTCCGGTGTCGATCTATCTGGTCAATGGCATCAAGCTGCAGGGTCAGATCGAATCGTTTGACCAGTATGTGGTCTTGCTGCGCAACACGGTCACGCAGATGGTCTACAAGCACGCCATCTCCACGATCGTTCCAGGCCGCGCGGTCAACTTCTCCACTGCGGAGACTTCCGAGCCGGTCCAGGCGGCCAGCGGCGAAAATCGATAATCTTTTGCCCGCCGGCGCGCCTTTGCGCCGGTCATTCGGCGCTTCGCTCTGCGGGCGCCCGCGTTCTTGACTTCATCTGATCACCCCTTTGATGGCCCCGCCACGCCCGTCCTTCTGGTCGGCGTGGATTTCGGCCTTCCCCATTTCGACGGCGAACTGCAAGAGCTTGGCCTGTTGGCGCAAACAGCGGGCCTGGAGCCGGTAGCGCGGCTGGCATGCAAACGCAAGGTGCCCGATGCGGCACTGTTCGTGGGCAGCGGCAAGGCCGACGAGATCCGTACCCTTGCGGAAATGCACGGCGCCCAAGAAGTGTTGTTTGACCAGGCCCTGAGCCCGGCGCAGCAGCGCAATCTGGAGCGTCACATCGGCTTGCCGGTCAACGATCGCACATTGCTGATTCTGGAGATCTTCGCGCAGCGCGCGCGCAGCCATGAAGGCAAGCTGCAGGTTGAGCTTGCCCGGTTGCAGTATCTCAGCACGCGCCTGGTGCGCCGCTGGTCTCACCTGGAGCGCCAGCGCGGCGGCATTGGCGCCCGCGGAGGCCCTGGCGAGCGCCAGATCGAACTGGACCGTCGCATGATCGACGATGCCATCAAGCGCACCCGAGAGCGGCTCGTCAAGGTCAAGCGCCAGCGCGGGACGCAACGGCGCCAGCGCCAACGGCGTGACACGTTCAATATCTCCATCGTCGGCTACACCAACGCCGGCAAGTCCACCCTGTTCAATGCGTTGGTCAAGGCACGCGCCTACGCCGCCAACCAGCTCTTTGCCACTCTGGATACCACCACCCGACAGCTCTACCTGGGTGAGGAAGTGGGTACGGTGTCGCTGTCCGACACGGTGGGTTTCATTCGGGACCTGCCCCATGGCCTGGTCGATGCGTTCGAGGCGACGCTGCAGGAGGCCGTAGACGCAGATTTGCTGCTGCACGTGGTGGATGCTTCCAATCCGGACTATCCGGAGCAGATCGCCCAGGTGCAACTGGTGTTGAAAGAGATCGGCGCGGCAGACGTCGCACAACTTTTGGTGTTCAACAAAGTCGACGCGCTCGATAGCGATGCGGCACCGGCAGTGGTAAGGGATGTGTACGAGATCGACGGCAGGCCTGTACCCCGCATTTTCGTGAGTGCACGTAGCGGCGCCGGCATGGCGGCGCTGCGTGAGCAGCTCGCCTGCATGGTGGCGGCGGCCCGCCCGCCCATGCCCCCTGGCCCGGGCGCTGAATTGCCGGGCCCAGGCGGCTGATTGGGCACAATGCCGCCTGCCTTTCCCACTTAAATCCCATCAGCAAGAGAACTCAAGCGCATGGACTTTCCTAACCGCTCCTGGCGTCTGGCCCTGTGGCCGGCGCGCATCCGGGGGATGTTCAACCTCAACGACCCGCGATGGGGCCGTGGCGACAACGGTGACGAAGGCGGCTCGCGTCCCGAGCCTGAGCGTCCGACCAACGAGCCGCCACGAGGCAATCGCGGCGGGCCGGGCAATGGACCTGGTGGACAGCCGCCGGATCTGGACGAACTGTGGCGTGACCTCAACCGCAAGCTAGGATCGCTGTTCGGTGGGCGCGGAGGGGGCGGTGGCCGAGGCCCTCTTTCAGGGGGTGGAGGCGGTGGTTTTCCACCCGACATGAAAAACGCCGGCGTGGGCTTGGGCCTGATTGCGGCCATCGCCGTGCTGATCTGGCTGGGGACCGGCTTCTTCATCGTCCAAGAAGGCCAGCAGGCCGTGATCACGCAATTCGGCAAATACCGCAGCACGGTCAATGCCGGCTTCAACTGGCGGCTTCCCTACCCCATCCAGCGGCACGAGTTGGTTTTTGTCACGCAGATTCGCTCTGTGGATGTGGGGCGCGACACCATCATCAAAAGCACTGGGTTGCGTGAGTCAGCCATGCTGACAGAGGACGAGAACATCGTCGAGATCAAATTCGCAGTCCAGTACCGCCTGAACGACGCCCGCGCATGGCTGTTCGAAAGCCGAAATCCGGGGGAGGCCGTGGTCCAAGCGGCGGAGACCGCCGTGCGGGAGGTGGTCGGCAAGATGCGTATGGACAGCGCCCTGGCCGAAGAGCGCGACCAGATTGCTCCGCGGGTGCGCAAGCTCATGCAGTCCATCATCGACCGCTACAAGGTCGGGGTTGAAGTCGTAGGCATCAACCTGCAGCAAGGCGGCGTGCGTCCGCCCGAGCAAGTGCAGGCGGCGTTCGACGACGTGTTGAAGGCAGGACAAGAGCGCGAGCGTGCCAAGAATGAAGCCCAGGCGTACGCCAACGACGTGATCCCGCGCGCCGTAGGTACCGCTTCGCGCCTCAGCGAAGAAGCGGGCGCCTACAAGGCGCGCATCGTGGCGCAGGCGCAGGGCGATGCCCAGCGTTTCAGCTCGGTACTGACTGAGTACCAGAAGGCGCCGCAGGTCACGCGTGACCGTCTTTATCTGGAGACCATGCAGCAGATTTACAGCAATGTGACCAAGATCGTGGTCGATTCCCGCCAGGGCTCCAACCTGTTGTACCTGCCACTGGACAAGATCATGCAAAACGTCGCGCAGTCCTCTGCCGTACCTGCGGCGCAAGAGGCGCCGCCGGCGTCTTCTGGCGGCTCGGCGGGGGCATCTTCGGTGCCGTCATCGGTGCTGAACAATGAGTCCCGCACCCGCGACGCCCGCTCGCGCGAGCGCGAATCCCGATAGGAGATCCGTGTGAACAGAATCGGATTTATCGCCACCAGTGTCCTGGTGTTGCTGGCCTTGCTCAGTTCGATGCTCTTTGTGGTCGACCAAAGGCAGTTCGGGGTGGTCTATGCACTGGGCCAGATCAAGGAAGTCATCACCGAGCCGGGGCTCAACTTCAAGCTGCCGCCGCCTTTTCAAAATGTGCGCTACATCGACAAGCGGTTGCTGACATTGGACAGTTCGGACGCAGAGCCCATGCTGACCGCGGAAAAGCAGCGCGTGGTCATTGACTGGTATGTGCGCTGGCGCATCTCCGAGCCGTCGGAATACATTCGCAATGTGGGCCTGGATGAAAATGCCGGCACTCTGCAGCTCAACCGCGTTGTTCGCAATGCGTTCCAGGAAGAAGTCAACCGCCGGACCGTGCGCGAGCTGCTCTCATCCAAGCGTGATGCGCTGATGTCTGACGTCAAGCGCGAGGTTCTGGAGGCTGTTCGCGGGGCCAAACCCTGGGGTATCGATGTGGTCGATGTGCGCATCACGCGTGTCGACTACGTGGAAGCCATCACCGAATCCGTGTACCGACGGATGGAGGCCGAGCGCAAGCGCGTGGCCAACGAGTTGCGTTCCACCGGGGCGGCCGAGGGCGAGAAGATCCGCGCTGATGCTGATCGCCAGCGGGAGATCACCATCGCCAATGCATACCGGGACGCGCAGAAAATCAAGGGTGAAGGCGATGCCGAGGCCGCGCGTATTTACGCCGAGGCCTTCGGACGCGACCCCCAGTTCGCCCAGTTCTATCGCAGCCTTGAGGCCTACAAGTCCAGTTTCAATCGCAAAAGCGATGTGATGGTCGTGGAGCCCTCGTCGACAGAATTCTTCAAGGCGTTGCGCGGAGTGGGCCCGTCAGGTGGCGCCTCTGCGGGCGGCAGGTAACTGGCTCGTGGACTGGCCCGCCAGTGCCTGGGCTGCACTGGGTTTTGTGCTGGTGATCGAAGGGCTGCTGCCCTTCGTGTCGCCAAGTGGCTGGCGGCGCATGTTCACACAGATGCTCGGTTTGCGTGATGGGCAAATACGCTTTTGCGGCTTATTGAGTATTGTTGTGGGGGCGTGCGTGCTCCTCGTGTTGTAGCGCGGCTCCACTGCGGGCGTCGACAGACCGCCAGCCGATAGAATCCCTTTTTTAACAGCCCCCGCTTTTTCCATGTCTGCTTGGGTCCTGCCGGATCATATTGCCGATGTTTTGCCCTCTGAGGCCCGGCACATCGAAGAACTGCGCCGTGGCCTTCTCGATACCGCGCGAAGCTACGGCTACGAGCTCGTGATGCCTCCGCTGCTGGAGCATCTGGATTCACTGCTGAGTGGAGCGGGGCAAGCCCTGGATCTGCAGACCTTCAAGCTGGTCGACCAGCTCTCCGGTCGCTCCTTGGGTCTGCGCGCAGACACCACCCAGCAGGTCGCCCGCATCGACGCGCACCTGCTCAACCGCCGCGGCGTGACCCGCCTGTGTTATTGCGGTCCGGTGCTTCATGCGCGGCCAGAGCGCCCGCACGCCACACGCGAGCCGTTGCAGTTCGGCGCCGAGATTTACGGGCACGCCGGAATCGAGGCAGATATCGAGGCTGTCCTGCTCGCATTGCAGTGCCTGCGGGTCGCGCAGGTTCCTGGTCTCAGCGTCGATCTGGCAGATGTACGCATCGTGCGCAGCCTGCTCGCCGGGGTGCCCGTGGGGCCGGTAACGCTGGAGCAGGTGCACGCTGCGCTTGCTGCTAAAGACGCGAGTGAGCTGGCGCGGCTGACGCGCAAGTTTCCTTCTTCCGCACGGGAAGGCCTATTGGCTCTGCTGCAACTCTACGGAGATGTTGGTGTGCTTGCCGAGGCAGAGAAGGTTTTGCGTCCCTCTGCCGGGCTGCACGCCGCTCTGGCGGACCTTCGGGCGATCGCCGCTGGGATCACGCAGGCCCAGGTGACGTTCGATCTGGCGGACCTGCGGGGCTACGCGTACTACAGCGGTGCCCGGTTCGCAGTCTACGCTCCTGGCGCCAGCGATGCCTTGGTGCGGGGGGGGCGATATGACGAAGTCGGTGCCGCCTTCGGGCGCAATCGTCCCGCGGCCGGTTTCAGTCTGGATGTAAAGCAGTTGGTCGGCGTAGTGTCACCCCGGCCGCTCAAGGCGGCCATCCGCGCCCCGTGGGGCGGCGACGACGGCATGGCATCGGCTATTGCCACGTTGCGGCACGCAGGCGAAACCGTGGTCTGCATGTTGTCGGGCCACGGTAGCGAAGTCGACGAGTTCTGCTGCGACCGTGAACTGGTGCGCGAGGGCGACCAGTGGGCGGTGCGGGCCCTGTGATTTTGTTTTGTTCAGTTTTGGATCGGATTTGACATGCAGGCAAGCAAGGGGCGCAACGTCGTTGTCGTCGGCACCCAGTGGGGCGACGAGGGCAAGGGAAAGCTGGTGGACTGGTTGACGGAAAGTGCCCAGGCTGTCGTGCGGTTTCAAGGAGGGCACAACGCTGGCCATACGTTGGTCATCAACGGTGTGAAGACAGCCCTCCACCTTATTCCCAGCGGCATCATGCGCGCGGGCGTGAAGTGCTATATCGGCAATGGGGTTGTGCTCTCGGCGGCCAAGCTGTTCGAAGAAATCGAGGGGCTGGAAAAAGCGGGTGTCGAAGTACGTTCGCGTTTGCGGGTGAGCGAAGCATGCCCTCTCATCCTGCCATTCCACGCAGCCCTGGACGTGGCACGCGAGGCAGCGCGAGCGGAAGGTGGAGCAGAAAGGATCGGCACTACAGGGCGTGGCATCGGGCCGGCCTATGAAGACAAGATCGCGCGTCGTGCACTGCGGGTGCAAGACCTCAAGCACCCTGAGCGTTTTGCTGCGAAGCTGCGCGAGTTGCTGGCCCTGCACAACCATGTGCTGACCACATTCCTGGGGTCGCGGGATTTCCAGTTCAGTGACGCTTTGCAGCCATACCTGAAGAATGGCGAGATTCAGCTCGAGCCTGTGTATGAGGAAGCCATGCGCCACGCCCGGCTGCTGGCGCCGATGATGGCCGACGTATCTTGCGAGCTCAACGATGCACACGCACACGGTGCGAACCTGCTGTTCGAGGGTGCGCAGGGCACGTTGTTGGACGTGGATCACGGTACCTATCCCTACGTCACCTCCAGCAACTGTGTTGCGGGCAACGCCGCCGCCGGGGCGGGTGTGGGGCCGAATCTGCTCCATTACATCCTCGGGATCACGAAGGCTTACTGCACCCGCGTGGGCGGCGGGCCGTTCCCCACCGAGCTCGACTGGGAAACACCGGGCACTCCGGGCTACCACATGAGCACTGTGGGTGCTGAGCGCGGGGTAACCACTGGTCGAAGCCGCCGGTGCGGCTGGTTCGACGCGGCCCTGTTGAAGCGCAGCGCACAGGTCAATGGCCTCTCTGGTCTGTGCATCACCAAGCTCGACGTGCTAGACGGATTGGATGAGCTGTTGCTGTGCGTGGGGTATGAACTCGACGGCAAGCAGATCGACCTGCTTCCGATGGGCGCGGAAGAGATTGCGCGGTGTACGCCCATCTACGAGCACATCGCCGGCTGGAGTGACTCGACGGTGGGCGTGACGCGCTACGAAAATTTGCCGGTCAACGCGCGCCGCTATCTGGAACGGATCGAGGAGGTGACGGGAGTGCCTATCGCCATGATCTCTACCAGTCCGGACCGCGATCACACCATTTTGCTGCACGACCCGTATGCGGCGCAGCCTCAAATTCAATAAAAACGCTCAAATCGCTTGCCTGGCAAGCGCTATCAGCTATCAAACCAGGAGCGATCGATGCTGACCGAAGATGGCAAGCACCTCTATGTGAGCTACGACGAGTACCACAACCTCATCGAGAAGCTGGCACTCAAGATCCACCAGTCGGGCTGGGAGTTCGACACTATTCTGTGTCTTGCACGGGGCGGTCTGCGGCCCGGCGACATCCTGAGTCGGATCTTCGACAAACCGTTGGCCATCATGTCTACGAGTTCTTACCGCGCCGAAGGAGGCAAGGTGCAAGGACACTTGGACATCGCCCGCTTCATCACGACGCCCAAGGGTGAAATTGCAGGCAAGGTTCTGCTGGTGGACGACCTGGCTGACTCTGGGCATACGCTGAACGCTGTCATCCAGATGTTGAAGACCAGCTATGCGCCGATCACGGAACTGCGCACCGCCGTCATCTGGACTAAAGGCTTCTCCACCTTTACACCGGACTATTCCGTAGAGTTCCTCCCGACCAACCCCTGGATCCATCAGCCCTTCGAGGGTTACGACAACCTCACCCCGGACAAGCTGTTGGAAAAGTGGCGGCTGTAGGAAATTCCCCCGCCGAAGCGTCGGCTTTCGCTGGCCACGGAAAGATCCAGTCTATACTTCACCCCACGGTGCAGCCCACCGCTGCCGCGCAAGCGGCCGGGGCGGG
>DAMCAL010000024.1:0-26319 GCA_032059585.1 Burkholderiaceae bacterium
CCAACATCCGCGTGGGCACCTTCAAGGACTTCGAGGTGCTGGCGCACAAGAACCGACTGCGGGTGCTGGACGCCTTCGGGCTGCAGGACGGCCGTGAGGTGCGCTGGCTGCCCAACGCACGCGCCGGCACGGCGGTGTTCCGCCTGGCGCGCGACTGAAGTTTGCTGCAAAAACCATAGCTGTCAGCGCTTGTCCGGTAAGCGCTGGAGGGCTATTTTTCTTGAAATCCGGGGCCATGCGGGACGCGCTGCATGCGGGTGCCTACGCGGGACTGCGTACGGGAATGCGTGAATAAATGTAAATATACGTGTGCAGTAGATTCATGGAGGGTCCCGCCGTGCGGGCTCTGTCCACGTATCGCAGGAAATCGCATCCCATGGCCACCGCACCCTCAACTCCCGCAGCGCGCACCCGTTCCGTGGCCCGCCGGGTCACCTTGCTGGCGTTGGCGCTGGTCGCCGCGGTGCTGGTGCTGGTGGGCACTGCGCTGGCCATCCTGACCGAGCGCAGCGCCCGCACCCAGGTGGTGGGCAGCGTGGGCAACACGGCCGACGCGGTGGCGCAGTCGCTGGACGCCGCGCACCACACCAGCGCCGAGATGGTGCGCGGCGCGATGCGCAGCTTCCAGCGGCACTTCGAGGCCACGATGCAGCTGGACGAGGGCACGGGCGAGCTGCGCAGCTTCGGCGGCCTGGTCAACGGCGACTCCGGCGGCGTGGACCGCTACGCGCAAGACACCGGCGGCGTAGCTGCCGTGTACGCGAAAAAGGGCGACGGCTTCGTCACCGTCACCAGTTCCATGAAGAACGCGGCCGGCGAGCGCCTGCTCGACGTGCCGCTGACCCGCGCCGACCCGGCGTACGCGCAGGTCTCGCGCGGCGAGCCCCACACCGGCCTGGTGCAGGTGCAGGGCAAGCCCTTCATGGCGCACTACCTGCCGGTCAAGGACGCGGCAGGCCAGGTGGTGGCGCTCATCTTCATCGCCAACGACGTGGGCGTGTTCCAGGACATGCTGCAAAAGCAGGTCGAGCAGACCCGCTTCTTCGAGCACGGCGGGGTGTATGTCGTCGAGCCGGGCGCCAGCCCCGAGCAGGCGCGCTTCGTCTTCCACCCGACGCTGCGCGGGCGCAAGGTGCTGGAGGCCTATCCGCAGGCGGGGGCGTTCCTGGCCGCGCTGGCCGACGCGCCCCAGGGCTATGTGCGCCACGCGCAGCCGCTCTTGGGCGGGAGCGCGCAGGACGACGTCTGGGCCCTGATGCGCAAGACCGCCGCGGGCACCTGGGTGGTGGCCGAGGTGCCCGACGCCGAGGCCATGGCCAGCCAGCGCCAGACCACCGTCGCCGTCTGGGCGCTGATGGCGCTGGCGCTGGTGGTGCTGGGGGTGGGCCTGCTGGTGGTGCTGCGCCGCTCCGTGAGCCGGCCGCTGACCGAGCTGACGCAGGCCATCACGCTGGTCGCGCAGGGCGACCTGACGCAAAGCTTTGCCACCACCCGCCGCGACGAGATCGGCGCGCTGGTGCGCGAGGTCGAGGGCATGCGACAGCGCTATGTGCAGATGCTGCGCCAGGTGCGCCAGGCGGTGGATAGCATCGGCACCGCCAGCGCCGAGATCGCCAGCGGCAACCAGGACCTGTCCGCGCGCACCGAAACCACCGCCGGCAGCCTGGCCGAGACCGCGCAGAGCATGGAGCAGCTCACCGGCACGGTGCAGCAGTCGGCCGACGCCGCGCGCCAGGCCAACCAGCTGGCCAACTCCGCCGCCGAGGTGGCCGCACGCGGCGGCCAGGCGGTGGGCCAGGTCGTCGCGACCATGGGCGAGATCAACGACTCCAGCCGCAAGATCGCCGACATCATCCAGGTCATCGACGGCATCGCCTTCCAGACCAACATCCTGGCGCTGAACGCGGCCGTGGAGGCCGCGCGCGCCGGCGAGCAGGGCCGGGGCTTTGCGGTGGTGGCGGGCGAGGTGCGCGCGCTGGCCGGCCGCTCGGGCGAGGCGGCGCGCGAGATCCGCCAGCTCATCCAGGCCTCGGTGGACCGGGTCGAGTCCGGCACCCGCCTGGTGCAGCACGCCGGCAGCACCATGGACGAGATCGTCGGCAGCGTGCAGCGCGTGGGCGACATCGTGGGCGAGATCACCGCCGCGGCGGCCGAGCAGGCCGGCGGCATCGGCCAGGTGAACCAGGCCGTGGGCCAGCTCGACCAGATGACGCAGCAAAACGCCGCACTGGTCGAGCAAAGCGCCGCCGCCGCGCACAGCCTGCGCGAGCAGGCCACGCGCCTGGCGGCGGCGGTGCAGGTGTTCAAGCTGGACGAGGGCGTGGAGGACATGGCGGCGCTGGTGGTTCAGCCGCCCCTGGCGCTGCAGGGCGGCTGAGCTATAGGAGGATGCTCGGCAGGTGCCACGAATGCTTCCGTGTGCGTGCCGGTCGGCCCTGCGGCAGAGGCGCCCGCCCCGCTATTGCCGTACGCACCATGCCGGTGGGGTGTCAGTGATTTCGCCACGGCAAGCACCGGCCATCTGCACCAAAACACTAGGCTGCATGCTACATTTTCTTACCTTAAGGCTGCTGCATGGAGCTGCTCAGACATGCTGGCTGCACACGCGTGCGTTGAAGCAAGCTTTCTCATGCGCCGATCGGGAATTGGTCAGTGCCGCGCCGTGCGGCTCTGACACCTGCCGGTAGGGCGCACTGGTGCGGGTCTCTGCGGTCTTTCACGCCGGTCGATAGGTGCAATGGCATGCATCGGTTGCAGAAGCCGCCTCGGTATGGTTTCGGACCGCATAAACCTAGCGCGGAGCGGGGGCGCCACCGGCTGAGTGCGGCGGCATACAGCGCCGTGGGCGATATCCGCCCGGCACATCGACTATCCATTTCACATGGGAAACACATGACAGTAAAAGCAACGGTCTGCCTGGCGCTGCTCGGCATTGCTTGCGTGGCCTCACCAGTTGCTGCGCAGTCCGGCGGCGCACGCGACAAGCTGGTCGTGGCCATGCCCAAGACCTACGACAAGAGCGAGACGATGGGCTTGTGGGGCGACTACTTCCTGCACTTGGCCCGATGCGCCAACGTCGACATCCAGAACCAGCTGGGTGAATCACTCGATCGCAGTGCCAACGTGGACATCCTTCCCGAAAAGGAACTCGTCGACAGCCTGCTCAGCGGCAGGGCCCAGCTGGCGCAAGTCAACCCCGGCCTGGTGCCCCGGCTGGTGGCAGCCGGCCAACCAGCGCCTTTTGCCGTGCCAGGCAACAAGGCCAGCAACAAACCCAACTCCTACCACCTGATCCTGATCACGCGCGCGGACAGTCCCTACCGGACGCCCAAGGATCTGGTGGGCAAGAAGATCGCACACACCACGCCCACGTCCAATTCCGGCAACCTGGCCCCGCGCGCGTTGTTCCCGGCCATCGGCCTGGAGCCGGAGAAGAACTACGAAGTGGTGTTTTCCAACGGCCATGAGCGCTCCGTCAGCGGGGTGATGTATGGCTTCTACCCCGCAGCTGCGGTGGCCAGCGACCTGTATGGGCGCATGGTCGTCAAGGGCGACGTCAAGGGCTCCAGCCTGCGCACACTGTGGGAAAGCCCGCCCTTCATGACCGAGACCTGGACCATGGGCAAGGACGTGTCGCCTGACGTACAGGCGCGCGTGAAGCGCTGCTCTTACGGCTACAACTTCTCGCCGCGCCTGCGCACGCTGCTGCCCGGCAACGACACGTTCCTTCCCATCAACTACGAACGCGACTTCGCCACGGTGCTGGAAGTGCACCGCAAGACCGAGCAGGCCCGCGCCAGCAAATAGACCGTGCACCGGGGGACGTGCCGCCGCGGCACTGTCCGGCAGGCGATGCCGCGTGTGCCATGTCCCCCGCTCGACTGCGGAACTGGCGCCGGGCTATCCTGCGGCCTTGCCGCCACCGCTGCGCCCAAGGAGAACCCCCGCCATGAACGCCCCCCTGCCCACCGCCGCACTCGACCCCGTCCTGGCCCTGGAGCGCGTCTCGCGCACCTGGGACGAGAGCATCGTGCGCGAGCTGACCGACTACATCCGGATCCCCGCCAAGTCGCCCGGCTTCGCCCCCGACTGGCAGGAGCAGGGCCACCTGGAGACGGTGCTGCGCAACGCCGCGACCTGGATCGAGGCGCAGAAGGTCGCCGGCCTGACGCTTGAGATCGTGCGCCTGCCCGGCCGCACGCCGGTGCTCGTCTTCGAAGTGGCCGCCACGCGCGCGGCCGGCAGCCAGACGGTGCTGATGTACGGCCACCTGGACAAGCAGCCTGAGTTCGACGGCTGGCGCGCCGACCTGGGGCCCTGGTCGCCGAAGTACGAGGACGGCAAGCTCTACGGCCGCGGCGGCGCCGACGACGGCTACGCGGCGTACGCCAGCATCGCCGCCGTGCAGGAACTCAAGCGCCAGGGCGTGGAGCACCCGCGCATCGTCGGGCTGATCGAGACCTGCGAGGAAAGCGGCTCGGCCGACCTGCCGGCCTACATCGAGGCGCTGAACGACCGGCTGGGCGACGTGCAGCTCGTCATCTGCCTGGACTCGGGCGCCGGCAACTACGACCAGCTGTGGCTCACCACCAGCCTGCGCGGCATGGCCAGCGGCACCTTGAAGGTGGAGATCCTCACCGAGGGCGTGCACTCGGGCGATGCTTCCGGGCTGGTGCCGTCGTCGTTTCGCATCATGCGCCAGGTGCTCGACCGGCTGGAGGATTCCGCCACCGGCCGCCTGCTGCCGGCCAGCTTCCATTGTGAGGTGCCGGCCGACCGCCTGGCGCAGGCGCGCGCCACCGCCGCCATCCTGGGCCGGGAGGTGTACCAGCGCTTTCCCTGGGCCCACGCCGACTGCGGCGGCAGCGCGCCGGTGTTCGCCCTGCCCACCACCACCGACCCGGTCCACGCGCTCATCAAGCGCACCTGGGAGCCGACGCTGTCGGTGACCGGCGCCGAGGGCTTCCCGGCCCTGAAGGACGCGGGCAACGTGCTACGCCCCTACACGGCGTTCAAGCTCAGCTTGCGCCTGCCGCCGCTGGTGGACGCGGCCGCCTGCGTGCAGGAGATGAAGGCCTTGCTGGAAGACAACGCGCCCTACCAGGCCCGCGTCACGTTCGAGCACGGCGGCGCTGCCAGCGGCTGGAACGCGCCCGAGATCGCCCCCTGGTTCGCCAGCGCGCTGGACGCGGCCAGCCAGGCGCACTTCGGCGCGTCCTGCGGCTTCATCGGCCAGGGCGGCACCATTCCGCTGATGAACATGCTGAGCAACGGCTTCCCGCGCGCGCAGATGATGGTCTGCGGCGTGCTCGGCCCCAAGAGCAATGCGCATGGCCCCAACGAGTTTCTGCACGTGCCCTACGCCAAGCGGCTGACCGCGGCGGTGGCCCACGTCGTGGCGGCCCTGCCCTGACCGGGTTTTCGGTGTTTTAGGGCTCTGGCGCTTGCTGGTAAAGCGCTGGCAGCTATATTTTTAATAGCATTCCGATGCGCATCCTGCTGGCCGAGGACGAGCCGGAACTGGCCCGCTGGCTGGTGCAGGCGCTCGCCCAGTCCGGCCTGCAGGTGGACTGGCTCAACGACGGGCGCCTGGTGCTGCCGGCGCTGCGCGGCACGCGCTACGACGCGCTGGTGCTCGACCTGGGCCTGCCCGGGCGCGAAGGCCCCGAGGTGCTGGAAGGCCTGCGCGACGCCGGCGAGCAGCTGCCGGTGCTGATCCTCACCGCGCGCGATTCGCTCATCGGCCGGGTGCACCTGCTGCGCGCCGGTGCCGACGACTTCCTGGCCAAGCCGTTCGAGATGGCCGAACTGGAGGCGCGGCTGCTGGCGCTGGTGCGCCGCGCGCGCGGCAGCGAGCACCCGCGCTTTGCCTGCGGCCCGCTGGTCTGGGACCCGCTGGCCCAGCAGCTGCTGCTGCGCCACCAGCCGCTTAAGCTCACCGCGCGCGAGCATGCGCTTTTGCGCGCGCTGGTGCAGCACAGCGGCGAGCCGATGTCCAAGCGCGACCTGCACGAGCGCGTGTTCGCCGACGAAGCCGACGTGCAGCCCGAAGCGGTGGAGGTGGTGGTGCACCGCCTGCGAAAGCGCCTGGAGGGCAGCGGCGTGCGCATCGCCACGCTGCGCGGCCTGGGCTACGTGCTCGAGCCCGATGCCGAGCCCGCGCCGCCCGATGCCGCGCCGCCCGATGCCACGCCTTGAGCGCCCCTGGGCGCACTGGAGCCTGCGCCGCACGCTGCTGGTGGTGCTGCTGCCGGGGCTGCTGCTGGTCATGGGGCTGGAGCTCATGGTGAGCTGGCGCAACGACCTGTCGGCGGCTAACGCCGCCTTCGACCGGTCGCTGCTGGGCGCCATCAAGGCCATGGACGCCAACATCTCCACCGACACCGGCGGCCTGTCGGTCGAGCTGCCCTACCGCACGCTGGAGTTCTTCGAGCTCACCGCCAGCGGCCAGGTGTTCTACCGCGTGGCCAGCGGCGACGGCCTGGTGGAGATCGGCGACGCCGGGCTGCCCGCGCCGCCGCTGCCCCTGGTGGACGGACGGCCGCAGTTCCACGACGCGGTGTTCTTCGGCGTGCCGGTGCGCGTGGGCTCGTACGCGCGGCGCCTGGAGCGGCCGCTGTCGCTGGGCTCGCACTCGGACCGGGTGCTGATCCAGGTGGCCGAGACGCTGCAAAGCCGCCAGGAGTTCACCCGCCGGCTGCTGCTGGAGAACGTGGCGCGCGATGCCCTCTTGCTGCTGGCGGCGCTGGCGCTGGTGACGCTGGCGGTGCACGGCGCGCTGCGCCCGCTGCAGCGCCTGCGCGCCGAAGTGGCCGCGCGCGACGAGGGCGACCTGGCGCCCATCGAGCCGCGCCGGGTGCCGAAGGACGTGCGCCCGCTGGTGCAGGCCATCAACCTGCACATGCAGCGCCAGCAGCAGGTGCTGGGCCAGCAGCGGCGCTTCATCGACGACGCCTCGCACCAGCTGCGCACGCCGCTGACCACGCTGGCCACGCAGGTGGCGTTCGCGCTGCGCGAACGCGATGCCGCGCGGCGCGAGGCGGCCCTCATGGCCATCAAGGTGCAGGTGGACGGCGCCATCCGCCAGGCCAACCAGATGCTGGCGCTGGCGCGCGCCGATGCCGCGCCGCTGGACCTGGCCGCGCCCGTCGACCTGGTGGCGCTGGCCGAGGCGGTGGCGCGCCAGTGGTGGCCGCTGGCGCGCCAGCAGGGCATCGACCTGGGGCTGGAGGCGCTGCCCGGCCGCCACGAGGGCGTGTCCGGGCCGGCCGTGTCGCCGGCCGCAGTCACTGCCACGGGCGACGCCGCGCTGCTGCACGAGGCGCTGTCCAACCTGCTGCACAACGCGCTGCTGCACGTGCCCCGCGGCGGGCGCGTGACGCTGCAGGCGGGGCTGCGCGGCGGCGAGGCGCTGCTGGTGGTGCGCGACGACGGCCCGGGCATGCCGGCGCAGGCGCGGGCGCGGCTGGGCGAGCGCTTCCTGCGCGTCGATGGCGCGCACGGGCCAGACGGCGCAGCGCGCGGCAGCGGCCTGGGCCTGGCGATCGCGCAGGCCATCGTGCAGCGCCACGGCGGCACGCTGGTGCTGGCCGAGGCGCAGCCCGGCGCGGCGCGGCCGGGGCTGCAGGCCACGCTGCGCTGGCCGGTGGCGCGCGATCAGGGATAACCCTGGCGTTTCGCGCCGCGCATTGAAAGCCGGGCGAAAGCCGGCGCTTTCTACAGTGTCTGCTCGCCCAGGTTCGAGCGCGCCCCGCGCCGAACGCTGACCGCCTTCCCGATCGACGAGGAGACCCTTCCATGAAGACACTGCGCTCTGTCCTTGCCACCGCCGCACTGGCGCTCACCGCCACCGTGGCCGCTGCCGGCCCCCTGGACAAGACCGAATGCATCGCCCCGGCCAAGCCCGGCGGCGGCTTCGACCTGACCTGCAAGCTGGCGCAGGGCGCGCTGATGGAGGGCAAGTACATCAGCGACCCGATGCGCGTGAGCTACATGCCCGGCGGCATCGGCGCCGTGGCGTACAACGCCATCGTCGCCCAGCGCCCGGCCGAGAACAACACCATCGTCGCCTTCTCCGGCGGCTCGCTGCTGAACCTCGCGCAGGGCAAGTTCGGCCGCTACAGCGAGTCCGACGTGCGCTGGCTGGCCGCCATCGGCTCGGACTACGGCGCCGTCATCGTCGCCGACAGCTCGCCCATCAAGTCGATCGCCGACCTGGTGGCCGCCATCAAGGCCAATCCGGGCAAGGTGGTGTTCGGCGCCGGCGGCAGCGTCGGCAGCCAGGACTGGATGAAGGCGGCGCTCACCGCGCGCGCCAGCGGCCTGGACCCCAAGGCGATGCGTTTCGTGGCGTTCGAGGGCGGCGGCGAGGCGCTCACCGCGCTGCAGGGCGGCCACGTGCAGGTGTACTCGGGCGATGCGTCCGAGGCTGAGGAGCAGATGAAGGCCGGTGCCAAGATCCGCGTGCTCGCCGTCATGTCCGACAAGCGCCTGGAAGGCGGGCTGGCCGGGGTGCCCACCATGAAGGAGCTGGGCTACGACGTGCAGTGGCCGATCATCCGCGGCTTCTACATGGGCCCGAAAGTGAGCGACGCCGACTTCAAGGTCTGGAGCGACACCTTCTCCAAGATGATGGCCACGCCCGCGTACGACAAGCTGCGCGCCGAGCGCAGCCTGTACAAGTTCGCGCTCACCGGCGCCGAGCTGGACACGTTCATCAAGGAACGCATGGCCATGTACCGCAAGCTGGCCAGCGATTTCGGCCTGCGCGTGGCGCAGTAAGAAAAGCCGCCCGGCACGGCGCGCCCGCGGCGCGCGCCGGGCGGGGCCGTGGCACGGCGCACGCCTGGCCGGCCCGGCCCGTGATTTTCCAAGTCGAATCGGCCTCCAGCGCTTGTCCCATAAGCGCGAGCAGCTATCAAATAAAGAGCAAAGGCACCCCATGGCAGATCGCATCCTGGGCGTAATGGCCCTGGCGCTGGCCGCCGCCATGGCCTGGATGGCGCAGGGCTACCAGGCCGAGTTTTCCTACGAGCCGGTGGGCCCGCGCGCCTTTCCGCTGCTGCTGGCCGCCGTGCTGGCGGTCGCCGGCATGTGGCTGGCCGTGCGGCCGGGCCGTGCGGCGCAGGCCACCACCTGGCGCCCCGCCCCGGCGCTGCTGATGGTGATGGCCGCCATGGTGGTCTTTGCCCTGCTGTTTCAGACGCTGGGCTTCGTGCTGGCCACCACGCTCATGGCGCTGCCCGTGGGCCGCAGCTTCGGCGGCCGGCCCCTGCCCAGCCTGGCAGCGGGCGTGGGCCTGGGACTGGGCCTGTACTTCCTGTTCGACAAGCTGTTCGACGTGATCCTGCCGACCGGCGTGCTCGCGTTCATCCTGGGAGGGCGATAGCCATGGGAGACACCCTGCACCACCTGGGCGAGGGCTTCGGCGTCGCGCTCGCGCCCATCAACCTGCTGCTGGGCCTGATCGGCTCGTTCATCGGCACCGTGGTCGGCATGCTGCCGGGGCTGGGGCCGATCAACGGCGTGGCCATCCTGATGCCGCTGGCGTTCGCGCTCAAGCTGCCGCCCGAGTCGGCGCTGATCTTGCTCACCGCCGTGTACATCGGCTGCGAGTTCGGCGGGCGCATCTCCTCCATCCTGATCAACGTGCCGGGCGACGCCGGCGCCATCATGACCGCCGTGGACGGCTACCCCATGGCCGTCAAGGGCCAGGCCGGCGTGGCGCTGTCGATCTCGGCGTGGTCGTCGTTCATCGGCTCGTTTGTCGCCTTCGTCGGCATCGTGCTGGCCGCGCCGCTCTTGGCGCGCTGGGCGCTGGCGTTCGGGCCGGCGGAGTATTTCGCGCTGATGTGCTTCGCCTTTGCCTGCATCACGGGCCTGATGGGGGACGCGCCCATGAAGGCGGTGCTGGCGGCAGTGCTGGGCCTGTCGCTGTCGACCGTGGGGCTGGACAGCAACTCGGGCGTGTACCGCTTCACCGCGGGCAGCGTGCACCTGTCCGACGGCATCCAGTTCGTGGTGGTCGTCATCGGCCTGTTCTCGGTCAGCGAGATCTTGCTGATGCTCGAGCAGCACCTGGTGCAGGCGCCGGCGATCCGTGCCATCGGCCGCAATCTGTTCAACCGCGCCGAAATGGCCCTGACCTGGTGGGGCACGGTGCGCTCGTCGGTGCTGGGCTTCGTCGTCGGCGTGCTGCCGGGCGCGGGCGCGACGATTGCCAGCGCCATGGCCTACACCATGGAAAAGCGCCTGTGCGACACCGAGGGCACCTTCGGCAAGGGCGACATCCGCGGCGTGGCGGCGCCGGAAGCGGCCAACAACGCCTCGGCCAACGGCTCGTTCGTGCCCATGCTGACCCTGGGCGTGCCCGGCTCGGGCACCACCGCCGTGATGGTGGGCGCGCTGTCGCTGTACAACATCACGCCCGGCCCGGCGCTGTTCACGCAGCAGCCCACCCTGGTGTGGGGCCTGATCGCCTCGATGGCGGTGTGCAACGTGCTGCTGCTGGTGATGAACATCCCGATGATCGGCCTGTTCACCCGCATGCTGGCGCTGCCCAACTGGATCCTGGTGCCGGGCATCCTGGCCATCAGCGCGGTGGGGGTGTATGCCATCCACGCCACCACGTTCGACCTGGTGCTGATGGTGGTGCTGGGCATCGTGGGCTACCTGCTGCGCAAGGCCGGCGTGCCCATGGCGCCGTTGATTCTCGGCTTCGTGCTGGGCGACATGATGGAGCAGAACCTGCGCCGCGCGCTGTCCATCACCAACGGCGAGCTGGGCATCCTGTGGGAGAGCCCGATCGCCATCGGCCTGTGGATCGGCGTGGCCACCATGCTGCTGCTGCCGCCGCTGTACCGGCGCGTGACGCGCCGCCGCCGCGTGGCGGACGAGGCTGCCGGCGCCACGCCGGCGCGCTGAAACGCAGGCGATGAGGTTCGGCCGGCTGCGCGCGTGGGGAGCGCTGGCCCTGTGCAGCGCGCTGCTGGCCGCCGCGCTGCTGGCGCTGCACGTGCCGGCCGCCGTGCTGCTGGCGTGCATGGTCTGCGCCATGGCGCTGGCACTGCGCGGCACGCAGCTGACCCTGCCGCGCCTGCTGTTCGGCTGGGGCCAGGGCCTGCTGGGCTGCCTGATGGCGCAAAGCCTGCAGCCGCGCCAGCTGGGCCCGCTGCTGCAGCGCTGGCCGCTGTTCCTGGCGGCCACGCTGGTGCTGATCGGCGCCAGCACGCTGCTCGGCTGGTGGCTGATGAAGCGCCGCGTCCTGCCCGGCACCACCGCGCTGTGGGGCATGTCGCCGGGCGCGGCTGCGGCCATGGTGGTGATGGCCGAGCACTACGGCGCCGACGCGCGCCTGGTGGCCGTCATGCAGTACACGCGCGTGCTGCTGGTCACGCTGGCCGCCGCCACGGTCGCGCGCCTGGCCGGCGGCGCACATCCGCAGGCCAGCGCCGGCACCGACTGGTGGGGCGCGCCGGACGCGGCCGGGCTGGCGCTCACCGCCGCGCTGGTGCTGGGCGGCAGCTGGCTGGCGCGGCGCCGGCACATCCCCGGCGGCGCCATGGTGCTGCCCCTGGTGGGCGCGGCGCTGGTGCAGGGCGTGTGGGGCCTGCAGCCGGCGCTGCCGCCGCTGCTGCTGCTGATCGCCTACGCCGCCATCGGCTGGAGCGTGGGCCTGCGCTTCACCCGCGCCATCGCGCTGCACGCGCTGCGCGCGCTGCCGCAGGTGCTGCTGTCCACGCTGGCGCTGATGCTGGTGGGCCTGGCCACGGGCGCGGTGCTGGTGCTGGGCGCGGGCGTGCAGCCGCTGAGCGCCTACCTGGCGACCAGTCCCGGCGGAGCCGACTCGATGGTGGTGATCGCGGCCACCAGCGCGGTGGATGCGGGCTTCGTCATGGCCATGCAGCTGGCGCGCTTTCTGGTCGTGCTGGCCGTGGGGCCGGGCATCACCCGCGCGCTGGCGCGCGCCAGCGGCGCCGGCACCCCCCTATGATGGCCGCGTCGCTTCGCTGCTCGTCCTGCTGCTGCTGCTGCTGATCCGCCATGCCCCTGCGCGCCACCTCTTCCTCGCTCACCACCCGCGGCGGCGCGGCGCTGGCGCTGCACGACTGGCCGCTGCCCGCCGGCACGCGCCGCGCCACGGCGGTGCTGGTGCACGGGCTGGGCGAACACGCCGGGCGCTACGACCATGTCGCCCAGCGCCTGAACGGCTGGGGCCTGGCGGTGCGCGGCTACGACCACCACGGCCATGGCGCCTCGGACGGCGCCCGCGGCGCCATGGCCCACGACGATCAGCTGATCGACGATCTGGCGCGGGTGCTGGACGCCACGCGCGCCGGCATGGACGAGGGCGAGCCGCTGGTGCTGCTGGGGCACAGCATGGGCGGGCTGGTGGCCGCCGCCCTGGTGGCGCGCGGCCTGCGCCCGGTGGATGCGCTGGTGCTGTCCTCGCCGGCGCTGGCCGTGTTCCTGAACCCGCTGCAGCGGCTGCTGCTGGCGACGCTGCCGCACGTGCTGCCCGCCGTGCGGGTGGGCAACGGGCTGGATGCGCGCGGCCTGTCGCACGACGCGCAGGTCGTCGCCGCCTACCGCGCCGATCCCCTGTGCCACGACCGCATCAGCGCGCGGCTGGCGCGGTTCATCGCCACCGGCGGGGCCCGCGTGCTGGCCGCCGCGCCTGCCTGGCAGGTGCCCACGCTGCTGATGTGGGGCGAGGACGACCGCATCGTCGACCCGCAGGGCAGCCGGGCCTTCGCCCGCGCAGCGCCGGCCGAGGTGGTGGCGGCGCGCGGCTTCGCCGGCCTGTACCACGAGATCTTCAACGAGACCGGCGCCGCGCCGGTGTTCGCCTTGCTGCGCGACTGGCTCGAGGCGCAGCTGGCGCGCTAGCCTCCGGCGGCGGCGCAGCGTCAGGGCGCGCCGAGTGCGGCGGCGCCGTCGCAGGCCCAGCGCACCCGGTTGCGCCCCTGGCGCTTGGCCTCGTACAGCGCGACGTCGGCGCGCTGCAGCAGGGCGTCGACCGAGTCGCCGGCCTGCGCGCACGCCGCGCCGATGGACACCGTCAGGCGCGCGCTGGCACCGCCGGGCAGCGGCACCTCCATGGCGGCGGTGGCGAGCACGCGCGCCAGCACCTGCTGCCCGTCCGCCAGCGTGGTGTTGGCCATCAGCAGCACGAACTCCTCGCCGCCCCAGCGCGCCAGCAGGTCGCTGCTGCGCACACAGGCCGACACCGTGCGGGCAAACGCCCGCAGCGCCTCGTCGCCGGCGGCATGGCCGTGGGTGTCGTTGATGGCCTTGAAGAAGTCCAGGTCGAGCTGCGCGACCAGCAGCGGGCGCGCGCTGCGTTGCGCGCGCTGCAGCTCCACGCGCAGCATCTCCAGCATGAAGCGCCGGTTGGGCAGGCCGGTCAGGTCGTCGTGCGTGGCCAGCTCGCGCACCTGCTGCACGGCCCGGGCCAGCTGCGCCTTTTGCTGGCGCAGCTTCTCGCGCACGGCATGGGCGCGCCAGATCAGGAACGTGCTGCTGAGCAGCACCACCACCGTGACGATCAGGTAGGCCCCGGCGATGGCCAGCGGCTGGCCGCCATGCGGCTGGCTCCACTGCACGTAGGCGATGGCCAGGCCGAACAGCACCACCCCGTACACCAGCATCCAGACCATCTGGCGCGGCGTGAGCCCGAAAATGCCGAACATCAGGATCACCGCCAGCAGCGGCAGCACGACGCCGCGCGCCGGCTCGGCGATCACGTAGGCCGCAGCCACGCAGGCCATGGCGGCCGCGCACTGGAACAGGGTCAGCGACGGGTCGCGCCAGCGCCGGCTGACGCCGCTGCGGATCAGCCCATAGGACAGCAGGCACAGGCCGGACGACACCAGCGTCCAGAGGTGCACCCCGCGCCAGGACGCGAGCCCGGCGATGGCCGACAGGTACATCGCGCAGGTGCCGCACAGCATCAGCAAAAATGCCAGGGCGCACATGCCCAGGCGGATGCGCAGGTGCGGATCGCGGGTGAGCAGGACGTCCAGCAGGCGCGCCAGGGACCCTGCACCGGCGCGTGCCCCACGGCCCTGGTCGGCCGCGCCGGGCAGCGCCGCCATGGCCGGATCGGCGGCCGGGCCCGCGAATTCGTCACCCACCATGTTCATGGCCTGTCCGCCTGCTCCCTTTTTTGCTGCTGCCGCGCCCGTGGCGCGGGAACAGGAGCATGGGAGGCTACCGCATTCCACGGCAACCGGTTTAACCCGCGTCTCGTGGGACGGCCCACGCGGTGGTGCCCCGTTGGCAGCGGTGCGGTCATGCCGGGCTGGCCTGGTCTGCCGGTGCCCAGACGATGCGGTCGCGCCCCTCGCGCTTGGCCGCGTACAGGGCAGCGTCGGCGCGCTGCAGCACCGCCTCCGCGCCTTCGCCGCTGTGCCAGACGGCGACCCCGGCCGACACCGTCAGGCGCACCACGCCGCCTGCGACCACGGGCACCTGCAGCGCACGCACGGCGGCGTGCAGCCGGGCCAGCAGCTGCGCGCCCTCGGTGGCGGTGGTGTCGGCGGCCATCAGCACGAACTCCTCGCCGCCCCAGCGTGCCAGCACGTCGGTGGCGCGGATGCCGGCGCGCATGGCCTGGGCGAACGCGCGCAGCGCCGCGTCGCCGGCGGCATGGCCGTGGGTGTCGTTGATGGCCTTGAAATGGTCCAGGTCGAACTGCGCCAGCAGCGCCGGCGCCACGCCGCGCTGCGCGCGCTGCTCCTGCATGCGCAGCAGGTCCAGCATGAAGCGGCGGTTGGGCAGGCCGGTGAGCTCGTCGCGCGTGGCCAGCTCGCGCACCTGCGCCATGGCGCGCGCCAGGTCGTCCTTTTGCTGGCGCAGCCGGGTGCGCGCGGCATGCGTGCGCAGGCTCAGGAAGGTGCTGCTCACCAGCACCACCAGCACCATCAGCAGGTAGGCCGCGGCCATCAACGGCTCCTGCGCCACCGGGCCGGGGCGCAGCTGCACCCAGGCCACGGCGGCGCCGAACAGCACCACGCCATAGAGCAGCACGCCGAGCATCTGGCGCGGCGTGAGGCCGAAGATGCCGAACATCAGCACGATCGCCAGCACCGGCAGCACCACCCCGCGCGCCGGCCCGGCGATGACGTAGCCGCCGGCCACGCAGGCCATCGAGGAAAGAATCTGGAACAGGGTCAGCGCCGGGTCGCGCAGGCGCTGGCTCCAGCCGCTGCGGATCGCCACGTACACGCCCACCAGGCCGGCCGTGCAAGCCAGCGCCCACACATGCACCGGCCGCGCCGGCGCCAGCCCGGCGGCGACCGCCAGGTACAGCGCGCCGATGCACAGCAGCATCAGCAGCGCCGCCAGGCAGCTCATCGCCAGGCGCACGCGCTGGTGGGCGTCGCGGGTGAGCAACGCATCGAGCACGCGCCGCAACAGGCGGGTGTTGCGAAACCTCAAACCGGTGGATTCCTTCTTCGTTGTGGCCAGGGGCGCCCCCTGCGTCAGGCCGCATCTTGCCCACACCCGCCCGCCCGTACGGGCGCCAGGGCCGCAACACCGCGTAAGAACGCAGGAGGTTTCAGCCCAGCGCCAGCACCGCCAGCGCGGCGACGCTGGCGGTTTCGGCGCGCAGCACCCGCGCGCCCAGGCTGGCGGGCGCAAAGCCGTGCGCCAGCGCGGCTTCTTCCTCCTGCGCCGTCAGGCCCCCTTCCGGGCCATGCAGCAGCCACACCGGCTGGTCGCCTGCCGCCGCCTCGCGCAGCGGGCGCGCGTGGGGCTGCAGCGACAGCACCACCCGGGTGCCCGCGCCGGCAGGCTGGCGCAACCAGTCCGCCAGCGCCATCGGGGCGGCGACCTGCGGCACCCGGTTGCGCCCGCACTGCTCGCAGGCGGCCGCGGCGATGGCCTGCCAGTGCGCCTGGCGGCGGGCCGCGCGCTCGCCGGCAAGCTTGAGCACGCTGCGCGCCGCGGCAACGGGCTGGATGCTGGCGGCGCCCAGCTCGGTCGCCTTTTCCACCAGCCAGTCCATGCGCTCATTGGCCGGCATACCCACCACCAGGTGCACGGCGCGGGCGGCCTCGCGCTCCAGCGCCTCGTGCGCGTGCACGTCCACCAGCACCTCGGCGCGGCCCATGCGCGCCACCGTGGCGTGCCACTGCCCGCCGGTGCCGTCGAACAGGGTGATGGCGTCGCCCGGCTGCAGGCGCAGCACCTGCACGTGCCGCGCCGCCTCGGAGGGCAGGGCGACCTGCTGGTCGGGCGCCAGCGGGAGCGGGCAGTAAAAACGCGGCATTGCTACTAAAAATATAGCTGTCAGCGCTTGTGGGACAAGCGCTGGAGCCTGATTTGGTTCAAAAAACGTTACACCCGGCCGAAGGCATAGCCGGTCGCTGCCTGCGTGCCCTCGATGTCGTCCACCAGCCGCAGCAGGGGCGCCAGTTCGCGGTAGCGGCCGGCGGTCTGGCGGATGTAGCCGATGAAGCGCGGCGCATCCGCCAGGTAGCGCGGCTTGCCGTCGCGCAGGGTGAGGCGCGCGAAGATGCCCGCCACCTTCAGGTGGCGCTGCAGCGCCATCCAGTCCACGGCGCGGTAGAACTCGCCGAAATCCTGGCCGAAGCCGCTGCTGCTGGCCGCGCCCAGCAGGCCGGCGCGGCGCGCCTTTTCCCAGTAGCGCACGGTGATGTCCAGGACGAACTCCTCGTCCCAGGAGATGAAGGCGTCGCGCAGCAGGCTGGCGATGTCGTAGGTCACCGGGCCCAGCACCGCGTCCTGGAAATCCAGCACCGCCAGGCGATCACCCTCGCCAACCATCAGGTTGCGCATCATGAAGTCGCGGTGCACGAACACCTGGGGCGCGGCCAGGTTGTGGCGCACGATGGCGTCGAAGGTGCGCGCCAGGGTGGCCTGCTGCGCCTCGGTCAGCGCAACGCCGCGGTGGCGCGCCAGGTACCAGTCGGGAAACAGCTGCAGCTCGCGGCGCAGCAGCGCTTCGTCGTAGACCGGCAGGGCGCCGGCGCGCGTGGCCGACTGCCACTGCAGCAGCACCTCCACGGCCTGCAGGTACCAGGCGTGGGCGGCCTGCGGATCGTCCTCGCGCAGCCGCTCGATCACGGTCTGGCGGCCCACGTCGGTGAGCAGCATGAAGCCCTGCGCCTCGTCCCAGGCCAGCACCTGCGGCACGGCGATGCCGGCGGCGTCCATGAGCTGCTGCACGTGCACGAAGGGGCGGCAGTCTTCGCGGTCGGGCGGCGCGTCCATGACGATGAGCGTGGTGCCGCCCGCGGCGTCCACGCGCAGGTAGCGGCGAAAGCTGGCGTCGCTGGACGCGGGCCGCACGCTGCCCGGCACCAGGCCGTGGCGCGCCACCAGCGGCGCCAGCCACAGGGCAAAGGCGCGCTCGCGCGCCGGGTCGTCCCAGGCGACGGCCGGCGCCGGTGTTTCCGTGGGAGAGGCAGGGGAGGGGGAAGCCGCAGGGGCAGGGAAGTCGCTCATGGATAATCGGATTTTAGGCAGCGCCGGGGCTGGGCCGTCCCGCCCGGCGCGCGCTTGTCGTCCGCATCGCTTTTCCGCCCGTGCCGCTCCACTCCCGCGTCCCGCCGATCCCGTCCGCCCTGCCAGCGCGCCGCGTGCTGGCCCGGCTCGCCGCGCTCGCGCTGTGCGGCGCGCCCCTGGCCGGCGGTGCCCAGACCCCCGATGCGCCCGCGCTGCGCGCCAGCCCCGAACTGCAGGAGACGCTGCCGCCGGCCGTGCGGGCGCAGCAGCCGGTGTTCGTGCGCGGCGACCAGCTCTCGGGCCAGCCCGACGTCGAGGCGACCATCGAGGGCAACGCCGAGCTGCGCCGCGGCGACACCATCATCCACGCCGACCGCATGCACTACGACGTGGCCGCGGACCGGGCCCAGGCCAGCGGCCAGGTGCGCATCAACAACGCCGGCAACCGTTACCAGGGCACGCTGCTGGACCTGCAGGTCGACGCCTTCCACGGTTTCTTCAGCGACGCGCGCTACCGTTTTCTGGCCACCGGCGCCCACGGCGAAGCCGCGCGCGTGGACTTTCTCGACCGCGAGCGCTCGGTGATCCACGAGGCCACCTACACCACCTGCGAGCGCACCGACGAGGCCAGCTGGCAGCCCGACTGGATCCTGCGCGCGCGCCGCATCGAGCTGGACCAGGCCGAGGACGTGGGCTACGCCGAAGCCGGCGTGCTGGAATTCAAGGGCGTGCCGATCCTGCCCGTGCCGGCCATCACCTTCCCGCTGTCGGACAAGCGCAAGAGTGGCCTGTTGCCGCCGACCTTCGGGCTGGACAGCGTGAGCGGCTTCGAGTACGCCCAGCCCTACTACTGGAACATCGCGCCGAACCGCGACGCCACCTTCACCCCCATGGCCATGACGCGCCGCGGGGTGTCGCTGGCCGGCGAGTTCCGCTACCTGGAGCCGAACTACCGCGGCGAACTCGGCGCGCAGTACATGCCCAGCGACCGGCTGCGCCATCGCGACCGCTGGGCCTGGGGCGCGCGCCACGACCAGGCGCTGGCCACGCCGCTGGGCGGCGTGGGCCTGGGCCTGAACATCCGCCGCGTGAGCGACGACGACTACTGGCGCGACTTCACCCAGCGCGGCAGCTTCGGCAGCGGCGGTGGCGGCGCGCTGGGGCAGCTGGCGCAGCGCCTGTTGCCGGGCGAGGGCAGCCTGAGCTGGGCACAGGGCGCGCAGTCGGCCTCGCTGCGCGTGCTCAAGTGGCAGACGCTGCAGGACCCGCAGGCACCCATCATCCCGCCCTATGACCGCCTGCCCCAGTGGCACTGGCGCTATGCGCCCACGCAACTGCCGCTGGGCCTGGACGCCAGCGTGGACGCCGACTACACGCATTTCTCGGCCGACCGGCGCTACTACAACCAGCCCAACGCGCAGCGCAGCTACGCGCTGGCGCAGCTCAGCCGCCCGTTCCTGGCGCCGGCGGGCTTCGTCGTGCCGCGGCTGCAGGTGCACGCCACCAACTACGCGTTCGACGGCCTGCTGGCCAACGGCCAGCGCTCCGCGTCGCGCGTGCTGCCCACCTTCAGCCTGGACAGCGGCCTGGTGTTCGAGCGCGACGCGCAGTTTTTCGGCCGCGGCTTCTTGCAGACCCTGGAGCCGCGCGCCTTCTACACCTACACCCCCTACCGCGACCAGCGCTACCTGCCGGTGTACGACACCGCGGCGACCGACTTCAACTTCGCCACCATCTACACCGAGAACGCTTTCGGCGGCAACGACCGCATCGCAGACAACAACCTCCTGACGCTGGGCGTGACCACGCGGCTGCTGGAGGCGGACAGCGGCGCGGAGACGGCGCGCTTCGGCATCGCCCAGCGGCTGCGCTTTTCCGACCAGAAGGTGACCATGCCGGGCGCGCAAGTCGTCAGCGAGCGCCTGTCGGACGTGCTGCTGGGCGCGGCCATCAACTGGACACCGCAGTGGGGGCTGGACAGCACGCTGCAGTACAACCCCAAGGAAGGCCGCTCGATGCGCACCACCATCGGCGCGCGCTACTCGCCCGGGCCCTACCGCACGGTGAGCGCCGCCTACCGCATGCAGAAGGTGACCGACCTGATCACCGAGCCGAGCAAGCAGCTGGACGTGGGCTGGCAATGGCCGCTGGGCGCGCTGTGGGGCGACACGCGCAGCAGCGCGGCGCAGGGCGCCGGCCGCTGGTACAGCGTGGGGCGGCTGAACTACAGCCTGCGCGACCGCAAGCTGGTGGACACCGTGGTCGGGCTGGAATACGAGAGCTGCTGCTGGATCGGCCGCGTGGTGCTGGAGCGGCTGCAGCGCAGCGTCGAAGCGTCCAGCACGCGCGTCATGGTGCAGCTGGAGTTTTCGGGCTTCTCGCGCCTGTCGCTGGGCGCCAATCCGCTGGCGGCGCTGCGCGAGCACGTGCCGCGCTACCAGAGCCTGGGCGGCAACCCGGCCGTGCCGAGCCGCTTCTCCCAGTACGATTGACCGTTTGCTGCCCGCTGCAGCCTCCTTCAGACACCCGTATCCGCCATGACATTTCGCGCATCGCCCCTGGGCCTGGCCTGCCTGTCCGCTCTCGCCGCGTCGCTGGCCGCCGCCCCCGCACTGGCCCAGGGCCTGCGCGTGCCGGGCGCGAGCGCTCCGCGCCTGCCCGCTGTCACCGCGGTCCTGCCCGCAGCGGATGCAGGCGCCCGGGCGCCGCGCCCGGCCGACTTCATCGTCGCGGTGGTCAATTCCGAGCCCGTCACCAACAACGAGGTGCGCCAGCGCGCCGCCCGCCTGGCGCAGCAGCTGGCCGGGCAGAACGTGCCCGTGCCGCCGCCCGAGGCGCTGGCGCGCGAGGCGCTCGAGCGCCTGATCGTGGAGCGCGTGCAGGTGCAACTCGCGCGCGAAGGCGGCATCAAGGTGGACGACTGGGCGGTGACGCAGGCCGAGCAGTCGGTGGCGCGGCAAAACGATGTCAGCGTCGACGAGATGTACCGGCGCCTGGAAGCCGACGGCCTGAGCCGCGAGCGGTTCCGCGAAGAGCTGCGCACGCAACTGCTGGCCATGCGCGTGCGCGAACGCGACGTGGAGTCGCGCGTGCGCGTGAGCGACCTGGACATCGACCAGTACCTGCGCGAGCAGCAGCAGCAAGCCGCCAGCAGCAGCCCGGTGGAGCTGAACCTGGGCCACATCTTCTTTCGCGTGCCCGAGGACGCCACGCCGCAGCAGGTGGCCGAGCGCGAGCAGCGCGCCCGGCAGGCCATGCAGCAGCTGCAGGCCGGCGGCGACTTCGCCCAACTGGCGCGTGAATACTCCGACGCGGCGGAGGGCGCGCAAGGCGGCGAGCTGGGCCTGCGTTCGGCCGACCGCTACCCCGAGCTGTTCGTCAGCTCCACCCAGGGCGCGCCGGTGGGCGGCCTGGTCGGGCCGGTGCGTTCGCCGGCAGGCTTTCACATCCTGAAGGTGATCGAGCGCACCCGGGCCGGCGCGGTGGCCGCCACGGCGGTCGAAAACCATGCCCGCCACATCCTGCTGCGCCTGCAGCCCGGCGCCAGCGAGCGCCAGACGGCCGAGCGGCTGGAGGAGCTGCGCACGCGCGTGGTCAATGGCCAGGCCGACTTCGCCCAGCTCGCGCGCGAGCATTCGCAGGACGGCAGCAGCAAGGACGGCGGCGACCTGGGCTGGGCCCTGCCCGGGCGCTACGTGCCCGAGTTCGAGCAGGCGCTGGCGCAGCTGGCGCCCGGCGAGATCAGCCACCCGGTGGTGACGCGGTTCGGCGTGCACCTGATCCAGTTGCTCGGGCGCCGCGAGGTCAAGCTGAACCAGCGCCAGCAGCGTGACATGGTGCGCGACGTGGTGCGCGAGAAAAAGCTCGACGAGGCCTACGCCGACTGGATCCGCGAGGCGCGTGCCCGCGCCTATGTCGAGTACCGCGAGCCGCCGCAGCTGTAACCGGCCATGGCAGCGGGCAAGGCGCATGTCGCGCGCAAGCGCTTCGGTCAGCATTTCCTGTCCGACCCGGGCATCATCGACGCGATCGTGCGGGCCATCGGGCCGCGCGCAGGCGAGCCGATGGTGGAGATCGGCCCCGGGTTGGCGGCGCTGACCCAGCCGCTGGTCGAGCGCCTGGGGCGGCTCACCGTGATCGAGCTGGACCGCGATCTGGCGGCCCGTCTGCGCCAGCACCCGCAGTTGCAGGTCATCGAGTCCGACGTGCTGAAGGTGGACTTCGCGCAGGTGGCGCAGGCGCTGGGCGCGCCGAAGGTCCGGGTGGTGGGCAACCTGCCCTACAACATCTCCACGCCCATCCTGTTCCATTTGCTCGGGCATGTGCATGCCGTCGAGGACCAGCACTTCATGCTGCAAAAGGAGGTCATCGACCGCATGGTGGCGCAGCCCGCCACCGCCGCCTACGGCCGGCTGTCGGTGATGCTGCAGTGGCGCTACGCGATGGAGGACGTGCTGTTCGTGCCGCCCAGTGCCTTTGAGCCCCCGCCGCGCGTGGACAGCGCGGTGGTGCGCATGGTGCCGCTGGCCGAGCCGCCGGGGGTGGATGTGGCGCTGCTGTCCGAACTGGTGCAGGTCGCCTTCAGCCAGCGCCGCAAGCTGCTGCGCCACAGCCTGGGCCGCTGGCTGGAGGCACGCGGCTGGTCCGGCCCCTTCGACACCCAGCGCCGCGCCGAGGAAGTGCCGGTGGCGGAGTACGTCGCGCTGGCACAGGCATTGCTATTAAAATAGTAGCTACCAGCGCTTGCCGGATAAGCGCTGGAGCCCGATTTGACCTGAAACGCCAGCGCCAGCGCTCCGCCAGGCCAGCAGACGCCGTGGATCTGGCTTTGCCCATTGCCATCCACCAGCGTCGTCCCTCTTCCAGGCGCAGCGCCCGGGAAGGGGAAGCGGCGCAGCCGCCCAGGGGAATGCGCCGAGCTACGCAGCCATCCAGTAGCCGGTATTGAAGGGGCTGCTCATGCGCAGCGCCAGTGGCGTGATGTCCACCAGCTTGTCGGTCAATGGGCAGTGCTCGCCCGCAGGATCGATCTCGATCGCCATGGCCTGGTGCGGGGCGCTGATGTGCGCCTCGCTGGCCCGTTCCGCCTGGCCGGCGGATGTGGAACGGGCTACAGAAAAGAATAGAAGCAGCGGAAGGCGATCTTGCGCTCGGCCCAGTAGTCGGCCGCTTCCCGGAACACGTCCAGCAGCTGCTCGCGCACTTCCTTGTCGAACTTCGCCGTCAGCGGGATCTGCTCGAGCACCACCACGAAGCCGGGCTGCGGCCCCGACTTGTGCAGCGGGTCGGTCAGGCAGTCGTACAGGGCGTCGAAGTTCTTGCCGAAGTGCGCCGGGAAGGTGAACTGCGAGGCGATCAGCTCCAGCACGTCCTGCTTGGTCTGCGCGTGCGCCAGGTTGGCGTACAGGAAATGGTGGCCCAGGGTGCGCGCAGTCTCCTGCAGGTCGTGCACCCGGAAGGCGCGGATGGACTGCACGATGTTGGGGCGCACTGCGCGTAACAGGGCTTCCTGGTCCTTACTACGAAGTGGCGTTTGCATCTCCGTTGCTCTTTCTCTCAGAGGTCCACAAAAACAGGCATGCGCCGGCGCACGCTGTACGCATGCGCCGGCGGATGGGTGATTTCAGTGCGGCTGCCCCACAGGGCGCCGCACGCGGCCGCAGCAGGCAGGGGCTGCGCGGTCACGGCGTGATTTCCCGGAAGCTCGCGTAATGGTCGCCGCTGTAGTAGCAGGTATCGGGTGTGCGCGGCGCGCCACCGCACACGATGCGCCGGGCGCCTCGGTGACGCACGCCGGGCGTGCGAACCGTGTACTCCCGCCAGTAGCCGCGCTTCTTGATCGGCAGCAGCCGTTCGCGGTTGCCGAAGACCGTGCCGTCCTTGTCGTAGGGAAAAGGCCCCCCCGCATGGATCAGCGCATAGGTGGCGCGCCCCTGGGCGGGCAGGTCGGACAGGGCGATGGATGCGCTGGCGGCGGCAAAGGAGCGCGCCGACGAAACAACCGGCGCCAGCACGACCGCAGCACCCACAGCGCACGCCATAAACGCCTTGCACGCCGCAAGGGCACCCGCCTTGAACATCCACGATACCTTTCAAAAACTTCGGGTTAACCCGAAATTTCGACCCGGTAGTGTGACAAAAAGGGCGGACAAAGGCAAGCGTCTGCCCAAAAAACGGGCAGCGCGCGTGCCTTTTGTGCTTTTCTAGCGGCTGGTGTTGGCGTCGGCGACCGTCAGCGCCGTCATGTTGACGATGCGCCGCACCGTGGCACTGGGGGTCAGCACCTGCACCGGTGCGCCGGCGCCCAGCAGCATGGGGCCAATGGCGATGCCGCCGCCGGCCGCGGTCTTCAGCAGGTTGTAGGAGATGTTGGCCGCATCGATGTTGGGCATGACCAGCAGGTTGGCGCTGCCCGACAGGGTGCCGTGCGGCATCAGGGCGGTGCGCTCCTTCTCGTCCAGCGCCACATCGCCATGCATCTCGCCGTCCACCTCCAGCCAAGGCGCCTGCTCGCGCAGCAGTTCCAGGGTGCGGCGCATCTTCACGGCGCTTTCATGGTTGCTGGAGCCGAAGTTGGAATGGCTCAGCAGCGCCGCCTTGGGGCGGATGCCGAAGCGCATGATCTCCTCGGCCGCCATGACGGTGATCTCGGCCAGCTGCTCGGCCGTGGGGTCGTAGTTGACGTGCGTGTCCACCACGAAGACCTGGCGGTCGGGCAGCAGCAGCGCATTCATGGCGGCGTAGGTGGTGGCGCCGGCGCGCTTGCCGATGACCTGGTCGATGTACTGCAGGTGGTGCGCCGTATGCCCCCAGGTACCGCAAATCAGGCCGTCCACCTCGCCCTTGTGCAGCAGCATCGAACCGATCAGCGTCAGGCGCCGGCGCATCTCTATTTTTGCGATCGGCACCGTGACGCCGCGCCGCTCGGTCATGCGGTGGTAGGTCTGCCAGAAGTCGCGGTAGCGGTGGTCGTCCTCCACGTTGACCACGTCGTAGTCCACATCCTGTTTCAGCCGCAGTCCGAACTTGTCGATGCGCTGGGCGATGATGGCCGGACGGCCGATCAGCGTCGGGCGGGCGATGCGCTCGTCCACCACGATCTGCGCGGCGCGCAGGATGCGTTCCTCCTCGCCCTCGGAGAAGGCGATGCGCTTGTCCGCCGCCTGTTTGGCCACCATGAAGATCGGCTTCATGATGTTGCCAGACGCGTAGACGAAGGTCTGCAGGTGGTCGCGGTAGGCGTCCATGTCGGCCACCGGGCGCTGCGCGACGCCCGAGTCCGCCGCCGCCTGCGCCACCGCCGGCGCGATCTTCATCATCAGCCGCGGATCGAACGGCTTGGGGATGAGGTACTCACGCCCGAACGCCAGCGGCTCGCCCACGTAGGCCGCGGCCACCACCTCGCTCTGCTCGGCCTGGGCGAGTTCCGCGATGGCGTGCACCGCGGCGATCTCCATCTCGGTGGTGATGGTGGTCGCGCCGCAGTCCAGCGCGCCGCGGAAGATGTACGGGAAGCACAGGACGTTGTTGACCTGGTTGGGGTAGTCGGTGCGGCCGGTGGCGATGATGGCGTCGCCGCGCACTTCCTGCACGTCTTCGGGGGTGATCTCCGGGTTGGGGTTGGCCAGGGCGAAGATCAGCGGGTCGGCGGCCATCTTGGCGACCATGTCCTGCTTCAGCACGCCGCCAGCGGACAGGCCCAGGAAGATGTCGGCGCCTTCGATGGCCTGGCCCAAGGTGCGCAGGTCGGTGGCCTGGGCGAACTGCGCCTTGTCCTCGTCCATCAGTTCGGTGCGACCCTGATACACCACGCCGGCGATGTCGGTCACCCAGATGTTCTCGCGCGGCAGGCCCAGCTTGACCAGCAGGCCCAGGCAGGCCAGGGCTGCGGCGCCCGCGCCGGACGCGACCAGCTTGACCTGCGCGATGCTCTTGCCGGCCACCTTCAGCCCGTTCAGGATGGCCGCGCCGACGACGATGGCGGTGCCGTGCTGGTCGTCGTGGAACACCGGGATCTTCATGCGCTCGCGCAGCTTGCGCTCGACATAAAAGCAGTCCGGCGCCTTGATGTCCTCCAGGTTGATGCCGCCGAAGGTCGGCTCCAGCGCGGCGATGATCTCGACCAGCTTCTCCGGGTCCTTCTCGTCGATCTCGATGTCGAACACGTCGATGCCGGAGAACTTCTTGAACAGCACCCCCTTGCCTTCCATGACCGGCTTGCCGGCCAGCGGGCCGATGTCGCCCAGGCCCAGCACCGCTGTGCCGTTGGTCACCACGCCGACCAGGTTGCCGCGCGCGGTGTAGCGGAAGGCGGCAGCCGGGTCCTTGACGATCTCCTCGCACGGCGCGGCCACGCCCGGCGAGTAGGCCAGCGCCAGGTCGTGCTGGTTGCTCATCTGCTTGGTCGCGGCGATGGCGATCTTGCCGGGCTGCGGAAACTCGTGGTATTCCAGCGCCGCGCGGCGCAGCAGGGCGCGCTTGTCGGTGGCAGAGGGCGTGGGGGTCGGGGTGTCGGGCATGCAGGCGTCTCCAGCTCGGAACAGGGTGGCCGCGCCGCGCCGGCAGGAGGGCCGCTGGTGCGCGCGTACACAGGCCTGCGATTGTAGGAGCCGCCCTGGCGCGGCGGCCGCGCGGCAGGGCGCGGCGGGCGTGAAACACCTTTGCCGCGGACAGGGCCAATGGCCGGCATGTGCGGCCGCGGTGGGACCCAGAAAAAACGCCGCCGGCCCTGGCGGGGCGGCGGCGTCAGCCGGTCAATGGACGTGCAGCGATGTGCCGTGTGTCAGGCGGTCTCGGCCAGGGCGTCGCCCAGGGCGCTGACCAGCCGCTCCAGCTCGGCCTCGG